>CAJWLW010000229.1 GCA_913042885.1 uncultured Lentisphaeria bacterium | reverse complement strand
CCGGATGACCTCAGCAAGGGCGGAAGTACGAAGACCAGTAACCCTGTCATCGTCAATGCGAAAAAAGTGCCTTCGAAAAAGGATCGAACGACACTCAAGAAGCATTTGAAGAAGGAGGCGCGCGACTTGAAAAAGTGCCGGTAGGGCGATTCTGCAAGCCATACTTCGGCAAACTACCTTGGTGAGGGTATCAATATGGCGTCGAAGCCGCGCCGGCCACGTGCATTCACTGCGCACCGTGGCTATGTTTGGTGCTGTGACACAACGCATGAAAACACAGAAACCCGCCGTCGCATTTGTCGCGTGCCTCGTCGCCTGGATGTCCTGGGGCCAGACGACCGCGAGTGAATTCGACCTGCCGCCCATTGAAAGCATTCCGGAGCCGCTCGGCGAGCTGCATCCGAAGGTGCGCTGGATGGTGGAGGAGAAGATCCGTTACATCTGGATCTCCGACAATCTCGACGAGCCCTTCGGAACCGACGGCACCAAGACGAAGGGCCAGGCGATCGTTGATGCCGGGTTCAATATCGTCCATATCGGCATGAACGTGAACAGCGACGACCGGCGCGAGAATATCGCCATTGACCGGCGCACAGTGCCTTTGAAACACGACCGATCGCGCAGCACGGATCTCGAGTCGGGGCGCCTCAAACACAATGTCGAGGTGGGGCAGCGACTTGGTCTGAAGGTGTTTGTCGGGTGGAAATACGGCACGCACCATATGGCGCCCTATCGCAAGTACCGATCACCGAGCGGCGAGCTGGCCAAATGGACATGCTGCCCGCTGGACGAGGGCTATATCGCCGGTCAGCACATCGGCAAGTGGGCTGTGAAGGCGGCGGAAGCCGGTGCGGACGGCATCAACATCGATGTCGAGATGTACCATTCCGACAAGTCGAATTACGACGGGCCGTGTTACTGCGACGACTGCTTTGCAACCTACCTGGCCGCGTTCGCAGTCGATCCGCAAAACACCTATGACCAGGTTCCTGCCGCCGAACGCGGCCGCTGGCTGGCAGAACGGCAGCAAGGTCACGGTCAGTACGAAACGTCGCACTATTCCAGTTTCGCAGCCCGCCGCACCGAAGCCTTGTGGGACGGCATCCGGCGCCGGTGCCAGGCTGTCAATCCGGCGTTCATCCTGGCCAAGTACAATCTCATGCGTTCGATCCCCGGTATGTCACGTGGTCTCGGTACGCCAAGCGTGCCGTCGCCGGTTCTCAACGCCAACGAATATCCGCACGGCCCCTATCGCTGGTCCTACATGAACACGAAAATTGCCCGTGAAAGCCTGCCGGTGCTTTTCGTGCCGGGCCTGTTCATCGCCGAGCAACCCCCGGAGATGCTTGCTGACAACATCATGATGTCGTCCCTCTATTGTGATGGGTACTTCGCCTGGTACGGCACCGCGCTGTTGACCAACATCGAAAGACGCAAAGCAACCGGCGGCTACGGGCGATATGACGACACCGCCGCCAAAGATTACCTTGACATGCTCGCATCGACACACGCCAGGATCGACAAACTGCTGGATGCACCGCGCGATACCTGGCCGCCTCGGACCGACGGTAAACTGCTGTGGCTGCAGGACAAGCTCGCCACGGCCAGGGCAGCGGCCGAAAAGACCGATACCGAGGAAGTCCGCAAATCGCTCGTTGAAGCAGGGCAGGACCTCGAGCGGTACAAGGGGCATATGGCCGGTGATCCGGATTATTGAAGGCGGCGGCGCCAGGAAAAATCAAGACCGACACCAACGAAGGAGCAATACAGGTGAAACGATTACAGATCGATACCGGTGACTGGCATTTCGTCAATGGTCCCTGGAGCAGCGATGAAGCGGGCGTAATCGAACCGCCGCCGCCGTTGACAGGTGATGAGGGCATGACCATGCAGAATCTGCATTTTGCTTTCGAGCGTTCACTTTGCACGCAAGACTGCACGGCACGATTCGAGATCAAGTTGATGGGCCATTCGGATGTCGGTATCATCCTGCGAGCGCCGGACCAATCCCATTTTTACATGCTGCATTTCCCCAATTGCGGCCAGGCCTCTCGGGCGCAGCATTTCTGGGTGGCCCTGTCGAAAATGGACGATGGCGGTTATCTCAGAATGATCAAGCTGGAGATGGTCCGGCGCGTGCCCAGCAATGCCAACATCTGGTTGCCCTGCGAAGTGCGTGTAACCGGCAACCGCTTCGCCGTGCAGATCGGCGACTACGGCAGGTTCGAAGCAACAGACGACACCTATGGAGGCGCCGGACATGTCGGTTTGTTTGGCTGCGGTGCCGGCCGGATTCGAAATGTCGAGATCGAAGCAAACGAGGCGCCCGCAATCTGGGACGACAACCCGCGCCAGGCAAAGAATTGGTGGCATCCGGTTCCGTGCTCGCCGGTCGTCTGGCAGCAGCCGATTGACTTGAAGCGCTTCGATGGCGGTGAACTGCTCTTGCTGATGAACATTCCGATCAGCCTGTCCCAGGGCGAAGATGCCAAAGCCGTGCCCCATCTGACCCGCTCCACAGACGACGGGAAAACCTGGAGCGAACCGGAAGCGTTCACGCCGGCCGGCACGTTGTCGGCGTGGGGCGGCGCGCGGATGAACCTGACACCCGGCGGCCGATTGCTGATCTACACGCCGGAACGGGAAGGCAAGTCGGTGTATGAATCGACCGATCGCGGCCGCACCTGGGGTGAACCGGTGCGGTCGAATCTGCACCTCGGCCCACCGATGGAAACGCCGAGCCAGCAGCTCTCACCGCAAGGGTTCCTCAATCTCAAAGACGGCGGCATCCTGGCGTTCATGCTGGCCGCCGCCCAAGACATGCCGAAAGGGAAAAATATCTGGACCTGGGGCAGCAATCACTGCGAAGGCTTTTCTTCGCGCAGCGATGACGACGGTCTCACCTGGTCAGACCCGGTCCACGTCGACAATCCCGGCAACGACAATGACGGCAATCCGATCCCCGGCAATCTCGATTTGACCGAACCGTGTGCGGTCGAGCTGGGCAACGGCCGGATCATGGCGTTCGTGCGGCCGATATATTCGCCATGGATGTGGGAAAGCTGGTCGGATGACGGCGGCCGCACCTGGGGACCTTGCGTGCGGGGTGCGTTTCCCGGCTATGCCTCACCGAACATGGTGCGGACGGCGAGCGGCAGATTGGTTCTGGCCTCGCGCCTGCCTGCCTTGACCGTGAATTGCAGCCCCGACGACGGGCAGACGTGGGACTACGGCACGCTTATCGACGGGGCCCACTGGGCCATGGGCAGCATGTGTGAAGTGGCACCCGACGTCGTGCTGTATTGTTACTGGGACGACCACTCAACGCTCATGCGGATGCAGCGATTTCGGGTCGAGCCCGACGGTCTGCAGCCTGTCGAGCCGTGAGGACTCAACTCTCGAGGTCTGAGCCGACCGGGGCACGGTACGCGCCGAGATAGTCGCAGGGCGATTCTGCAAGCCATACTTCGGCAAACTACCTTGGTGAGGGTATCAATATGGCGTCGAAGCCGCGCCGGCCACGTGCATTCACTGCGCACCGTGGCTATGTTTGGTGCTGTGACACAACGCATGAAAACACAGAAACCCGCCGTCGCATTTGTCGCGTGCCTCGTCGCCTGGATGTCCTGGGGCCAGACGACCGCGAGTGAATTCGACCTGCCGCCCATTGAAAGCATTCCGGAGCCGCTCGGCGAGCTGCATCCGAAGGTGCGCTGGATGGTGGAGGAGAAGATCCGTTACATCTGGATCTCCGACAATCTCGACGAGCCCTTCGGAACCGACGGCACCAAGACGAAGGGCCAGGCGATCGTTGATGCCGGGTTCAATATCGTCCATATCGGCATGAACGTGAACAGCGACGACCGGCGCGAGAATATCGCCATTGACCGGCGCACAGTGCCTTTGAAACACGACCGATCGCGCAGCACGGATCTCGAGTCGGGGCGCCTCAAACACAATGTCGAGGTGGGGCAGCGACTTGGTCTGAAGGTGTTTGTCGGGTGGAAATACGGCACGCACCATATGGCGCCCTATCGCAAGTACCGATCACCGAGCGGCGAGCTGGCCAAATGGACATGCTGCCCGCTGGACGAGGGCTATATCGCCGGTCAGCACATCGGCAAGTGGGCTGTGAAGGCGGCGGAAGCCGGTGCGGACGGCATCAACATCGATGTCGAGATGTACCATTCCGACAAGTCGAATTACGACGGGCCGTGTTACTGCGACGACTGCTTTGCAACCTACCTGGCCGCGTTCGCAGTCGATCCGCAAAACACCTATGACCAGGTTCCTGCCGCCGAACGCGGCCGCTGGCTGGCAGAACGGCAGCAAGGTCACGGTCAGTACGAAACGTCGCACTATTCCAGTTTCGCAGCCCGCCGCACCGAAGCCTTGTGGGACGGCATCCGGCGCCGGTGCCAGGCTGTCAATCCGGCGTTCATCCTGGCCAAGTACAATCTCATGCGTTCGATCCCCGGTATGTCACGTGGTCTCGGTACGCCAAGCGTGCCGTCGCCGGTTCTCAACGCCAACGAATATCCGCACGGCCCCTATCGCTGGTCCTACATGAACACGAAAATTGCCCGTGAAAGCCTGCCGGTGCTTTTCGTGCCGGGCCTGTTCATCGCCGAGCAACCCCCGGAGATGCTTGCTGACAACATCATGATGTCGTCCCTCTATTGTGATGGGTACTTCGCCTGGTACGGCACCGCGCTGTTGACCAACATCGAAAGACGCAAAGCAACCGGCGGCTACGGGCGATATGACGACACCGCCGCCAAAGATTACCTTGACATGCTCGCATCGACACACGCCAGGATCGACAAACTGCTGGATGCACCGCGCGATACCTGGCCGCCTCGGACCGACGGTAAACTGCTGTGGCTGCAGGACAAGCTCGCCACGGCCAGGGCAGCGGCCGAAAAGACCGATACCGAGGAAGTCCGCAAATCGCTCGTTGAAGCAGGGCAGGACCTCGAGCGGTACAAGGGGCATATGGCCGGTGATCCGGATTATTGAAGGCGGCGGCGCCAGGAAAAATCAAGACCGACACCAACGAAGGAGCAATACAGGTGAAACGATTACAGATCGATACCGGTGACTGGCATTTCGTCAATGGTCCCTGGAGCAGCGATGAAGCGGGCGTAATCGAACCGCCGCCGCCGTTGACAGGTGATGAGGGCATGACCATGCAGAATCTGCATTTTGCTTTCGAGCGTTCACTTTGCACGCAAGACTGCACGGCACGATTCGAGATCAAGTTGATGGGCCATTCGGATGTCGGTATCATCCTGCGAGCGCCGGACCAATCCCATTTTTACATGCTGCATTTCCCCAATTGCGGCCAGGCCTCTCGGGCGCAGCATTTCTGGGTGGCCCTGTCGAAAATGGACGATGGCGGTTATCTCAGAATGATCAAGCTGGAGATGGTCCGGCGCGTGCCCAGCAATGCCAACATCTGGTTGCCCTGCGAAGTGCGTGTAACCGGCAACCGCTTCGCCGTGCAGATCGGCGACTACGGCAGGTTCGAAGCAACAGACGACACCTATGGAGGCGCCGGACATGTCGGTTTGTTTGGCTGCGGTGCCGGCCGGATTCGAAATGTCGAGATCGAAGCAAACGAGGCGCCCGCAATCTGGGACGACAACCCGCGCCAGGCAAAGAATTGGTGGCATCCGGTTCCGTGCTCGCCGGTCGTCTGGCAGCAGCCGATTGACTTGAAGCGCTTCGATGGCGGTGAACTGCTCTTGCTGATGAACATTCCGATCAGCCTGTCCCAGGGCGAAGATGCCAAAGCCGTGCCCCATCTGACCCGCTCCACAGACGACGGGAAAACCTGGAGCGAACCGGAAGCGTTCACGCCGGCCGGCACGTTGTCGGCGTGGGGCGGCGCGCGGATGAACCTGACACCCGGCGGCCGATTGCTGATCTACACGCCGGAACGGGAAGGCAAGTCGGTGTATGAATCGACCGATCGCGGCCGCACCTGGGGTGAACCGGTGCGGTCGAATCTGCACCTCGGCCCACCGATGGAAACGCCGAGCCAGCAGCTCTCACCGCAAGGGTTCCTCAATCTCAAAGACGGCGGCATCCTGGCGTTCATGCTGGCCGCCGCCCAAGACATGCCGAAAGGGAAAAATATCTGGACCTGGGGCAGCAATCACTGCGAAGGCTTTTCTTCGCGCAGCGATGACGACGGTCTCACCTGGTCAGACCCGGTCCACGTCGACAATCCCGGCAACGACAATGACGGCAATCCGATCCCCGGCAATCTCGATTTGACCGAACCGTGTGCGGTCGAGCTGGGCAACGGCCGGATCATGGCGTTCGTGCGGCCGATATATTCGCCATGGATGTGGGAAAGCTGGTCGGATGACGGCGGCCGCACCTGGGGACCTTGCGTGCGGGGTGCGTTTCCCGGCTATGCCTCACCGAACATGGTGCGGACGGCGAGCGGCAGATTGGTTCTGGCCTCGCGCCTGCCTGCCTTGACCGTGAATTGCAGCCCCGACGACGGGCAGACGTGGGACTACGGCACGCTTATCGACGGGGCCCACTGGGCCATGGGCAGCATGTGTGAAGTGGCACCCGACGTCGTGCTGTATTGTTACTGGGACGACCACTCAACGCTCATGCGGATGCAGCGATTTCGGGTCGAGCCCGACGGTCTGCAGCCTGTCGAGCCGTGAGGACTCAACTCTCGAGATCTGAGCCGACCGGGGCACGGTACGCGCCGAGATAGTCGCAGGGCGCTTCCCAGTCGCCGCTGAAACCGTCGACGCCCTCGATGCGGCAAAGGTTGTTGGCCATGTCGAACTCGGCGGTGACACCGTTGGCAAAGACTGTCCGCTGCAACTTGCGATCCTCGCTGAGGAACTCATGCGAGGTCATTTCCGACATCGCTATCGCCTGAAAGAAGGCCGAGCGGCGGTGCAGCCAGGCGAACTTGGCCCGAGCCAGGTCACTGTCCCAGTCGGGCACGGGGACAGTATTCTGCGGCAGCCAGTTGTAACACGGTGCCGAGCATGACAACAGCTCGTAGAGCCGCGGCGTCCGGTCGTGCCACCAGTCGACGCCGGTCACGTATGCCTCGTGGCCGCCGCCGGAAAAACCGGCGAAACAGCAGTCGTGAAAGACCAGCTGGAACAGCGGCACCGGCTCACCGACGCAATCGGTCGATTCCTGCGACGGCACGTTGGTCAGCCGATCGGCCGACCAGTCGCTGTAGAAGAAGTAGTCGCACTGGCCGATACACCAGAAGCGGCACAGTTCACTGCCGGGCATGGTGCCGAGCGCCCGGGTGTTCGCCATCACCTGCAACTGCGCTGCGTAATTTTGCCGGCGTGTCAGTGGGTGTGCCGGCGAGAAGTCCTCCTGCACGCCGCCGTGGGCCGAGTAGGCGTCGAAGTACAGCGTGTCGAAGGTCAGCCCGTGGCCCTGGGCGTGCTGGATCGCAGCGGTAATCCGCTCGACTTCGTCATGGCTGCACAGGAAGTCGTAACTGAGTTCCCCCTCTTCATTGTGCATCAGCCGGTCCTCGTCGAAGCCGGGACCGCCCTGCACATGGATGTTCGGGTTCATGAATGCCTGGTTGAGGATGCCCAGCTCGTGTACCTCGTCAAAGAACCGCTTCAGCTCGGGCCAGCCGCCGGGCACCGGATTCGGATGTATCCACGCCATCCATCCGGCGTCCGCGGTGTTGGCCGTCGAATGTTCTTCAGAGTAGCCCAGGCTTGGCCACTTGGGGAAGAACAGCGTCACCTCGAACCCCATCTCGCGAAAGCGCTTCAAGTCTTCGAGCACCTTGTCGCGCAGTTGCGGATTCCAGGCCGGCCAGCGCACCAGGATGCGCTTGATGTACGCCTCGATCGCCGGCGTCACTCCGGCCTTCTCC
>CAJWLW010000228.1 GCA_913042885.1 uncultured Lentisphaeria bacterium | reverse complement strand
GACGCGCTCAACCTCAACGCTTCTGATGTCCATATCGAGCCGAGCAAGGACAAGGCGCCGGCCTCCGTCCGTATGCGTGTAGACGGTGTGTGCCGCGAGGTGCTGAAGATCCCGGCGCAGAACATTCGTGCCGTGGTTGCCCGTATCAAGGTCCTGTCACGCCTCGATATTGCCGAAAACCGCAAGCCGCAGGACGGCAAGATGACCGTAAAATTACGCGGCAGGCCGCTGGAGTTGCGTATCGCGACGCTGCCGACGGTGAACGGCGAGAGTTGCGTCATGCGTGTATTGGCTGCCGGCGAGCCGCTGCCGATCGACAAGCTCAACCTCACTGAACACAACCGCGCGCTCATCGACAAAGCCCTCACCTATCCGAATGGCCTGTTCCTTGTCGTGGGCCCGACCGGTTCCGGTAAGACGACTTCGTTGCACGCCGTGCTCGGGGTGATCAATACGCCGGAATGTAAGATCCTGACAGCCGAAGATCCTGTGGAGATCACGCAGCCGGGCCTGCAGCAGGTGCAGGTGATGCCGAAGATCGGCTACGACTTCGCTATGGCGCTGCGGGCTTTCCTGCGCTGTGATCCGGATGTCATTCTGATCGGTGAGATGCGTGACTACGAAACGGCACACAGCGCTATCGAAGCGTCGTTGACCGGTCATATGGTGTTCTCGACGCTGCACACGAACTCGGCGCCGGATACAATGGCACGCCTGCTCGACATGGGACTGGATCCGATTAACTTCGCCGACGCGCTGATCGGTGTTCTTGCCCAGCGCCTGGTGCGGACCCTTTGCGAGAACTGCAAGGAGGCGTACAAGCCGGAGGAAGAAGAACTTGATCATTTTGTCAAGTTGTATGGCCCGGAATGCTTCCCGGAGCTTGGGCTGGATCTGGAGAACATCGAGCTGATGAAAGCGGTCGGCTGCGATCGCTGTCTGAATGCCGGTTACAAAGGCCGGACCGGTCTGCACGAAGTTTTGCTGGCGTCGGCGGAGATGAAGAAAATGATATCCCAGAAACGCACGATCAGCGAACTGCGGGAGCAGGCTGTCAAAGAAGGCATGCGCACGATCCTGCAGGACGGCATTTACAAGGTCCTCAAAGGTGCCACCGACTACAAGCAATTGCTGCGGGTGACCTCGTCAGGCTGATTGCCGTTTTCGCTTACAAGGGGTCCTTGGCCGTGCTTCCGGCAGGAGTCGAATAAGCGGACGACTTTTCTCAGGCGCGGCGCTGTGAGTCATCGGCGGCGCGGGTTGCGTCGAAGATTTTGCCGACCGCTGCGAAGAATCGGTCGCCGAGCTCGTCGGCCTGTTTCTTCGAGGGCACGCGCCCGGCTTTCTTGAAGCGTCCGGCCAGGCGCTTGGCGTCGCGGGCGCAGGCGGCCGGATCGTCACCGGCCGCCAGGGCTTCGGCTTCCTTGCACAGCTTCGTCTTGGTCTCGAGATTGGCCTGCATCTCTTCCTTTGACTCACGCGGTTGTTCTGATTCCGGCTTCTGTGCGTAGAACTGGTCGAGCGCGTTCCTGTAGCGCTTCCACATCGTCTTGTCGAATTCACGCGGCACATGGCCGGTACGCTCCCACTGGTCCTGCAGCTTGCGGACCTCGGTGAGTGACACACGCCAGGCGGACTGCGAGTCGGCGGCCGATTGCTTGATGAAGTTCGATTCAAAAGCGATTTGCAACTGCTCCGCCACGTTGAGGTTGGCCTCTTCCTCCGGCGGCTTGACGTCGGCCAGCGTTTCCAGCCGTGTGCAGATGTCTTCCTTGCGCTTGAGATTCTCGTAGCGCTCCTTTTCGACACCGTCATAATGCTCACGTCGCCGGTCGAAGAATCGGTCGGTGGCGGCCTTGAACCGCTCCCGGGTTTCCGTTTCGATCTCTCGCGGCACGCTGCCGATCGTCTTCCACTTTGTCTGCAGTTCTTTGAACTCGTCAGTTGTTTCACGCCAGGCCGTCGATTCAGCTATCGTCTCTGCCTGCTCGATGAGCGCCTCGCGCATTTTCAGGCTGGCGTCGCGTTTGCCCTTGAGCTTCTCAAAGTGATCGCGGCGTGATTGGAAAAAGGCGTCGCATGGTGCGATGAACCGGCTGCGGATCTCATCTTGGTTATTGCGCGGTACCGGGCCGATTTCGCGGAAGCGGTTGTGCAGTTCGACCAGGGCGACTGCGGTCTTTTTCTGGTCGCCTGTGTCGTCGGCCAGAATGGCGTCGAGCTCGGTGCAGAGTTCGAGCTTCTTCCCGTAGTTGCCGACCCGCTCTTTGTCGAGCTCGTCGTGGTGGGCGCTGAGCCGGTCGAAATAGTGCTGGCAGGCTCCACTGAAGCGCTCCCAGAGTTTCTCCTCCTTCTTGCGTTCACACGGGCCGGCAGCTTTCCAGTCAACCTGCAACCGTTTCATGGCGTCCGTTGCGGTGCCCCAGTCCTCGGAGTCCTTGAGTGCTTCGGCCTGCTCAGAAAGTTCTTCCTTGCGTTTCCGGCTGTCCTTGCGCGCGTCGCTGCGAATTTTGTAGTGTTCCCGGCGTTTCTCAAAAAAATCGTTGCAGACATCGTGGAAGCGCTTGTTGATGTCCATCGATGTTTTTGGCACGTGCCCGATGTCTTTCCACTCTGCCTGGATCGCCTGCACCCTTTCTTTCGCTGTGTCCTTCGTGCAGTCGTCCATCAGGCCGGTGAGCTCATCCAACAATTTTTGTTTCTGCTCGAAATTCTCCTTGCGTCGTTTATCCTGCTCGTCGAAAAAGGCCTGGCAGCGGCTGTACTGTTCGTCGCAGGCGGTCTTGAATCGTTTCCAGATGTCGTCCGACTGCTCACGCGGTGCCGGGCCGATAGTCTTCCACCGCTTGTGCAGATCCTGGATCGTCTTCGCCATCTTCGGGTAATCGCTGTTTTTTGCGAGCGCCTCTGCTTCGGTGCAGAGGTCCTGTTTCTGTGTCAGATTCGCCCAGCGGTCGAGGTCGCGGCCGCGGTGAAATTCACGGGTGCGCTGGCGGAATTTGTCGGACAGTTTCTTGAAGCGTTTCTCCAGCGGCTCGCGGGCGTCATTATCGACCATGCCGACCTTTGACCAGGCTGTCTGCAGTTCGCGCCCGGGTGTTTCTATTTTGGCGATGTCCTCGGCGCCGAGGATTGCTTCGAAGGCGGTGCAGATTTCTTCGAGCTGTTTCAGGTTGTCGGCCTTTGCCTGTGCCACCGCGTCGCGGTGCTCGGTCAATCGTGTGCGTGCAGTGGTGATGGCTGTGTCGAACGTGGCGCGCACCGCATCGGCGTCGTCGCCGGTGCACTCGACTGCGGCCATTTCTTCGGTGAGTTTGTCGAGTTGCGATTCGAGATCTGCGAATGCCTCAGACGTCGATAGTTCGCCGGCGCGATTGCACAGGGTCTGGAGGATTGGCATCGCGTCGTCGTGTGCTTCCTGCTCAGCGCGCTGCAGCAGCGTCGTGTCGTGGAAAGTCTGGGCGGCTGTGTCGATCCGTATCTGCAGCTGCAGGTATTCGTCGTCCGGCACCTCCGGCGCGGTTTCCCATTCGGCGCGGAGCCTGTCCAGTTCGGTAGCTGCGGCTTCGTCCATCCGCCCGATCAAGGCCTCGACGGCGGTGCAGATTCGTTCGCGCTCGGCGATGTTGTAGGCACGCAACTCGGCGCGCTTGCGGTCTTTCGCCTGCACCTCGATAAATTCCTGGTGCCGCCGGTGCAGCTCGTTGAGCGCGTGGTCGAGGCCTGAACGGCGCGGGTCTTTCCGGCTCGGGTCGAGATCGGCCCAGCGCGACTGCAGTTCCTTGAACTTCGCGAAGGCAAATTCCCAGTTCCAGGAATCCATCAACTTGCGGGCGGTGTCGTACAGTTCCTGCAGCTCGGTTTCACGTAGCTGCTCGGCTGACGGGCGGTTGCGTTCTTCGATGATTCCGTCGATCTTTTCCTGAGCAGCATGGCGCACTCGGGTGTTCGATGCATCGCGCGCAATACGTTCGAGGACGGTGTCATCGTCAATGCGTTCGACGACGTGCAGGCCGAGGGCTTTCCCTGTGTTGGCGACAGTCAGTCGGGACAGGCGCGTCGGACACATGATGTGTTTGACCGTGGCGAGCCGGATGTCATCGTGCTCGGTATCGACGACGATGCTGGACAGCACCTCTTCACAACTGATACGCGCGAGAATCGGCTGACAGGTTGCGGCATCCGGGGAATCGAGGACCGTGCTGCGCAGATGCTGATCGATCTTGACGGTCAATGCGTCGAGCACATCGGCATCGGTGTCCGTGGCGGCGATCTGCTCCAAGATGGCCTGGTCGTCAATTCGCGCCACTGCTGCAAGACGGATTTTCGGATCTTCATCTGTCGTCGCGATTTCAGTCAGTTTATCGCCGTCCTGGTCGGTCAGTTCCGCTACCGCCTCCAGGCGGACTTCCGGATTACTGTGCTTCCATTTTGGTCGTAAGAGATCGCCTAAGGCCATGTCAGAGTCAGTGCTTGCGTGGACTCACAGGGAGTCGTATACGCTTGATTACCGATTCAACTCCGGAGGTCCGGGGAGAAAGACTAAGGATATGATAACCGCCAAACCGCGTCGCATCAAAATTCAGATGCGGCTATTGCCCATATTTTTGCCCAACCAGGGCATATTCACGAACTTTCTGTTGCGAGCGCCCAGATGAGTACTTTCGCGTCGAAACTTTATGAATAAGCCAAGTCAGGTGAACTCGAGGACGGACTGCAGGTAATCTTCCGGTGTGTCGAAGCCGAGCAGGTTCAGGCATGTGGCGGAAAGGCTGGTGATGCCGAGGTCGTCACGTTTGGTCATCGTGTACTCGCCATCGTAGAGGAAGTCGTAGATGATGCAGGGCACGGGATTAAGTGAGTGGCTGGTCTTGATCTTCGGCCGGCCCTCGTTCATAAGGACCTCATCGTTCTTGCGCTCGTACATTTCGTCGGCATTGCCGTGGTCGGCGCAGATGATCATGACGCCGCCGGCCTTCTCGACGACCGACATCAGCCGTGCCAGGCAGAGATCGACGACCCCAATGGAGATTTCGGTCGCCAGGAGGTCGCCGGTGTGTCCAACCATGTCGCCGTTGGGAAAGTTGATGCGCGCAAAGTCGAAGCTGCCGGCCCGGATTTCGTTGATGACAACGTCCGTAACCTCGGCGGCCTTCATCCACGGGCGCTGCTCGAACGGTATCAGGTCGGAGGGAATTTCGACGTAGTTCTCCAGAGCGTCGTCGAACTTATCGGTGCGGTTGCCGTTGAAAAAGTACGTGACGTGCCCGTATTTCTGAGTTTCGCTGATGGCCAGTTGGCGGACTCCGGCACCGACGAGAAATTCACCGACAGTACGATCGATCTGTGGCGGCTCGACCAGGTAGCGGCGGGGAATCTTCAGGTCGCCGTCGTATTGCATCAAGCCCGCAAACATGACATCAGGGCGCGGTGAGCGGTCGAAGTGCGGAAAGTCGTCGTTCTCGAAGGCGGCACAGAGTTCCATGGCGCGGTCGCCGCGGAAGTTGTAAAGGATGACGGCATCGCCATCGCGCACTGGGCCGACGGGACCGTCGTTATCTGCGATTACGAAGGCCTGCAGGTTCTGATCGGTGGCGCTGGTTTCCTGGCGCAGCGTCTCAATTGCCTGACGTGCCGAGCCGAAGGTCCGGCCGTTGCCGCGCACGTGCGTATTCCAACCGCGCTCGACCATTGCCCAGTCAGCGCCGTAGCGGTCCATGGTGATGTGCATGCGACCGCCGCCGGAAGCGATACGGCAGTCGAGGCCGTCGACATTCAGCGCTGCCAGCTTTTCTTCGAGCGGCTCAATGTATTCCAGCGCCGAGGTTTCGCCGACGTCCCGGCCATCGAGCAGCGTGTGCAGGCGTATAGATCGGACGCCTGCCTTGGCGGCGCCGTCGAGCATACCGAAGAGATGGCGGATGTGGCTGTGGACATTGCCGTCTGAAAGCAGACCGATGAAATGCAGCGTGCTGTTGTTGCTGACACAATGCTGTGTAAGATCCGCCCACGTCGTGCCGTCGAAAATAGTGCCGTCGTTGATCGCTTCGTTGACCAGCGTGGCGCCTTGGGCGAAGACGCGACCGCAACCGATAGCGTTGTGACCGATCTCGCTGTTGCCCATGTCGTCCTCGGTCGGCATCCCGACGGCGCTGCCGTGGGCTTTCAGCCGGATGTTTGGGGCGTTGGCATGCAGCCAGTCGAGTGTCGGCTTGCAGGCGCTGGCAACCGCGTCGCCTTCGGGGTACTTGCCGTAGCCGACGCCGTCCATGATGCACAGCAGGACGGGTCCAGGTCGCTTTTGGAAGGTCGGGTGTTTACGCAGTTCAGTCACGGTTCATCCTGTCGAATCGGCTTACAGTATGTGCGTTGGTTACTCAAGCGCGTTTCACGCGCGGCCCGGTTGGGCTGTCTTCTAAAACCCAGCCGGCGTCGGTGAGCTCGTCGCGAATCTCGTCAGCCCGTGCGAAGTCCTTCGTCTGGCGCGCCTGTTGTCGTGCTTCAACGAGCGCGAGGATCTCTGCGGGTGCTTCTTCCTCGCCTTTGTCGAGATCGAATACGGCGAGGACAGAGTCGAAGCTGCGGCAGGCCGTCAGCACCATCTCGGCAGCGTTACCTGCGAGGGCACTGTCGTCGAGTGCTTTGTTGACGTCGCGCATAAAGTCGAAAAATGCGGCGAGTGCTTCGGAAATATTGAGGTCGTCTTCGAGTCCGGCGCGGAATGCGGACTCTGCAGTTGCACAGAGGCTGGTGGCAGTGTCGAGTCCCATATCCGGCGAAGTTGCGACTTCGCGCAGGCGGCGGATGAAGTCATCGAACCGGCGCAGAACGGTGCGTGCTTCCTCGAGGCCGACGAATTCGATGACATTAGTTTCTGCGTTGCGCGGTGCACGGAAATTCAGTTGCTGGCGATAATGCGCTGCCAGCAGCAGGTAGCGGACCTCGCGGCCGGTGTAGCCGGCATCGAGCAAATCGCGCAAGGTGAAGAAATTGCCCTCGGACTTCGACATTTTCTTGCCGTTGACCATGAGGTGTTCGCAGTGCAGCCAGTAGTTGACGAAGGTCTCGCCGGTCGCCGCTTCGCTTTGGGCGATTTCGTCTTCGTGGTGGGGGAACATGTTGTCGACGCCGCCGGTGTGCAGGTCGAAATGTGGGCCGAGATACTTCATGCTCATGGCGCTGCACTCGATATGCCAGCCTGGCCGGCCGCGGCCCCAGGGGCTGTCCCAGGCGGTGTCGCCGTCCGCCTCGTCCCAGGCTTTCCAAAGCGCGAAGTCTGCAACCGAGTCTTTTTCATATTCATCGTTTTTGACACGGGTGCCGGAGCGCTGGCCGGATCGATCGATCCGGGCGAGCTTGCCGTAGTCGGGGAATTTATCGATCGAGTAGTAGACACAGTTGTCGTCGCTGACGTAGGCGATATCTTTCTCGACCAGTGTTGTGATGATGTCAATCATTTCGCTGATATGATCGGTGGCGGCGGGGTACGCCTCGGCCCGCTCGATGCGCAACTCGTCGACGTCCTCGAAAAAAGCGTCCTTATATTGCTGCGTGAAGTCGTCGAGGCCCATGCCGGCGACGATCGAGTCGCGGATGGTCTTGTCGTCGACATCCGTCAGGTTCATCACCTGGTTCACTTCGTAACCGCAAAAACGGAGGGCGCGACGCAGGATGTCTTCGAATATGTAGGCGCGGAAGTTGCCTATGTGCGCGTAGTTGTAGACGGTCGGGCCGCAGGTGTACATCGCCGCCTTGCCGGCTTCGCGGGGCTCGAAGGCTTCCTGCCTGCGGGACATGGTGTTGTAGAATTGAAGCGCCATGAATGAGTGGAATTGCGGTTAAACGTTTTGGAATGGTTATTGTACCGGCACCTCATACGGATAACAAGGTTGCGCGTATGGCT
>CAJWLW010000227.1 GCA_913042885.1 uncultured Lentisphaeria bacterium | reverse complement strand
GTTATTTCCCCAGCCTGAGTTCGTGTTTTTCGTGTTCGTATTTGTTGATTGCTTTTGGTATTTCGCAAGCCTTCTCACCAAGCACAATTCAAGGTATAGGAAATCCGCTAGGCGATTCCAAGCTTTTTTTCACATTTTCCCGATTTTTTTTTAGAAAAGTGTCGGACATATAAAACGCTGAACCTTCTCTCTGCTAAGGGTTTAAGATGTTTTCGGGCGCTTTTTTACATCCATCATCCCGGAAATTTGTGTTTTTCAGTAAATGCCCATGGTTAGTTTTTAGAGTAAAAGCGGCACTACGCAGCTTGTTTGATTCGCCTTGGAGCAGTCGCAATGTCCGTTCCGTTTAGCCAACAGCCGTGAAGAAAGTTTCAGCAACGTGAGAAATAGGAAGTTTGTGGTACTATTATTGCGACTACAGTCATCCCTCCGAACTGAATGATCCAAAGTTTCGGACAATCCAAGTCCAGATAAATCCAGGAATAGGAGCGAATGATGATGAAGCAACAGGCATGGATGACTGCAGCTGTCGCGATCACCGCGTTCGGTTGGCCCCTGAGCTTGAAGGCTCAGGATCAGACCCCGGCCCCCACCACCATCTCGATCGAGGAAGTAGGGGAGGTTCTTGCACGTGTCAATGGCGAACTGCTGCTGACAGAGACGTTCTTTCCCGACGCTGCCGCAGACAGGAAAATCGACCTGTACCAACTCCGTCCCTGGATCGAGGGCGCGATCGACAACGAGCTGGTCGCGCAGAAAGCTGTGGCGCTCGGCCTTGATAAGGACCCCGAATACCTGGATCAAATTGCGGCCGTAGCGTTCCAGGCAGCCTGGCCGGAAAGGCAAATGCTCGTACAGCTTTACCTACAAACGATTCCGGAGGTCGCGGACGCAATGAACCGTGAAAGCTACAGACCGACCGCTGAGGAGATCGCAGCGCATATGGCGCAGAACCAGGACGAATTTGCCCGGTACCCCGACGAGATTCGCGAGTCATTCGCGGTGCGTCAACTGACAAGTGGGGCTATTGGCGCCGGCGGCGAGGCCCGGGCGAAATGGCTGCGGCAACGGTTGTCGACGGTAACGTTCACTATTCAACACAGCTCAGGATCTGCGACGATCCAGGATGCCGTGCCGACAGAGGGGACCGCCGTTTTGCTGCCGAAGATCATAGAGATAGTGGTCAAGCGTGAAGCAAAAAAACGCGGCGTCGCGCCCTCGGCGATCAAGAAGGATTTGGCGCTACTCACGGCGGCGCTGTCAGAAGTCGTGGTTGAAGCTGACGGCAATAGTCTGACGCTGGGAGAGCTTCCCGAGCTGCCAGGCTTGATTGCCGGCCTGGACAAGGGCGGCTCGGTATCGCCGATCGTATTCAACGCTGTGACTAATCTCATCATGATCGCGGACGCGCGTGAAGCCGGGCTCGAGAAAGATCCGGAGTTCCTGGCGCAACAGGTGCGAGGCGCCGAGGCCGTCGACAATCAGCGGGCCGGGGTCCTTGCCGAATTTTATTTCGCACGCCATGGCATGGGCCGCGACGACGTCGCGTTGACCGACGTGGAGGCCAGGGCCGAGTACTATTTTTACATGGAGAAGTTTAAGGTGGTACCGACGCGGGGGGTCTTAAAACAGGACGAGGATGCGGTCCGCGAGCGTATCGAGCAGGTGGTGTTGCGTAAGGTCAGGGCTTCCCATCTGAAAGTGCTGCGCGCCGCAGCGGAGATCGAGTTATTGGTCGAGCTGCCGTAGACTGATGCTCTGCCGTCGCACTTCATAGGGCGCTACTGCATTCTCAGACCCTCGCGATCGGTGTAGTTGTCCACTTCTCCGTCCGGCGCCCCCCCCACGTAGACGCCGAAGATCGCCGGCGGAGTCCGGCGATCTTCGCGCCAACGGCGCATCTTCACCGTAAGAAGGCTCGCCAATAGCCGACTGGCCTGGGGCAACGCCCCAGGTAATGGATTGATGCAATCACACGCTGAAGGCGTGCCTCACCTCTTCCCTAGTCGGCCTGACTCATGATGTCTGGGAATGAAGCGGGGAGTTGAACAAGCCCTTCAGGCTTCCAGGCCAATTAAACAAAACCTGGGGCGTTGCCCCAGGCTACGGTGCGGCTGCCCCTTGGGGCGTAACTTCGGAGGGACGTCCGAGGGCAGGCCCGAAGTTTATGGGCCAGGGCCGTAGCGCCGATGCTGTCATGCCGGGCGTGAAACCGAAGAGGCGTCAGGGAATCCAGGTTAGAACTCGACGCCCGGGAATTTTTCAGGGTATTTCAGATAGATCTCCTCGATATTCTCCATACTAACAAAGAAGAGACCTCGGCCGGCCACTTCCTTGACGTTCTCGGCACTAAATTCCTGGTCCGGTTGAAGGAGCGTTATGGCGAGCTTTTCGTATTCCTTCGTCCGCATGACGGTGCCCTCTACCCAGCCGAGCTGCATCTGCTGCCACAGGTCATAGGTGGAAAAATCTGTGAACACGAATTTGTGACGCCTGGCGGCTTCCCGATCCCAGTAGGTCATATCCAGCATGTCGTCCGGCCTACCGATCATGCTGATGACCAGGTCATAATCGTCCCTGCTGTCGAGCATCCGGTCGAATTCTTCCGCCGTGGCCGCCAACGGGTCACCTTTGCCCGTTGGGCCATCAGCGCCGGTCGCCGCGACCACGCCGACGACAGATAGCTTCTCGCCCAGGCCTTTCTTCAAGGCGGCCAAACCGGCACGGGTGAATTCGCTGTCATACCCGAGTATGAGGATGAGGGCGCGGCGGCCGGCGAGCGCATCGCCCAGAACCTTGCCGGCGGCTTCCATCCTCGTCTCCTCGAGGAATCTTGATCGTTCATTTCGCCGATCCAGACCACGGCGCGCTTCACCGCCGCCCACTTGCCAGACGATACTGAGAGTGGCAGTCACGGCGATGAGGAGCGCACAACACACGGCAACCGGTCTCCCCCAGATCGCGCCTTGTTTCGATCGCGCCAGCTTGGCGACGATCAGCGTGATTGAGAGACACAGCATCAACGGATACAGAATGTAACCCGTGGCAATTGCGGCGAGCACAAAGAGCAGAATGCCACCGCCGGCAAACATGCCAAGGCCGGCGGCCGGCTGTCCTTTGCCGGAATTTTTTAGGCCGATCCAGATCATCGCCGCGGGCGCGATCATCAACAAAGCCGCCAGTATCCTGAGTACCATCGCTAACTTCCCTTACGTCTTTATGAAAAAATGGAACAAATGAGCCAACTTCCTATGGAAAAACTTCAATCCCAGCGCAATCTCCGGAAGGATTGCCCTCGTAATATTCTCCCCCCGGGTTATTGGTGAAATCGACCGTCTCCAGATCGAACACAATGCCGCGACCGCACCAAAATTCGTATCCGCCGACGTGACCATCGATGAAAATAACGTTGTAATATTTGGTGCCATGCTTGTGGTTTGACAACCCATCCTGGCCAACGCGCGATGTGTAATACGCCACGCCCTCGGACATGAAAACCATCGCGTTGGGAGAACGGATCTGGCTGATGTGATTCGATCCGGTGCTGCTCCCTTCGCCCAGGTCGAAAAGTCGGCCGGGGTTGAAAGAGGCGACGTAGTCCGATCCCTGCTCGTACCATTCGCTATATCCATTTGAATGATCAGCATCTTGATAACCACCATCGCCCGGCACATCACCGCTACTGGGACATTGTGCCATTTTCACGACGACGCCGTCGGTGTTGTAGCCGGCATATGTATTGAGCGGCCGCTTGGTCACCGGGCGTGGAGCCTCTGCGTAGGGGCTGGTGGAGGCGTTGCCGGCGTAGTGCGTGCCAATATCCCAACCGTAGGTAGAAGTCGGCATGCAGGGGAAAAGACGGTTGTTGTCATTGAGGTACAGCATTCCAGCAATATGCCATTGTCGCAAATTGCTGAGGCACTGGACTTCTCTTGCCGTCTCTTTGGCCGCGCTCAATGCCGGCAGCAGCATCGCCGTGAGAAGCGCAATAATCGCGATAACTACGAGGAGCTCGATTAGCGTAAATGGACGTTTACTATGCACCTTTCTGAATGTATACGGCACCGACTGTAATGCAAAACAGACGGATCCGTGGATCCGTGGTTTAAGCCCGGTTCCGCTTTTGCTGCATTAGGATCAGGCAGGAATAGCGCTAAGGTAAACACCCGGGGTGTGACTAGCGCATCGCGCCTATTTATCCTCGTTCAGCGATCAGCCAGTACCGTTTCGGAGAAGCCGACATGAGTTCGGATGTTTTCAAATTCGCCTTTATCACCGATGCGCAGCTCGGCATGAACAGTCCCGGCGGGCTGGAGGCCTTCGGCGGCGACAAGCTGCGTCTCGACCGGGCGATCGCCTACGCCAATGACCCGGAACACGAAATCGAATTCGTCGTTCTAGGCGGTGACCAGGTCAACAATTTCTGTAGCGAAGAGCAGGCTGAGAAGGAATTTTCGGCTCTGGAGTTGTCCTTGTCGACCCTCACCGTTCCCTACTATGGTGTTGCCGGAAATCATGATGTCGAACGTCCGGGCGATGAACCCCAATACATTCAGCGTGGACTGCCGGTTCACTTCTCGATGGCTCACGGCAACTCGTACTTTGTCGGCATCAACTCCGTGTGGCTGCGCGGCAGGTTCGGAGAGGCGCAGCAAGAGGAGGAGTGGGATTACATGGAGAGCCAGTTCGCCGCGGCGCCCGCCGCTTGCAAGCACGTCTTCGTGGTCATGCACTGGCCGTTGTTCATCGCTCGCCCGGACGAGCCGGAAACCTATTGGAACATGCCCAACCGCGCCAGGATCATCGACGTGTTCAGGAAGTACAACGTCTCCTGCGCGCTGTCCGGACATTTCCACCAGGATATCGATGCGCGCTGGCACGGTATCAGCCTGATCACCAGCATCGGTATCTGCGCCCCACTGCAATACGCCGAAGAACGTTCCTTCAAAGTCGTCACCGTATTTCCTGACGGTTGGTCAACGCAGCGGGTTTCCGTCGATAGCTTATAGTGGTGCGGTTCGGGAGGTTCTTGTAAAAGTCGCCAGGAAAACGCTGGCGCAGGAGTTACGGGTTGAAGTTGCTCCCCTCCAGGGAGCCAGTTTGAAAGTCAGCGGTTCGAGGCCGCCATAGCTCGCAGAGCGACGGCTGGCCCTCCGCGTTGACGACTGTACCCGGCGCCCGAAACCTGAGTTTTTCAGCTAATTCCTTTTAGTCCCCATGTGCCCTCAAATCAAACGCGCTCTACGCCGTCCGGCAACTCGACGTTCAAGTTGTCGCCGTGCCACGACACTGAGATCAGTCCGTGCGGCGTCGGTACTTTGCCTTCGCATCGATTGATGCCGGCCGGCGGATTCGGTTCGATACGGCAGCGGGCAAATCCCGGTGCGACCGGTTCGACGCCGAGCAGGTATTTGATCAGGAATTTGTTCACGTACGAGGCGAACGGATGACACCGGCTGCGCGTTGGAAAGCCCATCACCCCGCCGAACTCCGCGAACATCTCCCACGTCGTCCCGTCGCCGGCACGGACCATGTCGCCCCAGCGATGCCGGATAATTGCGAATATCTCTTCGACCATTCCAAGGCGATCGAACACCTCGAGCATGTAATAGATGCCGAACGGACTCGTTGTACGGAGAAGGGTCGAATCATGTTGACCGATGTTCTCCGCGAAAGCTTTCGAAATATCCTGAGGCGCTACGCCGTACAGGGTCATCATCGCGTTCGTGCATTCACTGGATATGGGCGATAGCGTGCCGTCCGCATGCATGCTGTCAGCGTAGTACCCGCGGGTGCCGTCCCACAGGGTCCGGTTGAGCGCCTCGACGAGATCCAGGCGCGCCTTCTTCCAGGTCTCCGCGATATCGTCCTCGAGACATACCGCACATTTCTCCGCTGCCCTCAGTGCACCCACAAGGCCAGCCTGCTCAGCACCGTTGATGTCGTGATCGTCGTCCCGACCCGTCGTCCATTCGACCATGTGCCATACATCCCGAAATGCCATCAGTCCATCGTCGCCAATTCTCGATATGGCGTCGGCTATTCCTGCTTTGATTCGAGGAAACATGCGCCGTAAGAATTCCAGGTCGCCGGTGTACCAGTAATAATCGTGGCAAAACATGATCCAGTGAAAGGACCACAGCGGAATCAGGCTATCCCAGGCGCTGGGGTACTGACTGCGAACCAGCCCAGGGTAACCCGGGTCCTCCGCCACGACTTCGATCGTATTGCGTGCCACAGCGGTATTGGCGCACGCGAAGACGTCGCCGATGAACGTCGTGCGGTTATCGCAGTTCCAGTTGGTCTGTTCGTATGTCGGGCAATCCGTGTAGGTATCGTCAACGGACGAGATCGTTGTTTGCGCACAGATGCCATAGATCTGGTTCAGGAGTTCGTCGGAGGAATCCAGAGCGCCCTGCATGCGACTGCCGCAATTGGCGTTGATCGATCGCAGGTTTCGAATCGTTGCTCCGCCGCGGCCACGGTAATGAATTCCGATATAGCGCACGCCGTAGGGTAGAAAACTCTCGAACGACTGGCTGCCCCCAACGACCTGGCAGGTGAGGGCGTTGTTGCAGCCGTAAGTCCATTGCAGCCGCAGCGGCGGGCCTTTGTCCGTGCCTTCGAAGAACGACAAGATTAATTCGCCTCCGTCGCCGGCTTCGACGTCGAACGCGATCCACGCGACATGCGCGACCCCAAGATCGACGACGACGCGGAGAACTTCATCCCCTACGGTCGCCGGCAAGGCGATCGGATCGGTGCTCACATCGGGCGGTAGTTTGTCGAGCGGACGGGCACCGATGACCAGATCCTGGGCGTTGCCGTTCAGCATCGAATGCCTCGCATCCATGTCCGGCATACGTTCGCGCATGGCATCCCAGTCGAGGGACTTCAGATCGTTTGCCGCAGGGTTTTCATCGACCGGAATCACCTGAAACGCACCAGCCCCGAATGGATTGGTGAAGGTGATCGGCGCTTCTGCGAATCCCGCCAGGCTGATCTCCGAAAAATGATCGGCGGTATGCAGGCCGATCAGGCGGTTGGTGCCGGCTTGCAGTCGAATGGCGGTCTGCGCTTCCAGGACTGGTCGCGCAAGGCCGTCGCCGACCGGTACGATGTCGTCGCAGGCTGCTGCGCCCGTAGCCGGATCCCATTGGCCCCAACCGGATCCATCGAATACCAGCTGTCCGTTGAAGAACCAGCGCACGCTGCCAAGCGTCGGCGTGAACTGGACAGTCTGTTCGATCGGTGATTCGATGTCGGTGACGATGATCCCGGGCGCGTTGAGATGATTGGCGCGGGTACGTTGTTCCGGCGGTACGAAGTAGTGTTTGTGATGGAAGCTGATCGAGAAATTCGGTACGGTGACGTATTCCGACAGCAAGATGCGTGTGGGGCGTCGCGTGTCGCGTGACGGCAGCGGGACTCGGCGTGGGTAAAGTTCAAAACTGCGCTCGACCAGCTCCACCGCCTGCCATTCGTCCGGTGTCGCACCGGGATCGAAATCCTCGAGGCACGGCATGAACCAGCGCCGCACCGTGTAGGAATTGCGTCGCCGGTCGATACGTCCGCGCGTACTTTTACCGCTCGCTGCAATGACATCGTCACCGTCATTGACTTCGAAGCGCAGCCCTGGTTCGCCCAGACAATATGTCATCGTGCCCGAACCAATCGCCAGTACGACGATATCCAGCCTGTTTATTCCGCTCGTGCGGAGGTCGGCGAGAGTGTACGTATCGACCGACCGCATACCTTCTGCAGATTTCGCAGGGCCGTGACCGAGGATGGCACCGTTGAGCCATACCTGGTACATCGAATCGGCAGTAATGACCAAATCGCCTGTCTGCGATCCAGTCTTGAATTCGTGACAAAACTCCCGGTAGTCATTGACCCCGTCGGTGG
>CAJWLW010000226.1 GCA_913042885.1 uncultured Lentisphaeria bacterium | reverse complement strand
CTTAATACTGAACTCAGAACTCCGGCTGAGATGACGATCGATACCATCAATGCGGCGGCGGCAGCACACCGACCTGTGATTGCCACTCCGACCGGGCGGCAATGGCAGGCTGCGGTAGCCCTTGTGGTCTGTCCCGGCCCGTTCGGCCCTGAACTCCTGTTCATCGAGCGCGCCCGCAACAGTGGCGATCCCTGGTCCGGGCATCTGGCATTCCCCGGCGGTCGCACCGAACCGACGGACCAGGATCTCGAACATACTGCCAGGCGTGAGACGCATGAAGAACTTGGTCTTCACCTGGAATTGAACCGCGCCTGCGGCAGGCTCGACGACCTGATCCCGGCAAATCTTCCGGTCGTTGTATCGGCCTTCGTCTTTACGCTGCAGGAGCACCCGGTCCTGCAGCCGAACGCCGAGGTCGAGCATGCCTTTTCCATGCCGCTGCAACATCTGGTCGAACCTGAACGCCAATGCCAATACCGCTGGCGGCACGGAGATTGCGTTCAACGTTACCCGGCACTGGACCTACTGGGTGCCGATCGACCGGTGCTATGGGGCGTGACCTATCGGCTCACGGCACAACTACTGGAACTCTGCGGACTGCCCAGGTTGCCGTAGTGACGGGCGCTCCGCTTGCGCAGTTGCGATTGCCCCTTATAGTTCGTAGTCTTCTCGTGATCAGTGAACCTCAGCCACTTGCTGTTGTCTATTTCACAAATCCTCCCTTCTCAACCGTCATGACCATGATTCGACCCCTGACAATCCTGCTGCTGGCGATGCTTCTCCCAATCGCTGCCGCCGGGGTCGAAGACAAAGGCAAACTCCTGGCTATCGTCAATGGCGTGTCGGTATACGAAGCCGACGTGTTCTTCCTCGAAGAACTGAATAAGCTGGATGAGCACGGTCGCAACGAGTACGTCAAAATGAACATAGACCCCATTGTCGAACAGGAACTCTTATATCAGGAAGCGATGGAGCGAGACATTAAGAATACCGAGGAGTACCGGCGCAGGGCAGGGAACGAGGAAAACAACACAGTAAACCGTCGCGTCAACGGTATCATCTGGTTGTTCGAGAAGGAAAACGAAAGACTCAAACGCGTCCGCGACCCGATGATCGTGCCTGACGTCGCCGTGGACCCCTTGGCGACGGTGAGATGGTTCCTTGACGATCACACGCCGGTCGCCGACATCATCAAACGCGTCCGACACGAACTGCTGGCGCAGCGCTACGAGAAGGAACGATTGAAATGGCTGATAGACACGATCACAAGGTTCCCTGTCTCGGTCAACGACGTTGTGATCGACGAGGAAATCCTGCGCACGGCAGCCGCCTTGTGGGGAGATAAGAAAACGGAAAAACCCAAGGAAGGTGAAATGGCGCCGCTCTGGGAGTTGTTCCTCAAAGCCGCGGATATTGATCCGGCAGGTGTGCTCGAACTGGAGGGCGAAGCGCTCGCCGAGTTCCGTACAAAACTGGCAAAATCCACCATGCGTGTCGGCGAGAGGACCTATCCGCTGTCTGATCTGACGCAATTCGCTGTGCTGATCAACAGACAGTCAACCAGATTCATCTTCAAGTACCCGATCATTCCCTTTCAAGCCATCAAGCGCAGTGTTTTTTACAATGCCGCGATGGAAGACGGAATTGGCGAATCGCCGGAACAACAGGCCATGCTCGAGCACTACTTGACGTACGGGCCGAAGCCACGCACCTCGCGCGGGTTATCTCCTGACCGGCGGTTGGCCATCGGCACCCTGATGCATCAAAACGCCAACATAAAACAATATCAGATCACGCTGCAGGAGATTACGGAATTCTATGAAAAGAACAAAGCAAAGTTCAATCCGGACTTGGACGATGATGAACTGCGCCAAAAAATCGTCAGGCATTTGCAGCGGCAGAGAGCGCGGGGCTCCAGGGCTAAGTTGCTCAAAGAACTGACCAAAAAATCAACCATAGAAATATTCCACAATTGACCACCGGCCAACTCCAAGCCGAGACTCGCGTTCTGGTTGCCGGCGCCACCGGCTTTATCGGGCGCAACCTCGCAGCCGCACTTGTTGCCCGTGGCTGCCACGTCACCGTGCTCGTCCGCGACCCGGCACGACTCGATACGGACGGTGCCCGGGTCGTGACCGGCGACCTGGCTGACCCCGATTCTTTTGGACGTTTCGATGCCCCCTTCGATGTCGTGTTCAACTGCGCCGGATTGCTCGGTACCTGGGACACCACCGCCGCCGAAATGCAGGCAGTCAACGCCAACGGTCCCGTGACCCTCGCCCACAAACTGTCGCAACCGCCGCGTTGCTTCGTCCATGTCAGCACCGTCGGCGTCTCCGGTCCGCTCACCGACCTGGCCGACGAAGATACGCCGTGCCATCCCGTTGGATCCTATCAGGCAACCAAGCTGGCAGGTGAACAGCAACTGCTGGAAGAAGCCACCGGCAGCGGCCTGCCTGTGGTCATCGCCCGCCCGTCGTTCACCTACGGTCCGGGAGACACACACAAGCTGGCCCTGTTTCGGGCGGTGAAGAAAAAGCGATTCGCTTTTGTTGGCGGCGGCAGGGGAATCCTACATCCGCTCTTCATCGACGACCTGGTCGCTGGCATACAGCTCTGCGCTGCCGTCGGGCAAGCCGGACAGGTATACATCCTCGGGGGCGAACGCCCGGTGACTGTGCGGGAACTGGTCAACGAGATTGCCGACGCCGTCGATGTGCCGCGACCGCGACTCTCGTTGCCCGTGCCCCTGGCTCGACTGGCTGCCACCGTTCTTGAACTGGCGGGGCGTCTGACCAATCGCCCGCCGCCACTCACCCAGTCGCGGGTCACTTTGATGTCAAGCAATTACGGCTATTCCATCGCCAAGGCCCGATCACAGCTCGGTTATGCACCGTCCGTCGATCTCGCCACCGGCATCCGCCGGACTGCCGCTGCATACCAGGCAGCTGGCTTGATGCAATGAGCGGACAAAACGCGATTCGGCCAGTGGTCAAGGCGAAATCTGCATCACCTGCTTCGAAGGCACAGTGTTGACTGTTGAAAGTTCAGATTGCCAGGTGGCTGTACTTTTCATTCATACGCCGGGACGTCGGTATCATGAACGAAAAGCAATTCCCGGCGTACACGGGTGAACTTGCCAATCCCGTGCCTGACCAATTTTTCGACTTCCTGCGCCAGATGCCTGCCGGTTAAATATCGTTCCCTGCGTCCCCGCCTGGCCAGGGCCGGTCGTTGCGGATGTAACGATCGACCTCGTCGCGATCGAAAAAGAAAGGAACAAGCGGATGCAGCACTTCCCCCGGCGTACCGTTCGTCAAGCTGCTTTGCGCCGCGTAGGTGACGGTATCGGCGCCATGCACAAGAACGTGGTACCAGGGCTGGTCACGATCCGGTTGGGTACGGTTGCACAGGTACCAGTCGGTGTCGGCCTGGCATGTCGGATCAACAGCGACGACCACACCGCGATAGCCGTAACGCACGTGTTCCACAAGGTCACCGGCCACGAACATTGAGCCGCCGCCGGCTGCCCTGGACCAGTTGCTGACGGCATCCACGACCGCCCGGCGCTGTTCACCGGAAAGTTGTGGACAGACCCTGCACAATTCCGCTTCCAGCGTCGTACCAAACGCCGCTAGTTCGGTGAACACCGGATCACGGATCTCGGGTGATTCATCGTCCATGAGCGCAATGAGATGCACCAGTTGTTGCGCGTCCAGCATAATGCCCCCCTCTAAGCTCGGCCGTTGTCAGTCCCTTCCGTCAATGTGAGGTCTTTCACCACTGTGTCAAGCTTGTAAAGGTTGACAACGCCCACAACATTAGAACCATGAATGAAGCAAACCACCAGCGTCGGTCTGTGGTCGGCATCCTTATCGCGCTGGCCGTTCTCACGCTGCTGGGCACCATGTTCACTCAGCGCGAATATCCGGTCATCAAGCCGCCGCCGCCGCCTTCGCAGATTCAACAGGCCCAGACACCCGCGGAACTGCCGGGGCCACGCCCCGAGTTGACGCCACAGGATGTCGTGCAGCTTGTCATCGAGGCTCTGCAGCATAACTCGGAGACGCCGTACGACGAGGGCATACGTGTCACGTTCAACTTCGCGTCGCCCGCCAACAGACGCGCAACCGGCCCGCTGCAGCGTTTCATCAAAATGGTCAAGAGCCCTCAGTACCGGCTGATGCTGGGACATCATCGTTCCGAATACGGTGATATCGAAATACAGGGAAAGTCCGCCAGACAGCGTGTCACCTTGTATGATAAAGCCGACGTACCTACCGTGTACGTGTTCCTTCTATCGTGCCAGACCGATACGCCGCATGCCGATTGCTGGATGACCGATGCCGTGCTCATCCAACCCCACAATTTGCAGACGTGGATCTGAGCGATACTGCATAACCACTAAATCCCTGACCAATGTGTCCAACGTGAACAAATCATCCGACTACACCTACATCGGAAAACCGAGAAAATCGATCGAAGGCGGTCGAAAGGTCACCGGGTGCGAACCCTACACAAGCGACCTGGTCATTGCCGGCATGCACCACGCGCGCCCAGTGCTGAGCCCTTACGCGCACGCTGGCATTCGCGCTGTCGACAAGTCCGAAGCCCTGACAGTGCCGGGCGTCACCCACGTCCTCACAGCCGCCGACCTGCCGACCCGCGACGCCGTGATCAAGTCACGCAGCACCTGCACCCTGGCCGGCGACCGTGTCGTCTTTACCGGTCAACCCGTCGCGGTCGTCATCGCGAGGTCCGCAGAAGCAGCAGAGGCCGGTGCCGAGTTGGTCCACATCGAATACGACGTGCAGCCCGTCGCCGCCAATTTCATGACTGCCAGCGGTCCCGACGCACCCGAAATCTGGCCCGACGGCTTGCCCGGAGACCAGTCAATCGCCGATGGCCACGCCACCGTCGACGAGACCGCCGCAACGAAAGAAATCGAGAAACCAAAAAACGTTCATCACATCCACCGCCACGAACGCGGGGATGTCGAGAAAGCCCTGGCCACAGCCGATGTCGTCGTCCGTCGTAACTACCGGACAGCGCGCGTGCACCAGGGGTACCTGGAGCCGATGGTTTCGACAGCCGTCCCCGACCCTGTGAGCGGCGGCATCACCATTTACCTGCCCTGTCAGACGCCGGTGTGGACGCGCGCCGCCATTGCCGAACTCCTGAGGCTCGAGAAACGACAGGTGCACCTCGTTAACATGACGGTGGGCGGCGGCTTCGGATCGAAAAACGGCATCCTCGATCCACTGGTAGCCGCCTGCGCACTGGCTGTCGGCCGTCCGGTTTCCATGGTCCTGACGCGCACCGAAGATTTCCTCACGACAACACCATCGGCCGGTGGTGACTGGGATATCGAAATCGGCGCCGACAAAAGCGGTGCGATTACTGCATTGCGCGCGGACATTCGCTCAGATGCCGGCGCCTTCGCTTCCGGATTGGGCAGCCTCCTGGCCCTGCTGGTCGGCAGCTACTACAAATTTCCCAACCTGCTCGTCGAGGTCGCCGAGATCAACACGAACACGCCGCACTGCGGCCCCTATCGCGCCCCCGGCGCGCCACAAACGATCTTTGCCCTGGAATCGACCATCGATGATCTCGCTCACGAGCTGCAGATTGATCCGCTCGAGTTCCGCCTGCAGAATTGCGTCGAAACCGGCGACCTCACCGTCAGCGATTCGCCCTGGCAGAGCGTCGGCTTGAAAGCATGCCTGGAACGACTGCGCGAGCACCCGGCATGGCGCGACCGCAACTGTGCAGCCGACGAAGGTGTCGGTATCGCCCTCGCTATCTGGCCGGGCGGCGCCTGCCCGTCGTCGACCGTCTGCCGGGTATCCGGGGATGGCGTGGTAACTGTTCACATCGGCTCACCCGACATCTCCGGCACCCACAGCGGTCTCGTCCTGGTCGCAGCGGAAACGCTGACAGTGTCGCCGGATCAGGTTGAGATCGTTACCGGCGACAGCGATACCAATCCACATAGCGTCGACGCTGCCGGCAGCATGGTGACCTACAGCGTGACCGGGGCCGTGCTGGCAGCAGCGACCGGCGTGAAAACGAAACTACTGGAAGCCGCCGCAGAGAAACTGGAAGCGCATGTCGACGACCTCTTGCTTGAAAACGGCGCCGTACATGTCAACGGTGTACCCGATCGGCGCTTCACAATTGCCGAACTGGCGGCCGAAGCCGAAACCAACGGCGGCGGACCCGGACCGATCATGGCGGACGGCCAGGCCGCCGTACCGATCAATGCGCCGGCTGCCGCCGTGCAAATGGTAAAGGTTCACGTTGATCGTGAGACCGGCGAAGTGACACCGCTGCACATGGTCGCCGTGCAGGACGTCGGCACGGCGCTCAACCCGCTGATGATCGAAGGACAAATGCACGGCGGTGCCGTGCAGGGTCTCGGCTTCGCGCTGCACGAGCGCATGGTCTACGACGACGACGGCCAATTGATCAGCGCCTCGTTCCTGGACTATGATCTGCCGAAGGCACATCAGGTTCCCACCATCGAAGCCGTCATCGTCGAAACCCCGTCTCCGGAAGGCGCTTTGGGCGTCCGTGGCGTCGGCGAACCGCCGATCATTCCCGGTGCCGCAGCCGTCGGCAACGCAATTCGTGACGCAACCGGCGTCCGGATCAACGAGCTGCCCATGCGACCGGAAGTTGTATGGCGCGCAATCGAAAAGGCCCATGGCGCTCACTCCTGATCAATTCCGTCGCTACCGTCGACACGTCATCCTGCCGGAGCTCGGCGATGCCGGCCAGGAAAAATTGCTGGCGGCGAAAGTCCTGATTGTCGGCGTCGGGGGTCTCGGTTGCCCTGCCGCTCTCTACCTCGCTGCTGCCGGTGTCGGCACCCTCGGGCTCGTTGACTTCGACGTCGTCGACGAATCCAACCTGCAGCGACAAATTCTGTTCACAACAGCCGACATCGGTGCGCCGAAAGTAGATGTCGCTGCGGCTCGACTGCGTGGTGCCAACCCGGACGTCCGGGTCCACACCCACAATCTGCGGCTGGCGGCGGACAACGCTCTCGAGATCATAGACCAGTATGATCTGGTGCTTGACGGTACGGATAACTTTCCGACCCGGTACCTGATCAATGACGCCTGCGTGATGACCGGCAAGCCGAACATTTACGGCAGCATCTACCGGTTCGAGGGTCAACTCTCGCTGTTTAGCACGCCCGCCGGGCCATGCTATCGTTGCCTGTTCCCCGAGCCACCGCCACCGGAGGCAATTCCGAGCTGCGCCGAGGCAGGCGTACTCGGCGTCCTCCCCGGAACCATCGCGACAGCGCAGGCAACAGAAGCGATCAAACACATCACTGGCATCGGTGAATCGCTGGCCGGCCGGCTTCTATTGTACGATGCCCTCGCCATGACCTGGCGCCAATTGACCGTGGCAAAGCAGGCGGACTGCCCCGTTTGCACCGCCAACCCCACGATAACCGAGCTGCGTGAAACCGAAACAACCTGCCCGAATGAGACTTCGGCCATGTCGGCCATGATTGAAGAGATTTCCGTGACCGAGCTGTATGACCAGATGGCCGCTGGCACCGACCTCGTGCTGGTCGACGTACGCGAGCAGAACGAGTACGACTATGCCCATATCGACGGCGCCATCCTGTTGCCGCTCAGCGAGCTCATGACGCGTTATACCGAACTGGAGCCGCACCGCGACAAATTGATCGTCGCCCACTGCCACCACGGCATGCGCAGCGCGCAGGCGATCGGCTTCCTGCAGTCCAACGGCTTCACCAAGCTCAAGAATCTGGCTGGCGGTATCGACGCCTGGTCCAACGAGGTCGATCCCACCGTGCCCATGTACTGATCGTTCACCGAGCTCGCGGAATGTATCTGGCACCCGACATCACTCGCGGCTGGCTGTACAGCGTCATCGAAGAGTACGAGGATATTCGCGAA
>CAJWLW010000225.1 GCA_913042885.1 uncultured Lentisphaeria bacterium | reverse complement strand
TCAACAACAGGTACACGGAATCTGCGTCGTCGCTGTCGGCAGCCTTGCGCAGCGGTGTACGGCGGCCGTCATCACGGGCATTGACATCGGCACCGCCAGCCAGCAGTTTCTCGATGATATTGGCGAGGCCTTGGGCAGCAGCCTTATGCAGCGGCGTGTTGCCGTTGTGATTGGTGGCATTCGCGTCGCTGCCGGCGGCCAAGAGCAACGAGACCATTTCGACCGATTCCGCGTCCACGGCAACGTGCAGGGGCTGGTCGCCCTTGTTGTCGGTGGCGGAGACATCAGCGCCGGCCTTGACCAGGAGCTTCGCGACGGTGATGTAATCAGCGGTTGCCCGCAACGGGACAGCATCCGAGCCGTCGGCCTCCGTGGGGTTCTCAGGCCTCACGCGACGAAGCACCTCGGCTGCTTTGTGCAGCGCTGTTTCACGATCCTCGTCGACTGCGAGGACCCCGGCATTCTTGGCCAGCAACGCCTCAACAATCATGGGGAATCCAGCCCAGGAGGCCTGGTACAGCGGCGTATGGCCGCTTTTGTCTGAGGCGTTGGGGTCGGCCTTTGCATTGAGCAGGATCGGCACGACGGTTACTCGACCAGACTCACAGGCGATGATCAACGCCGTCTGGCCGCTGTCATCGGTCGCATCGATTTTGGCGCCCGCAGACGTCAGCACCTGCGCGACACCGTCATGGCCCTCGACGGAAGCATACATCAGCGGTGTCTTGCCCAAATCGTCAACCACATTGACATCGGCACCTCTCCTGACGAGGAGCTTGGCGATGTCGGTATGTCCGTGTCTTGCGGCCTTGTGAAGCGGCCCCTGACTCTTGTTGTCCACCATATCAAGGTCGGCACCGGCGGAGATGAGAAAACTGACGATTTCGATATCCCCAAACCTGGCGGCCTCGCGCAACGGTGTTTTGCCGTCGCTGTCGCGCCAATTCACCTGATCGGTGTCGCTCTTGACGATGCGCTTGATCTCAAGCAGGCGTTCGCGGCCGTTCATGTTCTTGTCGAGGATGATGTCGTGAATCGCAGCGGCGGAAGTATTGAAAGTTGCGAGCAGCGCGAGGCTGGCGACAAAGATAATCCGTGTCATGATCAGGCTTCCGGTTGGTTAGGGGGTTCTGTATTCGTGTAGCTGGTGACTATAACGCAGGCATCATTCCAGAATCGGCAGGATTCGTCTAATCCAGACTCAGATGTGCTAACGCATCCAAAACATGATGGATAGAATGTAACACTTCGACCAGAAAAATAAACCGGGATGCTGGGTCGAATCCCGTTCATAGCCGGTTGGTTCCGACTGCGTTGCGCCTGCCGAGTGCCCCCCCACAGGCCGCTGGTCAACCTGGCAACCTTCGATCATTCGCCGCGGCCCGTTTGGCAGGGTCAGTTGCCGGCTGCGGCAACGCGCCCACAGGTCATGCCGGGTGGCGGGCTGCGGACTCAACGTCGGCATGGAGGTTCAGTTCGTCGCAGTTGGCACCGGGGTCGGCGGCGACAGCACCGGCAGCAATTTCGGCTTCACGGTTCCCGATGAGCACGGGCTGGGCAGTCTCGGGGAGTGGGTGGATATACTGGTAGTCCGGCTCGCTCTTTTGGCGCTCTAGGATCATCGCGATCTCCTGCCAAGTACCGATCACGCCTTTGAACTCGGGAAGATCGTGAGCGAGGCACTTACGCAGTTTGCGCAGGTTGTAGCACGGCACGGCAGCATACATATGGTGCTCGGTGTGGTACTGCATGTGCCAGTAAAGAAAGGAGACGATCCACGGCAACTTCATGGAACGGCAGCAGAGCCGAAAGTCGGGAACGTTGTCGGTCAGGCCGACGTGCTGGGTGTTGTTGCAAAAATAGAAGAGCCAACCGCCGTAGGTGCTACTGAAAGAAACGACATGCGGCACCAGCAGCCAGGCCCAACGCCCGGTGATCACAGCAGCGGCGATTGAGCCGGCAACGATGATGCCGTGGCCGATCAGAACGAAACGATTCCAAGCCTTCAACCTGCGGATCGCCTCGGGTTTGTCTTCTGGAAAGATGCTGCGGGTCCACTCGTCTTCGAAGCAGCCGCGGGCTTTCAGGACCGCGGCCCTGACCAGGTGGTAGGGGCCACGGGGCGACCAGAACGCCGTTTTCCAAAAGCTCTTGCGGGAGAGCAAGACGATCGGCAGCACCACCTCACCGTCACGCGGCGGATGCAGCGTGTAGCGGTGGTGGTTGGCGTGGCTGGCATTGAACCACTCCCAGTCATTCCAGCCGATGAAGCCAAAAACGCGGACGAAAAAACCGTTCAGCCGTTTGCTCTTGAAGACCGTGTTGTGGCAGAGCTCGTGGACGGCATTGATAGTGAACGTGCAGCACGTGCCGTGCAGGAGAAGCAGAAACAGCGTGAGATACCAGTAACCCGTGAAGGCGCTCCACAGCGAGGCGGCAGCCGTGCAGCAGACCAGGGCAAGATAGCCGCCCGACTGCAGCAGGCCTTTGAGATCGCTGCGGGCGTTCAAAGCCTGCAGGGTCTCGCCGGGTATCGGCGTGCGGTACCAGCCAATTGTAGCTCGTTCATCGTGAATGTCAGCCATAACGCATCTCCGGACGTAATCTATCTCGACCCACAGCCGAGGACAACGAGGATAAAGCAGGACTATACATCCGTTCATCGCGAATTGTTGATTCGTAGCGCTACAGTTTCCTCCGACGAAGGCGAACGGTACAATTTCGCCAATGTTTTGAATCCGTAATGGCACGCGGATGAGTTCCGTTCTGCTGCAGTCATTTGATGGTCGCGAGAGCAGGTTATATTGCCGGCGACTGAGGAAATCACACCATGTCCGCCAATCGCACCATGACGATCCTGTTTGTATGCACCGGCAATACCTGTCGCAGTCCGATGGCGGCGGCGTATTTCCAGCACCTGTGCGAAGTGGCCGGAATTGATGTCTCCGTTGAGTCCGTTGGGCTCGCGGCCCTCGACGGCGAGCCGATGAGCGAGACGGCCGCCAAGACATTGAATCACGAAGGGGTCGACACACCGACGTCCCGCAGCCACCAACTTACCGACGACCATGTTGCCGCCGCCGATCTCATTGTCACGATGACGCACGCGCATCTGGCGCAATTGCAGCACTCGCCGGTGGCAGCCCCCGAAAAAACCTTTACATTGATGAGCTTCGTGGACAGCAAGATCAATATCGACGATCCGTTCGGCGGCAGCGTCGACGAATACAGCCAGTGCCTTACAACGATGAAGCCCGCTCTGGACGCGCTGCTGGAGCATATCAATAAACGACTGACCGAGCCGGACCCATGAGATTAATCGAAGATTTTGTCGGAAAGCCATTCACCGTTCTGATTGCAACTGACCACGGCGGCTTCGAACTCAAGCAGCAACTCACTGAGCACCTGCGAGCAAACTCTGTCGACTACGAAGACCTCGGTCCGCACGAACACGATCCAACGGACGACTATCCCGACTACGCCAGCGTGCTGGCGCAGCGCATCGCCAACGGCGAAGCCGACTGCGGCATTCTCATCTGCCGCACCGGGGCAGGCATGTGCATCAACGCCAACCGTTTTCCCTACGTGCGCGCAGCCGTCGTTGATTCCGTCGACAAAGCACGCCTGAGCCGCACCCACAACGCCGCCAACGTCCTGGTCACCTGCGGCGATTACATCACCGCCAACGAACTCTACGCAGTTGTCGATGCCTGGCTGGAGACGCCCTATACCGGTGACGAACGCCACGCCCGGCGCCTTCACAAGATCGAACGCCACGCCGCCGATGATTTCTCGGTCCTCCACGCCGCCGATCCGGAAGTGGCGAAATGGGTCGTCGCGGAAACAAAGCGGCAGGACACCGTACTCGAGCTCATCGCCTCAGAAAACATCGTGTCCCCCGCGGTACGCGCCGCTGCCGGCTCCTGCCTGACCAACAAGTACGCCGAGGGCTACCCGGGAAAACGCTACTACGACGGCTGCGAATACGTCGACGAAGTCGAACAACTCGCCATCGACCGGGCCAAGGATCTGTTCGGGGCTGAAGCCGCCAACGTCCAGCCGCACTCCGGCAGCCAGGCGAACATGGCAATGTACATGGCCCTGCTCGACGTGGGTGACACCGTGCTCGCCATGGACCTTGCTCACGGTGGTCATCTGACGCATGGCCTCAACGTCAATTTCAGCGGCAAACTTTACAACTGCTTCGGCTACGGCGTCAATCGCGAGACGGAAACGCTCGACTACGACGAAATGGCGGCATTAGCACGCGAGCACCAGCCCAAAATGCTGCTGGCCGGCGCCAGTGCCTATCCGCGTGTCCTCGATTTCGAGCGACTGCGAGCTATCGCGGACGATGTCGGAGCGTATTTCGTCGTCGATATGGCGCATATCGCCGGACTCGTTGCCGCCGGCATCCATCCCAGCCCGGTGCCCTACGCCGACGTCGTCACATCGACAACGCACAAAACCCTGCGCGGTCCGCGGTCCGGCCTGATCCTCATGAAAGAAGCGTACGCAAAGCGGATCAACTCCAGGATCTTCCCAGGCATCCAGGGCGGGCCGCTGATGCATGTCATAGCTGCCAAGGCCATCTGCCTCCGGGAAGCCGCATCGGACGAGTTCAAAGCATACTCCCAGCAGGTCGTGAAGAACGCCGCTACGCTGGCGGAAACACTGACGGACTGCGGCTTCCGCATTGTTTCCGGCGGCACCGACAACCATCTCATGTTGGTCGACCTGCGGCCGCTCGGCACAACGGGCGACAAAGCCGCCAACGCCCTCGACGAGGCGGCCATCACAGTGAACAAGAACCTCATCCCGTTCGACACGGAGAAGGCCACGGTCACCAGCGGCCTGCGCATCGGCACCCCGACCATCACCACGCGTGGCATGAAAGAGCCGGAGATGATCGAGATCGGCAAGCTCATTCACCGCGTCGTCGCCAATTACGACAACCCGGCCGTCATCACCGAAGTGCGCGAGGCAATCCACGAGCTGGTCAGCCGGTTTCCCGTGCCCTGCCTGTAACGAGTTGAACGGATCTCTGCGTCCGGCTGCCAGATCCCTGTGCCGCTGAATGCCGAGACAACGGCCCCGTGATATGTACGGCGGCATGTCTTCCGATGACCTTTTTCCGGGGAAGGCGAATACAGGTGGCTATCCCGACACGACCGGGGCAATCGCCTGGCATTGCGCGACCAGCGCCTCGTCCTCGCCGAACTTGCCGACGAGCTGCAGCCCCAGCGGTAAACCGCTGCCCTGCTCGTTACCGCACGGCACCGTCACGGCCGGCAGCAGAGCGTGAGTCCATGGCAGATTCATCACTGGCTCACCGGTTTTTGCCAGCGTCGCTGGCGCCGGCCCGTGCGCTGCCGGCGTCAACCAGGCACTGAGGCCATTCGTTGCCATCGCCTCATGAATGTGCTCGCGCAACTGCAGACGACTCTCACGACAAATGGCAATGCGGCCTTCCTCGATGCCGGTCGCATAGGCATAGAGCTCGGAAGCCACGGAGCTGTAGCAATGGCCGTAACGCGGGTACCAGTCCCGATGCAGGACTGCAAACTCCGCACTAACCAGATCAACGTGCCGCTGCCGCAGCTCGGCGAAGTCAGCCATCATCGGCACTGGGCGAATCTCATGGCCGGCAGCGGTGAGGCGCCGGCAGGTGTCCCGGAACTGTGTCAAAGCTGCGGGCTCCGTACATTCCAGATAGGGCCCCTCGGGCACTCCGAATACGAAGGGACCACTGGCGGTCTCCGGCTGCCAGTCATTGACGACGACCGACGCAACCATCCCCAGGCTCGCAATGTCATCGACGCAGAACCCGAGCGTGTCCACCGATTTCGAGAACGGCACGACACCGGCGATCGGAATGCGGTCGAAGGTTGCCTTGTAACCGATGATGCCGCAGAACGCCGCCGGCCGGATAACCGAGCCCTGGGTCTGTGTCGCCAGCGCCAGCGGGCAGTAGCCGGCGGCGACCGCCGCCGCCGAGCCGCTGCTCGAACCGCCGGGTGTGTGGCCGTAGTTGATGGGGTTGCAGGTCGGCCCGGGATTGTAATAGGCAAACTCCGTGCAGTACGTGATGCCCAGGATCAAAGCGCCGGCCTGCCGCAGCCGCGACACTATCGACGCTTCCGCCCCGGCGAAACAGTCGGAAGGCAATCGTGAACCGGCGGTGATCGAAAAACCGTCGGCTCGGATGATGTCCTTGACGCCAACGGGAATTCCGAACAGCGGCGGCCGGTTTGCGGTGTCCGCAAACTTTTCGCGCAGCACATCGGCTTCCGCGTGCAGGCGCTTGAAGCGGTCGGGTTCCGGCCTCAGTGCCTGGATCGTCGGCTCGAGGCGGTCGTGCACAGCCTGCAGCGTGTCAAGGTACTCGTGCAAATCCAGCGCCCCGCTGCGCAGGCTCGGCACCAGTGCGGACAGATGATTGTTCGGGATATTCACGGTGGTATATTAACGCTTCGAAGCCGATCAGCTACAGCACTACTGTGAATATGCCGAGAGTGCTGACATTTATATTGGACATCGCCGAACCCTCGACCGACGTTGAGAAAGTCGATACGTGCCCAACACCGCAGTCCTGGCAGGGAACGAAGGCACTTTGTTCATGATTAAAATCCGAAAACCGAAGGCCCAATGAACGTCCAATGGCGCGAAGACAAGCGCTGAAAAACAAACCGACGTGATTTGATCATGCACCGGTGACTTTCCTCCCCGCCGCACTGCTTGGCTAATTCGTGCGCCCGCCGACCGTACGGCACCAGAAGAAGACCGGGCGGCTCGTAATCGTGCCAGGTTCATTTGGGTCGCGAACTCGCCAAAACCATTCTAACTCGTATTTTATCAGTCAGTTACCGCACTGGGCCAGCTGCCTGGCAGCACTCCTGCGCGTCTGACTGTGAGCCAATCCTCTTATTCGGGTCCCACCACTGATATGGTCGCATTGCATCACCGTCTGAGTACTTTCTATCTCGTGGCTTTCGCCGTCGTCGTGTTTCTCGGCTATCCGCTCGGGATCGTGCCGCCGTTATCGTTTCTTCCGGAAGCCATCAGGACGTTGACGTTCCATTTCGCAGTGCCGTCGCAATTCATCCTGTCTGTGCTGGCTCTGCCGATTGTGCTCGGATCGCCGCATCTGCCCAGGCGCATGCCGTTGGTCGCGATGCTGGTGTTTGCCGGTTCGGTGATCATTTCTTTCGCCCTGCAGCCGCAGCACGGCCAGGAAGCCGTCGAGCTGCTCGGCCAGGTCCTGATCCCGCTGGCGGTTGCGACAGCAGTCAAGGCGACCGGGTTGCGAGTTGAACGCATCATGGCCTTCGGCTTCTCGTTGTGGATCGTCTACATCCTCACCGGTCTGGTCTCGATCTTAAACGACAGCGACGTCGTTGGCCTGAGCGGCAATCGCAACTGGGCCAGCTCGATGTATTTAGGCCTGGGGCTGGTGGCGTTCATGTTTCTCAAGCAACGCAAACTTTTCGGCAACCTGGTGTCGCGCAACATTGTGGCGGCCCTGCTTACCGCGCCGATTACCCTTGTGCTGGCCTATCGCTGTTACAGCCGCGGCGCCTGGCTGGCGTTGATCATGCTTGGCATCGTGCTGGCCTACGCCCACATCCGCAAGCTCGAGCGCGTGCTGCTCACCGTGTTTCTCGGTCTGGCCGTTACTTTGATCGTCTTCGTGGTATTGACCCGCTATCCAACGTTGCCGGCACAGAAGGTCAAGACCGACATCCGCCTGCCGATGTGGGCCAGCACCGTGAATATGATCGTCGACCACGACCCGATCCTGACGGGAGGACGCGGCTTGTTTACCGACAGTAACGCAGCCGCTACTGCAAACCAACCGTTCGACATGGCGTTGGGGGTCGGCCCCGGACAATTCACCAAGGCGTACGCGCCTTACCGCATGAAGTCGCGCTATCATGATCGCACCGCAGTGGCCGCACCGGTAAGCACTCACCCGCACAATGAGTTTCTCAACATCGCCGCG
>CAJWLW010000224.1 GCA_913042885.1 uncultured Lentisphaeria bacterium | reverse complement strand
CATGAACAGGATTGAATAATCCCGATGGTTTACCGCATTCGGCACAACTCAAAACTGTGCGGCCGATCCGGCACTGTCCGCGGCTGATCGTTTGTTTAGTCCTGCCGTTGCACCGGGGAGCGCTGGAACTGATCGATGCAACCGATGACCAGATTGACCATGAGCTTTGCCCTTTTCGGCGCCCACTGCGACACGGTCTGGATCCCTCGACCTGGTCTCCGGAGCAATCGAAGTGGAACGGATCGAATGCCAACCCGGCCAATGACATCATCACAGGTGTCGGGGTTGCCAGCGCTTTGTCTGGCATTGGGCCAACAACTCATTACTCGTCTTTCGGCAGGTATCTGACGTTGGCACCGGGCAATGGCACAGAGTAACTTCTGGGCAGTCGCTCAAACAATCGGGACACCACGATGCTTAACGATCAAAAAATCCTCATCACCGGCAGTACTTCCGGAATTGGCAAGGCAATGGCGGCAGCGATGCTCAAAGCAGGCGCACGAGTCGTGATCAATTCCAATGAACCGGATACCGGCAGCGCAGCGCTTGCAGAGTTGGAGGAATTCGGGGAATGTCACTTCATCGAGACCGACCTGTCCTCAGTGGAAGCCTGCCAAGCGCTGGTGGGTGCCGCCTTCGAGCGACTCGGCGGCCTCGATTGCCTCGTCAATAATGCGGCGTCAGATGTCGGTGGCCCGTTTCGGGATGCGACTGTTGAAGATTTCGCAATGACCTTCGACGTCAACGTTCGATCGTCATATTTCACGTCACAGGCATTTGCCCGGTTGGTTGGCAAACGAAACTGCGACGCCTGCATTCTTTGCACGGGCTCCACCAATTCAATGCAGGCGGAGAGAGAATCGGTCCTGTATGATACAAGCAAAGGCGCCATTTTAATGCTGGTACGATCACTGGCAGTGACCCTGGCCGAGGATGGGATTCGTGTCAACGGCATTGGACCAGGCCTCGTCAAAACCCGCCTCAACGACTACGCCTCCAGCAGCAACCCGGAATTGCAGGAATTGATGAGATCGCAAATTCCACTCGGCCGCATCGGTGAACCCGACGACATAGCCGGTGCAGCAGTCTTCCTTGCCTCGCCCATGGCCCGCTACATCACCGGACACATGTTGTACGTTGACGGCGGAATCATCGCGCAGCAGATGGTTCGTCCACGTGACTGATCGGTTGAAGTGCCGAGTGCCAGGGGCATGGGTATTGCTGAAACAACACCCGGAACCGCCAACCTGATCGACAAGCAGGTCTATATGGCAAATCCCGGGTAATTACTCAACAGTCCCACCGCTTGCCAAATCCAGGATACTGCCTATCTTGGTCGTGCCGCCCCACGTCATGTTCTCAACTGGCCATAATGAAAGGATATGAATAGATGCCTGCTCCCAATTGCCCCTCCTCCAAGATCACCGACGAACACAAACAGCAGTTTCGTGAGGAAGGTTATTTCATCGTCGATCATGTCATTTCCGACGAGCATTTGGAACTGCTGCGTCGGGTTTGCGGGGAACTGATCGCTGAAACCGATGACCAGATCGACCGCGAGCAATGGGATCAGGTGCGCGAGATCACGCACAAGGGCAAACGGTACTTCATCGATGGTGCCTACGACCGCCGCCCCGACCTTGGAAAGTTCCTGTTCAGCGATTGCATGGCCGACATTTGTCGGGCCACCATCGGGCCGATAGCGTACCTGTTCAAGAACCAGTTCGTGGTTAAATGCGCGGACGTAGGGATGAAGTTCGGCTGGCACCAGGATTCCGGTTACATCCCTGAACCGCATTCACCATACCTCTCCTGCTGGTGTGCCCTGGACGATGTCAGCGCGGAGAACGGGACCATTGATGTCCTGCCGTGGTCGCGGGTCGGGGGAAACCAGGTTCGAACGCACACGCGCGACGAAAACACTAATGACTTGATTGGCTACGTGGGCGATGATCCGGGTGTTCCCGTCGAAGTGACCGCGGGCGGCGTGGCAGTGTTTTCGAGCACGACCCTGCACCGAAGCGGCGCCAATACATCCGACCGGGTACGCCGAGCCTTTCTGGCGCAGTATTCACCCGAAATCATACCCTTTAAGGAGGCGACGACGCGTCAGGCCGTTCCGTTCTTGAAGGACGGTTTGGTCGTTTGATCAATGAATCGGATCTGGATACCCTCGAAATCGTAAGGCAGATGACATCGGTGCAGGTTGCCGTACCATCTTAACAAAGTAGAGACAGGGGCGATTTTTATGAAGGAATTGAAGGTTGGCATCATCGGTTTCGGCAACATGGGCGCGCATCTCGGACGCGCACTTGACCATGCCACAGGCGGGCTGGTGACGGTAGCTGGTGTGGTGGACCCGGATGATGAGAAGTATCAGCGCAATTGTGATTTTCTCGGCAATAAACCACAGCGCTGCGCCACGATTGCAGAACTGCGGAAGATGCCGCTCGACGGTATTATCGTGGCGTCGCCAAACCATTGTCACCTGGAGAACATCCAGGAACTGCAGGGGTTGAGCACACCGCTGCTGCTGGAAAAGCCGCTCGATGCCAATTTCGACAAGATCTGCGATGTTCTGCGCTTCTCGGAAGAGTACTCGGGCCCCATTATAGTCGATCATGTCATGCGCTATGCTCCCATCATCTCCCAGACCAAGAAGCTGGTTGATTCGGGTGCAATCGGCCAAATCTGTTCCGTGTCATTCGTGCAGAACTGTTTTTACGGCAACAGCATGTACCACTGTTTCCGGCGTACCATGGCCGGCAGTGGCGGCATGTTTATCGAAAAAGCTACGCATGACCTGGACATCATGCACTACATCGTCGGGGCTCGCGCCAGCCGCGTTGCTGCTATCGCCAGACGCCAGGCCTTCGGTGGCAACAAGCCGAATGACCTGCACTGCAGGCAGTGTGACGAACGCTTCACATGCCCGGAAAGCAGCAATAACACCCAGTACCGCTACGGCAATACCGACAAAATGTTTGAGCAATCCTGGGCAAACGACATGTGCGTGTACGCAGAGGAAGTCGATGTGCCCGACAACGAAGTGTGCATGATCGAATTCGACAATGGCACTTTCGGCACCTACACCCAGTGTTTTTTCAGTCCGGTCAGTTACACGACGCGGGAATACGAGATCACCGGGCTCGAAGGCATTTTGCGCCTTAGCCTGACCATCCAGGGAAACCACGACAAGGGCCGTATCCTGCACTGCCCCCGCTTTGGCACACCTGAGGATTCAACAGTCTACGAATTCGACTATCGCAAGCGTATGCACTACAACGGCGGCGGTGCTGTCGCCCGGCACTTCTGTCAGCTCATGACCGGCGAGGCAGAGCCGTTCACAACTGTGCGCCAGGCCTTTGCGGCGGAGCTGCTCGGACAGGCCGCAACGTTGGCGGCACAGCGGGGAGAGTTTGTTGTTCCTCAAGAGCTCTTGCCCGACGACCTGCAGGGCTTGTGGGAAGAACTGTAAGATTCACAATACGCGACCGGAGCCAATCGCTCCTGCGACGACGCCATTCGTTCAGCCGATGCCAACGGCAACGGCTGTGTGGATCTCGTCTTTCCAGATGCCCACGGCTACATCGGACACGGCCCACCTGGATCTATCCCCAGGCCGACGGCCCGGGAGATGGCTGGCCGCGGCAGGAGCTGGCAAATGACAGCGGCTGGTGCAGCCTGGTCCGACCCGGAAGGGGAAGGTAGTTATTACGAGGTGTCCGGCAACACCACGCCGAATATCCGACCGACCGCCAAGTGGCTGCAGTACAGGGCAACATTCGTCCACACCAACGGCTGCCGCTCGCCGCTGCTCGAGGAAGTACAGCTTGATTTCGGCGAGTGAGCTTCCAGGCCGGCTGCCGCTCCTGGGGCTGATAAAATGAACGGCACGGAGCAGAGGCTGCCGTTCACCAATAGCAACCTCTTCTTTCCGTAATTAACACCGCCGCCCGTTTGCCGGTGGCGGGGTTACGCACCTTGTCTCATTCGACTGTGAACGAGCTTGCAGCAGACGTTCCCGTATAGAGATCCGTCACCGTCACCGTCCATCTGCCCGGTTGCTCATTGTGGGCAATCGGAAGCGTGATCTGCGCCTGCCCCGCCTCGACGAAAACGCTTTGGGAAAACCACGGCGCCTCGTCACCGGCGGGGGACGTCGCCTTGAGTTTAAGGGGATGCGTACCCTGCGCATCAGCGATTTTCACCTCGATCTCGTATACTCCGCCGCGCCGGACAGCATCGTCGGTCGCCTCGAGCAGCGGCACGCCTAACTCGCGTTCACTCAACACGAGAAACGTCGGCCACCGTGGCCGCAGACCGGTTGCGAACACTTCGACGGGACCGGCCCGCAGACCGGTGCGCAGCTCGCAGACGTACAGCGGCCGGGACAGGCGTACCGTCACCGGCACGGGGGTGTCGAGATCGGTAAAAGGGGCCGGCGCCGGCGGCGCACTGCTGTCCTGCCAGGTGCTTCTGTCCGGTCCGAAGAGGGCCACAACCTCGATACCATCGCCGGTGCGCCAGCGCATGGCTTCCATGTTCCGGTGCCGCCGTCCCGCTTCGTCAACCATCGTCAGCGGCCACTGTACCCCGGCCTCGGCAAATATTGTCTGTAAGAAACTCGAGGCGTCCTCGGGGCCGTCATGAGTCGCCAAAGGCGGGAAAGACCACATCGTGAAATTCAGCAGGATCGCGCGCCCTTCCCCAACCTCGTTGACGATACAAATCGGTGTCGCACCCGCCTTTCCCAGAGCCGTGCCTGTGGTCACTTCCAACGCCGGGTTGACAGCCAGATCGGCGAGGTTCACATCAACTGCGGAGCCGGCGATTGTGCCGGTGATCCTGCCGCCCGCCCTGTCGGCCGGTGCACTGCCGGTGTGGCGAACCCCGAACAGGTCGTCGAGCACGGCGCCGTTATCACGTTGCTTGCCGCGCGCGCCGTAGATGCCGGGTCTGACATCGGCGATAACCGTGCCGCCATTAGCGACGAAGTCGCGGATCGTCGTCTCCTCCTCGGGACCGATCGCTTCGTACTGCGAAAGGATCATCACCTTGTAAGGCGCGGGATCGAACTCACCACGCCGGATCTGCCCGTCGGTGGTGTATACGAACTGCAGGCCGCTGGCGCGAATCGCCCGGTGCCAGGCGGTGTGATTGCGCCAGGTACGCTCGACCTCGCTGCGATTCCGGCCCGAGTGGTCCCTGGTTCGGAAGTTGCCGTAGGTGGGACCGGCCTCCTTGTCCTTGTGAGACGTCTGGATCTTGGCCAGCTTGACCGAGGTCATCGAATGGAGCATGACGATGCCGTCATGAAGCATCTCCGAATCTTTGTGCACATTGAGCACCGTGCCGAGCCCGTCAAAGACGATCCGGGCCGAGTCGACGACCCGGCGGACGGAGCCTTTCAGCGACATTTGCGGTGTCAGCATGCGGTCGATCCGAAAATAGCCGATGGTGTTGCCGCCGCGCAGGAAGCTTTCCCAGAAAAACGAAGTGCCCATGAAGTTGCCGTGCAGGTATCCCCTGGGCGCGATCGAGCGGATCACCTCGTTCGTCGTGCCGCCGTGTTCGCCGTAGGGCATCCACCAGCCGGTGTTGCGCACGATCACGTCGATGTCGGCGTCCAGGCGGATATCGTTTCCCTCCACGCCGACCCTGGCGTGCGGGTCCATGCGGCGGGCCGTGTCGCCGAAACGCCGGGCGTAATTCGCAAAGTTCCAGTATTGGAAGGACCGCCGGTCGATATAGCGCGGGTAATTCTTCATCGCTTCCGTCCAGGCGGTGGAGCCGTGGGTCTTGCCTTTGCTCCCGTGCTCGTTGTTGGCGTAGGAGAGGTGGTAGCTCTTCCTGTCGTCGGCCGACAGCCAGTGCAGATCTGTCCCGTCTATCTTGGGTTGTATCTCGTCGAACTTCTCGAAACTGGCGCCCCAGGATTCGTTGAGCGCCGCGATCGTGCCGTAGTCGTTCTCCAGCCAATCCTGGTAGACCTTCCAGCAGGCGGCGTGCAGGCAGGAACCGAACACCGCCTGCTCGTCGCCCATGCTGTAGGCGAGCACCCCACGACAGCGGAAATCCATTTCAGGATCGAGATGACTCTTGATCTGCCCGGATATGGCGGGTTCGTCATTCCAGCACATTTTGCCTTCTAAAACCCCGTTGCGGTCGACACCGGGTTCCTGGGCGCCGGTGTCGGGAAGGCGGTAGAGGTCGCTGGCGCAATACGGCGTGTAGTTCATGCCGGCCCGGGTCATGTACCACCACGGCCCGTGGCTGGTCTCGAGGCGCGACGTCACACCGGAGGCCGCCAGCAGATCTTCGGCGATGTCATCATATATCGACGAGTAAAGACGTCCCCAAAGTATGAAGTTCCACTGGTCCTGCTTGCGGTTCGCGATGGTGTACGGGTCCGGCGCGTAGCCGTAGCAGATCTCTTCGCCGTCAGCTACGAGTGCCGCTTCGATCCCGAGGTAGTGCGGCGTCACTGCTGACGTTGCCAGGGAGAAGGTGGTCTGTGCGCCAGGGCGGCGGATCTCCTGCCGGGCAACTATCCGGCCGTAGCGGTCCACGGCGTGCACCCGCAGCGTGCGCTCGGCGCCGGCGTCTGTGTCGATGGTGACCGTGCCGGTAATCGGCTCGCCGGTCTCGCCCCAGTCACGATCGACCTTGACCCGGCCGATCCTCTCCTCAGTAGTGACCGTGAATTGCTCGACAGCCCAACCCTCGACGCCGCGGTCACCGCGGGCTATTACATCGACGGCGTATCTGCCCGCAGGCAGGGCGGGCAGCGGGAACTCATGGGCGCCGTTCGCTGTGTCGATGTCAAGAACGGCCGGCAGCTGCATGGCACCGCGCGACTGGCTGCGTATGCGGGCGGCAAGGTTGATGGGACCGGCCACGCCCTCCCCTTTCCAGGAGATACTGATCTTGTGCGCCGGCAGCCCGACACGGTCCAGCGCAGGACCCGGAAGAGATACCGACATCTGTAATCGCGGCTGGCGCCCGGCGGCCCACAGGACAGCGCGCCCCCGCCTTTCGGAGCGCAGGTCTCGGGGCAGATCGGTTCCGAATATGTGGGCCACCTCGTAGACCGCCGGCGGCCGACGGTGGTAGACGTGCCAACTGTGGACCGTCGCCAACGCGACGAGGCGGCCCTTGCCGTATTTCCAGACCTTGGCGTCGAGCCCCGCCAAAGCGGCGGGGAATTTTATCTCTTCGGCCTTGGAGATGATCGGCTTGTCGTCGTCGCCGACTTTGTACAGCAGCGCCATGCCGGCCCCCGCCCGCACATGGTCGAGGATGGCCGCGTACGATGCATCCGGAAGAAATCCAATGACCGAGCCGGTGAAGACGTAGCAGTCGTAGGGCTTCTGCAGCAACCGCGCCAGCCGCTCTTCGCCGATGGCGCCACCATAGACGCCGGAGCCGCCGGCATACGCCGTTGCATATGTATCGCCCTGGGCGGGCAAGACGAGTACTGCATCCCCGTCAATATCGAAGCGCTGCTTCAACTCCACGGCATGCCGCAAAGGCAACACATTGACATCGGCGGACAGCGGGGCAATAAAAAGTGTCCGGACGGTGCCGCGGGCGTAAGGCCTGGCAAACTTCGTGTGCGGCGTCTCGGAGGAATCCTCGATCGAGTTGGTCTCTTCGAGTACATCCAGGCTCGGCATGGACGGCCCGGCCGTTACGCCTGTGGTGAGGCATGTCAGCAGTATGGCGCACACCCGCAGGCATACCCGCCACAGGCCGATGCGGTCCGATGTGCCGCAGCCGATCAGCTCAAGGTTATTTTTTTTCGTTTTCCTGCTCATATCAGTGTCCCCCTCAATTGACAAAGGCCAGCAGCTTGCGAGCATAGGCTTGGTTACCGTAATTTTCCAGTATGCGCTGCTGCGCCTGCCTGGCAGCGTCCCGGCGCTTGTCGTCGTGTGCCAGCCACCATCTGGCCTTGTCGGCCAGCTCATCGAGCGTCTCCCAGGTATCGATCTCCTTGCCAATTTC
>CAJWLW010000223.1 GCA_913042885.1 uncultured Lentisphaeria bacterium | reverse complement strand
GCGGCGTCGTCGCCGTCGCCACAGCCCATGAACACATCGGGGTGCGACGGAATCTCGAGACGCTGCAGGACGCGCTCGAGAATAGTGCGCCCCACTTTTGCACCACAGCCGCCGCAACGCATCTCGTCCATATCCGCAGCGGCCATCGGCGTTTCGTACGCCTCATGGAACTTGCGCATCCAGCCGCGATCGATGAAGTCTTTCCACTTGAACATCCACTTGCCACGACCAGCCAAGCGGCCGTAGCTCATGACTGCGGTGCCATCGCCGCAGTTCAGCAGAAAAAGAAAAAGCGACTGCGGCCGATACTTCTGTAATGGTTCATCGACTATCCGGGCCTGCAGGTTCTCCCACAGCACCGGCCCGGCGCGCACCGAAAAAATCCCCGCCTTGGCCAGGTCCGGACGCGACGCCAATGAGGCGCAATCGCCGACGGCGAAAACCGCCGCGTCCGACACTGTATCGAGCGAGTCATGCACTCGAATGAAGCCCTTCTCGTCGGTCTCGAACCCCGAGCGCTCGATCAGCGGCAGCGGCGCCGCGGGCGTCGCCCAGACGCACAGCGCATACGGCAACCGCCCGCCATCGGCCAGGTGGAGGTCGGCCGCATCGCCACCGACGACTTCCGTATCGGTGCGTGCCTCGACGCCGAGCGCCTGCAGCGCAGCTGCGCACGATCTCGAAACCGCCGGCGCACAGCCGGCCAGCAAGCGCTCACCGCGCGTCACTAATTGCATCGAAACATTTGCAAGCCCCGCAAGCCGCCGCCGCAGGGTCAGGCAAATCTCGAACGCACTGGCACCGCCACCGACGACGACAATCGGGAACGGTTCGCCGCCCTGCTCGGCCCGAGCCATGTGCGGTTCGATACGATCGAGCAGGGAGTTGAGCGGCTTGAGCGACAACTGCCTGTCCGGCAGCATGTCGTTCGCCGGGATCAGCGGTTGCGATCCGATATTGAGTGACAGCAGGGTATAATCCAGCGGCATCCGATCCTGCAGATGCACCTGGCGTGCTGCGGTGTCGACATGGGTAGCCGCGGCAAGAACCAGGCGCACGTCTCCAACTGCGCACAAGCGCTGTAAGTCGACCGACAGTTCATCGGGATTGTACTGGCCGGCAATACATCCGGGAATCATGCCGGAATACGTCACGACCGGCGTGTCGTTGATCAGCGTCAACCGCGCCGAAGGCAGCGGCTGCATGCCCCACCATTTGACGACCTGTAGATTGGCGTTGCCGGCACCAAGCAGCACGATATCGTGTTCGATTTTCACGGTGCTGTTCATAGGCTACATAATCTTCCGTTTATCGCCGACGCGCACGGTCACACGATCACGATCCATTTTCTCGGCCAACGGCACCATGACGCGACGAGTCGTACCAATCGCGCTCTTCAAATCACTGACCGTCGCCGGCCCGTTTGCCTCGATGTGGGCGCGAACACGCACAATCGCCTCGGCATACGCTGTACCCGACATGACAAGTTCCGGTCCTATCTGCACCGCATCGCCCGACTCGATCATAAACCTTACAATCTCCGGTGCCTTCGGCAATTGCAGCAATTCCTTGCGTGCCGGCGGTTCAAAAGGTTTTTCATCCAGCGTCTCGCGAATCCTTTCACTGGCCCGGGCCAATGCCTCCGGCAGCTCGGAAACGTGGGCTGCTCGCCTCAGCACATTCCCGACCTGCACAAATCCGCGGTCGCAGAGACTCACGACCAGGCTCCGAAAAAGATCCGGCGCCCGCAGCACCTCCGCCACTTGCGACGATAATTCCGTCAGCTCCGGCCCGGCGCGTTCCGGGAATTCACGGTGACACGCATCCACTGCAGCAGCGACTGCAGCGCCCGATGCCTGCCAGACGACGGCGGCGATTGCTACAGACTCCAGCCGCTCGAGCTCACCTGCCGCTGCCAGTACCTCAACGGCCGAGTCGATCTGCACCCGGCTGAACCGCGATTTTTGCAGTGCTGAATCGAGCTGCAGAATACTGTCCCGCTGCAGCAGGCCCCGCAGGCACGCCGCAGCATCGTGTAATGCGGCGACGCGCGACGTCAGAAAATTGCGACGATTTTCGCTGCGCAGCCTGCCGCGTTGCGCATCGGGATCGAGTACGATACCGCCGGCGAGCGTGACGCGCTCGGGCCAGTCGCGAATGACGAAACGATCGCCGGCAAACAGGAACACCGGCGCTTCCAGACGCAGTTGGGCCAGCGACCGTTCCCCGGGCTTCAGGCCCCGGCTATCGAGCAACTGTACCGTAGCCGGTACGTGCCCGGCGCCATGGTGCAGGTTGACGCGGGTCTCGTCCTTCAGGACATGCGCTCGATTGCTCCGCGCTTGCAGGCGCGCCGACATTTCGAGTTGTACATCGATCGTAGCGGCAGCCTCACCCGTTCCAGATACCGTGACCACGTCACCGCGGGACACATCGACATGGGCGGTCGCGTCGGCCAGATTGAGCGCCGCCCGCATGCCCGGCACAATGGTATCGACCTGGGCGTTGTGCGTCTGCAGCGTCCGGACACGCGTGCGGCAGCCGCCGGGCTGGACAACGACGGCGGCGCCGGCCGACAAGATACCGCCGGCAAGCGTGCCGGTGACGATCGTACCGGCGCCGTCGATAGTGAACACACGATCGACGGATAACCGCGGCTTGCCGAAGTCGGCGGGCGCCGGGCAAGCAGCCAGCACCCCGGCCAGGGCCTGCCGCAAGTCGTCGATGCCGCTGTCGGCCTGCGACGACGTCGTGACGATCGGCGCATCTGCAAAGGGCGTATGCTTGAGGTGCTCGCGAACGTCTTCAATCACCAGTTCCAGCGTCTCGGCATCGGCCAGGTCGGCTTTGGTCACTGCGACGATTGCGTCACGGACGCCGACGTATGAGAGAATCTGCAGATGCTCCTCGGTCTGCGGCATCCAGCCGTCATCGGCGGCAACGATAAACAGTGCCAGATCAATGGAGCCGACGCCGGCAACCATGTTCTTGACGAAATCCTCGTGGCCGGGCACATCGACGATACCGATCCTCAAGGCGACATCGGGCGTTGTAAGTTCGAGCGCGGCGAACCCCAGGTCGATGGTCAGTCCGCGCGCCTTCTCTTCCGGCAGGCGATCTGTATCGGTGCCGGTGAGCGCCTGAACAAGGGCGGTCTTGCCGTGATCGACATGACCGGCAGTGGCGATAACAAAGTACGCGTCACGCAGCATCAGTCGGGTAGGCGCTTAAAGGAAAATTTATGCACCACATCGACGGTACGGCTGCCAACCTGCAGTACCGGATAGTCAAGATAGTTGAACGGTGCCGCAGCCGGCGCTGAGTCGACGGCTACAACAACAGTGCAGAAGGCAGAGGAAATGAGCCAGAGAAAATACTTCAAGGGGCTGACCCACTGTTAGTGATTACGGACTGCAACGTGCTGGTCAACAATGCGTCCTGCTCGGGGAACACGGTCCGCAAGTCCAAGCGAAAAGATTTGCCGGAAATATACCCGATAACGGGTGGACACGCCATGCGCAGGCTCGCGGCGAGTTCAGCCGGCGTGCGGCTCGCGGGCACCAGCTCGACGGCAACCGACGGTATCGCCGAACGCGGCATCGCGCCCCCGCCGATCCGCGAATTCACTTCAACGCAGCGGCTGGCCACCGGCAGCTCTGCGAGCGCCGCGATCAGCTTATTGGCCCGCGCTTTGAGCCTGGCCACTGATTGCGACATCATCCGAACCGCCGGAAGCTCCGGCAAGTCACCGGTTTGCAGACTCTTCAAATACGTGTCGGCGGTCGCCTCGAGCGCCGCGAGAATAAGTTTGTCACAGCGCAGGGCCCGATAAAACGGTCCCTTCTCGAGACTGCTGATCAGTCGCTTCTTACCGGCGATCACGCCTGCCTGCGGGCCACCGAAAAGTTTGTCACCACTGAAACAGACCAGCTGCACGCCGCGCTTCAGCGTGTCCTTCGGTGTCGGTTCGTGCTCGACGGCCGCAAGCTGATCGGTTGCAACCATTGCACCGCTGCCCAGATCCTCGACCAGCGGCACGCGCTTCTTTTTGGCGAGCGCCGCCAGCTCTTCAGTCGCCGGTGATGCAACGAAACCGTCCATGAAGAAATTGCTGTGGTGTACCTTGAGAATCATCGCCGTCTGCTCGCCGATCACCGCCTCGTAATCCGCTGCACCGGTGCGATTGGTGGTGCCGACTTCGCGCAGAACCGCACCGCTGCTCTCGAGGATATCGGGAATGCGAAAGCCACCGCCGATCTGCACCAGCTCACCGCGTGAAACGATGACTTCGGGACGCGCCGCCGTACAGAAATGCTTGAGGATCAGGACCAGCGCCGCCGCATTGTTGTTGACGACAGTTGCAGACTCCGCACCACAGAGCAGCGCCAGTTTGCGTTTGACACCGGCTGAGCGCCCGCCGCGCTTGCCGCTGTCGAGGTCGAACTCGAGGTTGCTGTAGCCGCCGCCGACAGCGGCTACAGCGGCAACCGCCTCGGCACTCATCGGCGCGCGCCCCAGGTTGGTGTGAATGATCACGCCAGTGGCGTTGATCACCGGTTGCAGTCGCGCCCGCACGAACGCCGCGACGCGATCACGAATGTCCCCGGCAATCTGCTCGAACGACGGAATCGACTTCGCCTTTCGCAGCGACGACAGGTGCTCACGGATGATCGCCAGCAGAAGCAGTCGCGGACAGTCGATATCATCGAGGGCATCGAGAAGCGTATCGACACCGGGAATGGCACTCAAGGATTTCTTGGACACGTATCGCTCCCATCTTGGCAGATGGGTAGAATGTACGGCTGCCTGCCCGATAAGTCGACAGGCACTACAGCCAAGACCTCATTGGCCCCGCTTGCTTACGAATTTACAGCGGGCGGCTCAGGCTTCGGCAAGCACGGCGGCGATAGCCTCTTTATGCTGATCACCGGTCGGCTGCAGCGGCGACGAAATGCGGCCATTGCCGATGCCCATCGTCGACACGGCATACTTGATTCCGCTCAGCCAGCAGTCGCCCGCCAGCAGCAGCACATCGCGGATACGCATCAGGCGGGCATGCCGCTCGACGGCATCTGCCAGATCGCCGCGGCTGACAGCGTCGAAAATGCCAACGCACAGCTCGGGAACGACATTGCCGAGAACCGGCACAAACCCGACACCGCCGGCAATCAAACCGGCAACAATCAGCGGTTCGTCACCGACCAGCGTCTGCAGCCCGACCGGACCGCCGTCGTTCAGGTAGTGCAAAAGCGTATCACGGTCGCCGGAGCTTTCCTTGCAATAGCGGATCCAGCCATTCGCAGCCATGGTGACGACCGTATCGGGAGCCAGCGCAGAACCGACACAGCTCGGAATGTTATAGGCGATCATCTCCATCCCGCCACGATGCTGCCAGCAGGTCTCGTGCAGACGCAGATGCTCGGCAGCACAACTGTTGGCCAGGTAGAAAGTCGGTGTAGGCACGAAAAACTGATAAGCGCCAGTCGCGGCGATTCGCTCGATCTTGTCGACGACGCGGCGAGTGGAAGTGTCTGCGACACCGCCGAGCAGGGGCACGCGTCCATCGACAGCGACGCCGGCGATCTCGATCATGCGCCGCCATTCCGTTTCGGTGTGCAATGGTCCTTCGCCGGCGGAACCGCCGACAAAGAGTCCGCCCACGCCGGCGTCGATCAGGCGATCGATCTGGGCGCGAAAGGCCGTTTCATCGACAGTTTCGTCGTCGCCCAGGGGGGTAATCACGGGGACCACGACGCCCTTCAGGCTGTGTGTATCGGACAAGATGGAACGCCTCGGAATCTGGCAAACATCATAAGATGTCGTTTCGTAACGAAACGGCCAGTAAGATAAGGCGACAATCCGCATAGTCGAATGCAACGGGCAAACAGTAGCAGCGCAACAGGTATCGACGAGGGGGCCAGAAGCGATGAAACAAGCCATCGGTGTCGCTGCCGTGATTCACGCCCAATGCGGACGGGCAGTGAGCGTCACACTGCCGGAACGGCTTGATCTTTGACAGTGACGCATCTATCCTTCACCACCACCCAAAAAAAATGGGAGTTGTATATGAGTAAATGGTACCAAGAACCGCTGCGCGTGCTCGACCTGGCGCTTGAAGATCCACGCGGCCAGGCACTCGATCAGTGGACCGCCGAGGATGTCCTGGAGATATGCCGCGAGATCAACGCAAACGTCTTGAACGTAGCGATCGTCAACAGCTGGGGCCAGGCGTATTTCAAAACACCACAACTGCCGGCCAACCCGCAAATGACGGGCTTCAACCGGCTGGCCGAGATCATCGACGAGGCGCACAAGGTCGGCATCCGCGCCACCGGCAGATGGGGACCTTCGCAGAACACCGGCATCTGCGAAAAGCACCCGGACTGGACCAAGTGCACTGCCGACAATGCCAGTGACGGCGGGAACGCCTGTCACAACAGCCCGTATGGCGACATCGTCATCGACACGCTCAAGCATCTCTGCGATAACTATGCAATCGACGGCTTCGTTTTCGACAACTTCGTGCCGCATCTGTGTTACTGCCGTTTCTGCCGGGACAAGATCGCCGAGGAGTGCAATATCGACGTCGGCACACCGGCCAAGCTCGTGGAGGCCGAACTGGCCACCCTCACCTTCTGGGCGCACGCCGATGCCGAGAACTTCCTGCAGCGGGCCGGCAAGGTGTGCAACAAACACGACCGCGTCTTCTTTGGTGCACCAGCCTTTTCGTCGCGAGCTTTTGATGTCATTTTCGCAGAATCCGATACCCGTGACGGCATTACGGTCCGGGACAGTGGTTTCGAAATCCGCAAGGTCACGGCCCGCGCCCGAGTCGACAAATGCCCAACCGTGGTCAGTTCGCCGTATGGCCAGTTACGGTACGTTGGCCTGCCCAAGCCGCCGGCACACATACGCCAGGAATTTCGCGAGATCGTGATCTCGGATGCGTCCCCGTCAGCCGTCGCCCGGGATTGGGAGTTGCTGCACGATCGGCGTGGGTTGGCAGCATTGGGAACCGTGTTCGAGGAGATCAAGGCGCAGGAGGAATATCTCACCGACCGCAGCAGTCTGAAACACGTGGCATTGCTGCTGTCCGCCCGGGCCACAGCGATACTTGGAGACGAAGCCTGCCGGCATGTCGATGCCGCCAAAGGCTGGTACGATGTTCTCAGCCACGCCCATGTACCGGTCGATGTCATTCTCGACGAGGAGCTCACAGCAGAATGCCTGGCGCAGTATCAGGTACTGGTGCTGGGGAATTCACCGTTTCTCGATGACGACCAGGTCGAAGCTATCCGCACATATGTCAACAGTGGCGGCGGCTTGATCGCCGGGCACCGAACCTCGCAGTACGATGGCAGCGGACTGTCGCGCCACAGCTTCGCGCTGCGCGACGTCTTCGGCTGTGAGTTTCAGGACGTCATGGACGAGGCCTGGACCTACATCGGCTTTTCATCGGATCACCCACTCGGTGACGGCTTGGATATCGACACCCTCGTCATGCACGGCGAGATCGAGGACGGTGTGACGCCGGGCGTGCGCGAGCAAATGAAAGTAAGACCACTGGGCGGCAAGGTCGTTGCTACGATCTACGACAGCATCGCGCCGGTGGACAACGGTCTGCCGCAGGACCGGACACCCGCGACGCCCGGACTCGACACCGGGTACCCAGCCGCCGTGGTCAACGACTTCGGCGCCGGCAAGTCGGTGTATTTTGCAGGTCAGATCGACCGCTTGTTCTATCGCATCGGACACCCCGTTTACAAGCAACTGCTGCTCAACTGCATAGCCCTTGCAGCCGGCCCGCCGATCATCAGGATCAACGCGCCGACCACCGTCGAGGCAACCTTCTACGAACAGGCCGAGACCAACCGAACTGTCATCCACCTGCTCAACCATTCGTACGATCAGACCTTCCCTGCCGGCGTCTTCCGGCCGGTCGGCGACGTCATCCCGATTCATGACATCAGGGTTTCGCTGCATCTGCCCGACGGGATTCGGACAAAGAAAGTCTATTCCCTCGTTGCCAAAGAAACGCACCA
>CAJWLW010000222.1 GCA_913042885.1 uncultured Lentisphaeria bacterium | reverse complement strand
AGAAGATCACCATGGACCTGCTCCAGCGCGGCCGGGAGCGCTACACCATTTATTGTGCCGTTTGCCATGACGACGCCGGTTACGGACAGGGCATAGTCACGAAGCGCAGTCCTGATCTGATACCGGTTTCGTATCACACCGACGCATTGCGCAAGCAGGCGGACGGGTATCTCTTCGATGTCATCACGAACGGTTCCCAAAGTACGCTGATGGGTTCGTACAGGCACCAGGTGCGCGTCCGGGATCGCTGGGCCATCGTGGCGTACGTTCGTGCCTTGCAACGCAGCCAGCATGCCACGGCGAATGACGTACCGCCGGAGAAGAAGTAGCGTTTTCTGCAGCCGCCGAGGCTGACTCTCATACCGTCTTCGGACACAACTGCCGAAATTATTTGCTTTGATCTGACACGGGACAGGCTTATACTACTTGTTTTGATTTCGGGCTTAGCAGCCCCTGGATCCGGAGACCCGTAATGTTTGAAACGTTCATCGTAACCGTCGTGGTATTGCTGATCACGATCGTTCTGATCGCGATCCGTATCATCTGTGTGCCGGGCGGAGAATTCCGCGGCACCTGTAGCACCAATAACCCGTTTCAAAAGCGCGAAGGGGATTGTCCCGTCTGCGGTAAGGAACCGGATGAAAAATGCCCAAGTGAACCGACCTCGGTCAACGGGGGAGAATGATCGAAGTTGGGCGAACCGGCATTTGACACATGGCTGATTTCAGACTCAAGGAAGGATATGACATTCCGTTGATCGGCGAGCCTGCAGACTCGGTTTCCGCAGCACCGCGCCCGTCTACCCTAGCGCTGAAACCGAGCGAATTCCGCGGTGTCAAAATCCGTTTGCTCGTCGACGAAGGTGACGTTGTCAAGGCTGGCTCCCCCTTAGGTTGTGTCAAAAACCGTGAGCAGCAGGTCTTCACCGCACCGATGGCCGGCACAGTGAAGGCGGTCGTGCGTGGTGCCAGACGCACGCTGATGGAGATCGTCATCAAGCCCGACGAAGCATCGGACGCCGTCTCATTCAGGCAGCACGATGCGGTTGCGATCAGCGGCCTGTCACGTGACGTCGTCCTCGAGCAGTTGTTGAAGTCCGGACTGTTCAATGTTTTTCAGCAACGGCCCTTTGGCAACGTCGCCGATCCCGGTGTCACGCCACGTTCAATCTTTGTCTCCGCTTTCGACACCGCCCCGCTGGCGGCTGATACGGCGCTCATCGTCCGGGGCAACGAGGCGGCATTTCAGGCTGGTCTCGATGTTGCCTCCCGGCTCGCCAGCGGCAAGGTGCATCTGTCCGTCGACGGCCGCCGTTTCGATCTGCCGAAAGCCTTTTCCGAAGCAAATAATGTCGAGCTGCACCGTTTTTCCGGACCGCATCCAGCCGGCTGCGTCGGTGTGCAGATTCACCACATCGACCCGATCAAGCATCGACGTGATGTCGTCTGGACAACAACTGTGCAGGGCCTCATCCTCATTGGCCGGCTTTTCCTCGAGGGCCGGTACGTCCCGGACATCACGATCGCACTGTCGGGTTCCGCGGTAACAGCGCCGCAGCACTACCGCACTGTTGTCGGCGCCAATATCGCAAGCATTACCAACGGCAACGTCGAGCATGGCGAGCTGCGCTACATCAGCGGTGACGTGCTTACCGGCACAACATCGACGCCGGACGGGCACTTGAATATGAAGCCGTCGACGCTGACGGTGATTCCCGAAGCGACAGAGTCGGAGTTTCTCGGCTGGGCTCTGCCCGGATTCGGACGTCTCAGCAAGTATCGCACCTATCCATCGGCCGTCCTTGGCGGCAAGAAGTTTGCGCCCGATACCAAGCTGAACGGCGGCCACCGCGCCTTTGTAGCGACCGGTTACTATGAGCAGGTGCTGCCGATGGACATTTACCCGATGTACCTGCTCAAGAGCATCCTGGCACAGGACTTTGACGAAATGGAAGGGTTAGGCATTCTAGAAGTGACGGAAGAGGAATTCGCACTGTGCGAGTACGCCTGTCCGTCGAAAGTTAATGTCCAGCAGATCATCCGTGACGGCTTGGACCTGGTGGAATACGATGGTTAAATGAAGTTCCTACAAAACATTTTCGATAAGATGCGGCCCGACTTCGAGAAGGGGGGCAAGTTCGAAAAGCTCTACCCGCTTTTCGAGGCCAAGGAATCCTTCACGTTCGTGACCCGCGACCGGACAAAGAGCGGCGCCCACATCCGCGACGCGCTCGACACCAAACGTATGATGTCGACCGTCATCGTCGCGCTGATTCCATGCATGCTGTTCGGCATCTACAACGTCGGGTACCAGCATTTCCGCGCCTATGGTGTCGCCGATCCGGCACTGATGCAGTGTGTCATCAAAGGGGCCTGGCATGTCATGCCGATCATCATCGTCAGCTACGCCGTTGGCGGTATCTGGGAGTTGATCTTCGCGGTCGTCCGCAAGCACGAGCTCAACGAAGGATTTCTAGTCACCGGCCTGCTCGTTCCCTTGACACTGCCACCCACGATACCGCTGTGGATGGTCGCCGTCGGAGTCAGTTTCGGCGTCGTCATCGGTAAGGAAGTGTTCGGCGGTACCGGCATGAATGTGTTCAATCCGGCATTGACGGCCAGGGCTTTCATATTCTTTGCCTACCCGGCCGCGATCTCCGGGGACAAATGCTGGCGCGTCGTCGAAAACACCACCTTCGGGGCGGTCGACGGCACGATCGTCGACGGATTCTCCGGCGCCACGCCACTGCTGGTTGCATCAACGACGGATACCATGGCTGTCACCGAGCGATTGACTGAGTTCGGCCAGGCGACGGGGTATGCCGATTTCTCATGGGTCCAGTCGTTCGTTGGACTGATTCCCGGATCGATCGGCGAGACCTCGGCACTCTGCTGCCTGATCGGTGCGGCTATCCTGCTGATCACCGGTATCGGCAGTGCCCGGATCATGATCGGCGTACTGATTGGCGCGTTGTGCATGGCTTCGCTGCTGAATGCAATTTCGATCAAGGACCCGACGAGCATGTTGGCGATACCGGTGAAGCAGCACCTGGTCTACGGCGGCTTCATGTTCGGGTTGGTCTATATGGCGACCGATCCGGTGTCCGCGTCGCAGACCGCGATAGGCAAATGGATTTACGGATTCCTCGTAGGGTTCCTCGCCATCCTCATACGGACGATCAATCCGGCTTACCCCGAAGGAATGATGTTGGCCATCCTGTTCATGAATGCATTTGCACCGCTGATCGATTATTTCGTCATTGCCGCGCACATGAAGAAACGAATGCGGCGGTCGAAGGAGAGTCAGGCTTATGCGTAGCGGCCCCTACACCGTTGTTTTCGTGAGCGCCATCGCGATCGTCTGTTCGCTGCTGCTGTCCACTGCTGCTACATTGCTGCGGGACCGGCAGGATCAAAACGAGGCGCTCAGCAAAAAGGAGAACATCCTCAAAGCGTTCGGCGTCACCAAAAAGATGGATGGCGCGGCGATCGATATGTTTTTTACTGACCACGTCGAACTTTTTGCAATAGACCTCGAAGGCAACATCGATGCCGAGGTCGATGCCGCACAGCTCGATATGGAAGCCGAGGACAAAAAAACGGAAGCCTCGTCCCGGCGATATCCGATTTACCGCTGCACCATAGAAAACGAGGTTATCTATTGCGTGCCGATTATCGGCAGAGGCCTGTGGTCGAAACTGTACGGCTATCTTTCGCTGGAGTCGGACCTGAACACCGTCAAGGGTATCACGTTCTACAAGCACGGAGAGACGCCGGGGCTGGGCGCCGAGATCGAGAAGGATTGGTTCCAGGACAATTTCCTGGGCAAGACGATCAACGACCAGACAGGCACTTTCGTTTCAATCGAAGTGGTCAAAGGCAGGGCCGTCGACGCTTATGCCGGCAACGAAGAAAAACTCTCTCATGCCGTCGACGGCATCAGCGGCGCCACGATCACCAGTCGCGGCGTAACCAAGATGCTGCACGAAGATCTCACGAAGTATGTGCCGTATTTCAAGAAACTGGAGGCCAACTGAGCCATGGCAGATGCCACTGAAACTGGGGAACCGCTGTTTTCAGCGAAAAACCGCAAGACATTCAAAGACCCGTTCATGGTGAACAACCCGATCACCCTGCAGGTGCTTGGAATCTGTTCGGCCCTGGCCGTCACCGCGCAACTCAAACCGTCGCTCGTTATGGGCATCGCGGTGGTGTTCGTAGTGGCCGGCGCCAATATCACGATTTCGGTGATGCGCAAGTTCATTCCCGGGCGCGTGCGCATCATTGTCGAGATGACCGTTGTGGCGACGCTCGTAATTCTGGTCGACCAGGTGCTCAGAGCTTACGCCTTCGAAGTCTCGAAACAGTTGTCGCTGTTCGTCGGTCTGATCATCACCAACTGTATTGTGCTCGGTCGTCTCGAGGCGTTTGCCATGGGCAACAAGGTGTGGCCGTCCTTCCTCGACGGTCTCGGCAACGGCCTGAGCTACGCGGCAGTCATTGCCATTGTGGGATTCTTCCGCGAATTGATGGGATCCGGCCAGGTGCTTGGTTTCAAGGTCGTGCCGCAGGCACTGTACGACAACCTGGGCTATACGAACAACGGCCTCATGGTACTGGCGCCTGGCGCTTTCATCATTCTCGGGTTATTGATCTGGGTGCAGCGCACCGTGTCCGGGCACGTGGAGGATTAAGCGATGGAATACATCAATCTAGCGATCAAGGCGATTTTCGTTGAGAACATCCTGCTGGCCTACTTCCTCGGGATGTGCTCATACCTGGCCGTGTCGAAGAAAGTACCGACCGCCATCGGTCTGGGGCTCGCAGTGATTTTCGTGCTGACGATTACCAGCCCGGTGAACTGGTTCATCTATGAGTACTTCCTGAAGCCCGGCGCCATGCACTGGACGGGCAACGCCAAACTCGCCGCCATGGATCTGAGCTTCCTCAAGCTCATCTCGTTTATCGCGGTAATCGCCGCGATGGTGCAGATCGTCGAGATGTTCATCGAAAAGGTGTCCGACACGCTGTACAACCAGCTTGGCATTTTTCTGCCGCTGATCACAGTGAATTGTTCGATCCTTGGTGGGGCGCTGTTTCTGGTAGAGCGTGAATACGACCTGGCGGAATCTGTCGTGTTCGGCAGCGCTTCGGGTATTGGCTGGTTCCTGGCAATTGTCTCGATGGCTGCGATCCGCCAGAAGTTACGGTACTCCAATATTCCCGACGGCCTGCGCGGCCTTGGCATCACCATGCTTGTCACGGGGTTGATTGCCATGGCCTTCATGGCCTTTTCAGGTATCAGCCTCTAACCTCTATCGCGGGCTTCCGGCCTGCTGCTGGAAATCATGGATCACGTTTTCATCATCCTCGCCGGCACCGTGGTCATGCTGGGAGTCATTCTGGTACTGGTTTTGGCGTTACTGGCTGCCAGCAACAAACTGGTCAGCACCGGCAAGGTCACGGTTGTCATCAACGACGACGAGAGCAAATCGCTCGAGGTCGAGGCTGGGTCCACGCTTCTGAACACATTGTCAAGCAACGGGCTTCTGCTGCCTTCCGCCTGTGGTGGTGGTGGGACTTGTGGAGTCTGTCGTTGTCAGGTGCTCGACGGCGGCGGTGATCTGTTGCCGACTGAGGAAGGCCATATCTCCCGTAAAGAGGGCAAGGACCACTGGCGCCTGTCCTGCCAGGTCAAGGTCAAGCAGGACATGCGGATCCAGGTGCCGGCCGAAATTTTTTCCATCAACAAGTGGGAATGCGAAGTCGTTGCGAACGACAATGTCGCGACGTTCATCAAAGAACTGGTACTGAAGCTTCCCGAGGGTGAGAACCTGGATTTTGAATCCGGCGGCTACATCCAGATCGAGGTACCCAAGTACGAGATCGACTACAACAGTTTCGACGTCGAGGAAGAGTACCGCGGCGACTGGGACCGGTTCAACCTGTGGGATTTGAAAGCCAAGAACGGCGAGACTGTGGTTCGGGCCTATTCGATGGCCAACCATCCTGCCGAGGGCAACATCGTCATGCTCAACATCCGCATTGCTTCGCCACCGCCGGATCGCGCCAAGGGTGGATTCATGAATGTCCCCCCGGGCATTGCATCGTCCTTTGCTTTTGATCTCAAGCCGGGAGACAAGGCGACCGTCTCCGGACCGTACGGTGAATTTTTCATTCAGGAAACCGAGCGTGAGATGTGTTATATCGGAGGTGGCGCCGGAATGGCACCCTTACGGTCGCACATTTTCCATCTTTTTCACACGCTCAAGACTGGCCGCAAGGTTTCTTATTGGTATGGCGCGCGGTCTTTGCGCGAGATGTTTTACGAGGATCAGTTCCGCAAGATCGAGGCTGAGTTTCCGAACTTCAAATTCCACGTTGCCTTGTCGGATCCGTTGCCCGAGGACAACTGGGACGGGCACACCGGCTTCATCCACAGCGTCGTCCTGGACAACTACCTGGGCAAGCATCTGGCCCCGGAGGACGTCGAGTATTACCTCTGCGGTCCCCCCATGATGCTGAGCGCTGTCCAGAGCATGCTCGACGATCTTGGTGTCGAGCAAGACATGATCCGCTTCGACGACTTCGGCTGAGCTTCTTTCTTTCAGCGTGACTCTTGAACCAACTGAACTCCGATTCCCAAAAGGCATGTTCCGGATAGCCCTGATTGTGTTGTCTCGTTGATGTGCAGACGCGAGCGACATTGCACGCAAGTTGACGGCAAGTTAAAGTGTCGATGCAGGTACATGTTTTTGAATAGAAGTCCTATCGCCCCGGTGTGTTATGGCACGTCACCCAAAACTCTCAGATTCCAAAACTCCGATTCGCTGGGCTTTTGGTCGATTGTCTGAAGTCGCTGACCTGGCCGGGTTGACTGGAGATCAACGTCGGGATTTCAACCGCAGTATCGCTGCATTGTTTTTTGCTGTTGTTCGTGCTGACGGCGTGATCAGTGACGCTGAGCAAAGACAGTTAGACGAGGTTCTCGATCTCTACGTCGAACCGGAGGAGGTCGCCAATCTCAAGACAGAGTTGGTGCATCGAGAGCATGTAGATATCCAGTCCGAGTGCCAAAATCTGGAAACACTCAATTACGAGGGAAAGCGCGAGATAATCGTCAGCCTTGTTGAAATCGCCTACGCAGACAATGAGTTCTGTGCTGCCGAACGCGAAATGATCGACGAAATCGCGACGATTTTGGGGGTAGATAGCGATATCGTCGAAGAGGCTTGTGAGGCTGCCAGGAACCAGCGTATTGTCCGGCAGACAGTCGTGCGTTCCGGAGCTGGGCTCCTGGTCGCGCTGATTGTAATCGTCATTTTCATCCTCACCGCTACGTTCCTGAAGTCAGTCCTTTTCGGCCTCATATTGGCGTATTTTTGTTTGCCGCTGCAACGGTGGTATCAGCACACGTTCTTTCCGAGTCAGCTGGGCAAGGCGCTGCTCGGGATCTGTCACGCCGTCATGGCACCGCCCCGCCGGTTCGTTAGAAGCGTTAAACGAAAATTTGCGAAATCGAAAGTTGCAGACACCGCGCCTGGAGATGACAATCCGGAGGTGGCTCGCCGACAGCATCTGAAGAGCGTCAGTCGAGCCTGCCATGCGACGCTGGCTACAATGCTTCTGGTAGTTGCCATCATTTTTCTCGGATTGACTGGCGTTTCTGCGTCATATCTCGGAAAGACCCTCGACTCCGCCACAGAGTGGTTCAGTACCCAGGAGGACATCACCGAAACTTCACATACGGCAACTGTCCCCATACCCGACGCGAGCCTGTCTGGTGATCCAGTTGCCGGCAATGATGAAGCTGTCGAAGACGTGACTGCTGACCCCGAAGAAATCGAAAAAGAAGGTTGGCAGCTATTCGTACGCCGCATGACAAGAAAACTCGAGAAGTATCAGCCGAAGATCCAAGAACTGCCGGGTTTTGTGTGGGCGCGAGAGACAGTCGAAAACTATCTGCAAGACGATGATAATCGTCGAAATCTGATGGCATTGATCTTGAGCAAGTCTGGTGGGTTCTTCACTGTGACCACCAACTTCATCGCCAATATTGCCAGTTTCCTGTTGAACTTGATGCTGACAATCTTTTTCTTCTCTTTTTTCCT
>CAJWLW010000221.1 GCA_913042885.1 uncultured Lentisphaeria bacterium | reverse complement strand
CAAGAAAGAACCCTGAAGTATTTCCCTAACACAGCACTAGAATGGCCTACAAATTTTGGTAGAACAACGGGGTGGTGTGAGCCAGCCGTTGTCCTGGTACAAAATTTATCTGTTGCAAAAATAGAATACGCCTGTCAGCAGTTTAGTGCTTTTTGGCTTTGAGTCCGTTGATCTTGTCTGCATAGGCCGCAAACGTCTCTTTTCGATACAAACCCATATTTTCTTCAAGCGCCAACATTTTTATTACGCTGCCATCTTTTGTCAACAGGCCACCTGAACGCTGTAGAAAATAGCGCAATGAACCACCTTTGGTAGATACACGCTCAACAGCAACTAATTCTAGGCCAACACGTTGGAATATAGTTTGCATTGGTCTAACTGAGAAAGATGTTAGATGTTCATGGTAGATAAAATCGAACACCATGTTCTGTACTAAATCGGCAAGATAATAGCTTTCAAACACAAAAACACCGTCATCGGCCAGCCGCCCTGGCCAGTCATCGTCTGCACGGCGGTCATGTAGATCTCGTCGATATCGGGCCGCTCTTCGCGATCGACCTTGATATTGACGAAGTGCTCGTTCATCAGTTGGGCGATTTGCTCGTTTTCAAACGATTCGCGCTCCATGACGTGACACCGGTGGCAGGCCGAATAGCCCACCGAGAGCAGAATGGGCCGATCCGCCGTCCTGGCCCGTTCCAACGCCTCCTCACCCCAGGGATACCAATCGACGGGATTGTGGGCGTGTTGCCGCAAGTAGGGACTGGATTCGCCATCGAGGCGATTGGTGTATTGGGCTTTGGCCATTAGATACGCAAATTTATCGTTCTATTGAATTTAATGAGGTCTAGATCTAGAGACAAGCCGCCATTTCGCCCCCTCGAGATACCGTTCGAGATCATCGACAATGGCGCGAAAGCGATACTCGCCCTCTAAGCGAATGGCCTCGTCTTCCCGGCGCCGGCGATGCAAAGGCCACACTTCGCGGCGATACCGCCCTTCCAATTCTTGTTGGCGAGTCTTCGCTATGGCGGCAATCTGCAACGAGCGGATTTCGCCAAAACTGATATTGGGCGTGCCGACTCCATTGGCGCAGGCGGCAATCTGCTCGCGACCGGGTCGGGTCTTAAAGAAAAACCAGGCGTAGAAGAAGCAGTAAATATAACCGAAAAAATAACATCAAATATTGATGTGTATGATGGCAGTCTTTCCAGGCCATTTCCATCACCGATGCTAGGACGCTTGGGACCTTGATTCGTCGTACGCGCAAGCAACAGGGATTGAATCTTGAAACCCTCGCGGGTCTTTGCGGGTTGAGCATCCGCTTTCTAAGTGAGCTGGAAAACGGCCGCGAGTCCTGCGGCTTGGGCCGCATCCTGATCGTGCTCGATACGTTGGGCATCGAGCTGTCCGCAACCCCGCCGGACGAGACCGAGTCATGACATTACCGGATTCGCTAAGCGTATGGCGTGGCACGCAGCGCGTAGGAGCCTTGTGGCGCGGCGGTGATGGCCGACTGATGGGCTTCGAGTACGACGATGCCTGGCGACAAAGCGGGCACGCCATTTCACACAGCTTGCCACTGAGCCAGAAGGCTTGGCAGCCCGAGGATCTGCTCGCGCATCACTGGTTCGGCAATCTGCTGCCCGAAGAGCAGGCCCGGGCAGCGCTGATCGGCAAGAGTCTGTGTACCGGCTCGAAGCGGGTGAGTTGCAGGCGATCTGCACCGTTGATCTGTTCAATGAAGGTGTCGACATCCCACTGGTCGATCGTGTTGTCATGCTGCGCCCGACAGAATCCACAGTCGTGTTTCTGCAGCAGCTCGGTCGGGGCCTGCGAATTGCCGACGGGAAAGAGCAGCTGACGGTGATCGATTTCATCGGCAATCATCGGGTCTTCCTGAACCGGATCCGCACTGTACTCTCGTTGTTGCCGGGAGATTCTGCACCAGCAGTCGCCGCCTTGATTAATGCGCAAACAGCGAGGGCTGACGGCTGCTCGGTTGCCATCGAGCTGGAAGCGGTGGATCTGTTGCGGGCGCTGTTGCCCGCTGCCGATCAACACGTACTCACGCGGGCCTACCGGGAGTTGCGAGCCGGTCGTGACGAACGCCCCAGCCTGGCCGAGATGTTCCGGCTGGGATACAACCCGGCGTCCCTGTACCGAACAGGCGCATTGAAATGCTGGTTCGCATTTATCGAGAGCGAGGGCGATCTCGCCGCCAATGAGCAGCAGGCACTGCATCACCTGCATGACTGGTTTGAGGCCCTCGAACGGAGGGAGGCCATGACAAAGTCCTTCAAAATGGTCGTGCTCGAGGTGCTGCTGGCGTCCGACAGTCTTTTCACCGGCATGGATCTGGAGACGCTCGCTCAGAAGTGCTACCGCTACATTCTACGGTCACCGGAGCTATTCGAAGACATTCTCACCGTGCAGGCCTTCGACGATCCGCGAACAGTGCCGCCGGACCAATGGTTGGGGTACTGGCGGGGCAACCCGATCGAGCATTGGGCACCCTGGTTCGAGGTCAAAAACGGTCGGTTTGTGTTTGTGCGAGATGTGCCGACGGAGATGCATGCGGCTACTGCGGCGATGATGAAGGAAGTGGTGACCTTCCGATTGGCGCGGTACCGTCGCCGACGAGAGGTGCGTACCGTAGGTACAGAGAGCTTTTCGTGCCGCATCATTCAATCAAACGGTCGCCCGATTATAAAACTGCCTGATCGCACTCGTCATCCGGGAGTACCCCAAGGGGAGACAAACTGTACTCTGCCCAATGGTACGGTCTGGCGCTTCTGGTTCGTCCAAATCTTTATCAACGTTGCGCGGCCGGTTGGCGAGCAGCATAATCAGCTGGCCGAGCTTATGCGCGAGTGGTTCGGCCCCGACGCTGGCCAGCCTGGTACGGACTTTCAAGTAGAGTTCAGTAAGTCCGGCGACTTCTGGCAGGTGGAACCGGAGACAATCGAGGAGTCTCCGCGACTCAAGATTCTGAGCCGCTCGGAAGCAGAGATTCTCGACTTTGAGGATCTGTTGGCGGTACTCCCCGCGATTGCAGCTGGGCCACCGTCGGCAGGGCTGTCAGGCCGGATAGATTCTGACGAGTGGGTCCGCGTACCGTCACGTCAAGCGCGACCCAAACGTTTTGTAGTGATGGTTGACGGAGATTCGATGGAACCGACCATGTCTCGAGGAGACTACGTCGTCTGCGAATATCACCGTACACCTCGGGACGTTGGACAAGTGGTGATCATGGCGGACTTCAGCGCGATAGACGCCGGGGAAGTTGCAATAAAACGTTACGAAGACACGCCGGAAGAGTGGGTTTTCAATTCAGATAATACGTCCTATTTGCCGCGTAAGGTATTGAAGATTAATGTTCCGAGCCACCCGATCCTGGGTATCGTTGTATACAATCTGACTCAGAATTGCCCAGTCCGATGATCATGCAATCGGCACTACCGGTCCGGAGGTCCTTTTACTCCCTGGCGGAGCGCATGGTCTGGAGGTCGTAGCTGGCGACGTCGGGCCAGACGCCGGTCTTGTAGCGGTCGATGAGCTGGGTGTAGAGCTCTTCCGCCTTGGCGTGGTTGCCGAGCTCTTTGTGGCTGCTGGCTACGTAGTAGAGGGCGGCCTCGGCCAGGGGGTCGTCTGGATAGGTGTCGAGGAATGACTGAAACTGCCGGGCCGCTGCCTCGAACTTATAGCGGTCGTAGCTCTTCTTGGCAGTTTCGAAGGTGCGGACAATGACCGACGGCCGTCGCTTGCCGGGCGTCAGCGACGGCAGCCGGGCGGTCGTCTGACAGCCGGCCAGGAGCAGTGCGGCAAGCGGCAGCAGCAACAGAGGGGTTGACAGGTTTTTCATCAGCGGCGCCTCAGGTCATCTGCTTTGCGGATACTCGCTTCGAGTTTGTCGGCGTGCGCCACGGCCTTTCCTTCGCGCAGCTGTCGCCATTCCTTGCTGGCCAGCTGCATGTATTTCTCGGTCTGTTTCATTGATGCGACGGCCAAACGAATGTAAGCCTGGCCGAGGTACTCACGCGCTTCCATCAGGTCGGGGTCGATGTGCAGCGCGCGCTTGTAGTGTTTGATCGCGTCCTCGTACTCGCCGTCCTGGCGATAGCAGTACGCCATGTTGTTGTAGGCCCGGGCGAACTTGCTGTTGTACTTGACGGCTTTCTCGTACCACCTGATGGCTTTTTCCCACTTCTTTTTCTTCTGGAAGCCGGCGCCTTTGTTGTAGGCGGCGTCGGCCAGCTCATCCGGGGTCTTGGCACCGCCGCCCGATTTCGGGGCGCGGTATTCGCTGTCGCTTTCCTTGGACGGGGCGGCACCGGAAAAATAAGCGGTGAAACAGAAAGCCAGGAGAATGGCCATCAGAAAAAGTGGCAGTCGCTGCAGCATGGGAAAAACCTCTTCGGGTTCGAGTTGAATGAAGACGGGTAAGGGAAGGTAATGTGAATTTGGAAAGGGTGCAAGAGGATTTGGGATGGGTTGATGGGCTGAACAACGTTATAGCTCGGAGAGGAAGACGGCATGTCGAATGAACCGACGCATAGGACCGTTTCTACTGAATCTCTTCCGTGACCAGTCCGAGGACTTTTTCGAAGACGGGCCAGGCGGTCCCGGGGGTTTTGAGGTCGTTGGCGATCATCGCAAAGGCGATCGCAGGTTCGCCGTCGATGAACAGGTAGCCGGACAGGGCCTTGACATCGCGGAGGGTGCCGGTCTTGGCGCGGACCCGGCCTTCGAGCGACGGCAGGTGCTGTTTGAGTGTGCCCGACCGGCCGGAGACCGCCAGGCTGTCGAGCCAGAACTCGTGATGCGGTGAGCGCAGCATGGTGTCGAGCAGGCTCAGCATGTTGGCGGCGGACACGCGGTTGCGTCGGCTGAGGCCGGAGCCGTCGGCGGCGACGAAGCTGCGGAGATCGATGCCGGTGCCTGCGAGGTTGGCGCGCACGGCGCGGCCGCCGTTCTTGAAGCCGGCTTCGCCGTATCGCTGATGCCCGAGCACCAGACACAGGGTCTCGGCCCGGAAATTATCGCTGTAAACGACCATGTCCGGCAAGAGCTCGCGCAGGGACAAGCCCTCGAGCGTCAGCAGCGGTACCGGCACGGTCTCCAGCTTGAGAGGTTCTCCGCGAACAGTGATTCCGGCGTCCTCGAGCATGTCCTGCAGCACGGCGCAGTACCAGGTGCCCGGCGCCATGGCCTCGAGCCGCCAGTAGTCCTGACTGTCACGGCCCAGGTTGATTTCGATGTTGTCGGTGCGGCCGGAGGTGCGGCGCCGCCGCTGGGAGCCGTCCCATTCCTTGTAGCGGAACGCGAAGCTGACGAGTTTCTCCGGTGCGTAAATGACGAGGCCGTCGCGCACGTCGATGTCGACGGTGTTCTCGTTGAACGACAGCGCGCCGACACAGGGGTAATGCTCGTTGGTGACGACTTGCTGCCAGCCGCCGCTGTGGTCGGGGAAGAGCCCGCCGCGCACGGTGCGGATGCCGCGGGCCCGCAGGGACTCTGCGAGTTTTTCGACCTGTCCGCGGAGAATGTCACGGCGTTCGGCGGCCGTCAGGTCACTGGGGTAGCGGGCGGTAAAGACAATGGCGCCATTGCCGCGCACGACGAGGTTGCCGTGGAGTGTGCCGTCTTCGATGGCGCCGGCAGTGAAAAATTCGGTGGTCGAGCGGAAGTCGGGGCCAAGCTCGTGCAGTGCCGCTGCGGCGACAAAGAGCTTCTGGTTCGATGCCGGGATCAGGGCGCGGTCGAGGTTGCGCTGATACAGCAGCTCGCCGGTCTGCAGGCTATGGATGCCGCAGGTCCAGACGGCGTCTGCGACGACCGGGGTGCGGTCGAAGAGTTCGTCGAGATCCTGCTGCAGGTCGGCTGCTGCGACAGCCGCCAGGAAAAGGAGCAAGATGAAGGCGCGGGGCATGGGAGAATATAGCGCACAGGATGCGACAACGCCGGAGGATAATCAAGAGGGAGAGGGCGGCATGGGAATAATCGAACCGAACACAAATGACGGAATCTTCCCGGTCCCTTACATGCCGGCGAGTTGTCGCGCTTTGCGGAGGAGCTCGCGGACGGCGTCCCAGTCACCGGCAGCGATCATCTCCTCGGGTATGTAGGGTTGCATCGGGGCGCTGATAAAGGGGAGTTTTCGCCATGTCGGCAGGTCCTCCAGCTCGACCGTGCCGGTCGGCCCGAACATGACATCCGGATAGATCGTCGCCATGATTTCCACCAGTGGCATGCCGATGAAGTCGACCGGACAGAGTTTCAGGACCTTGACCGTGCGGCCGACATCTTCGAAGGCGTCGTGGACGTTTTGAATATCCTGCAGTGTCGAGATCCCCGGCATGTACGGCACATCACCCTCGACCGCGACGTCCAGAATGCGGCGGCTGAACGTGGCGGATACCAGCAGGTCGACGTTCAGGGTGACGGCGCGTTCGGCATCCGCTTTGGTTTTCAGGGTGCCGGCTGCGAGGTAGAGCAGTTTGCGCTGGGGCGTTTCGTTGAACGCACGGATCAGCGGTTCGGCGTCGTCCATCGGGCGGCACAGAACTTCAAACAGCGGATATCCTTCTTCATGGAGGATCTCAGCGAACCCGGCGAGTGCGTCGACGGACAATACCGGATGGACGTTGCATTGTATCGGCGCTGTTTTCAGGCTTTCCAGAACATCGTGATTCATGTGAATCATCCGGGTTGGGATTCACGGAGCATACTCGCGGGGGCTGTGAATGCCAACAGCGTTGCAGACAAATGAAATGATATGATATAGTACGCGCACGAACGCTGAACCCCGCACACGCCTTTCCTTGATGGTCCTGGGTATCCTCACAGTCGAACTTGATATCGAACACGCCATGTCGCTCAAGGACAAGCGTGCTGTGCTCAACAGTGTGCGCGACCGCGTCCGCAAGAAGTTCAACGTTTCGATTGCCGAGATCGAAGGGCATGACGTCTGGAACTACGCCTGTCTTGGCATTGTCATAGTCAGCAATGAACAAAAATACTGCAATCAAGTGCTGTCCAAGGTCATGGACCTGTTCAGCGAAATCCGTGACTGTGTGGTTGCGGACTTCTCAATAGATTTTATCCGTGCCGGGACCTGAGCAGCTTGTCAGTTTGTCACTGCCGTTGACGCACAGCGACTGCGGCCGTATATTTACTGTTTCGAGTTCTGACCATCCCCTGTGTCCGTAATCTGTTTAATAGACCGAGGCCAGCACCAGTGAGTAAAACGAAAGAAGAGGTTCTGGAGACGCCGCCTGGAGCGGCCGAACCAGCTGCTGACAAAGACCCGAAAGCCGCACCCGAGGCGGATATCGAGGCTGCCGCTGTGCCCGACGCTGCCGACGCCACGGAAGACGCCGAAGAGGAACCGCAGCTACCGCCGACGCCTGAAGAGCAGATCGCCCAGCTCACAGATGCTGTCGCCGAGGCCAAGGACAAACACTTGCGGCTGCGAGCCGAATTGGACAACTTCCGCAAGCGCAGCCAGCGCGATATCTCCAGTGCCAGAATCATCGGCAAGACTGCTGCGATCGAGTCGATCCTGCCGATCGTCGACCATTTCGGCATGGCGATGATGGCCGCCGACCAGGAAAATGCCGACATCGCGACTCTTAAACAAGGTATGCAGATGATTCACGCCGAGCTCGAGCGCTGCCTCAAAGCCCTGGGCCTCGAAAAAATACCGACAGACGGGAAGTTCGACCCGAAGCAGCATGAGGCTGTTTCCACCGAACCCTCCGACGACGTCCCGTCCGAGCACATCATCCGCGAGTGGAAAGCCGGCTATCGCCTCGGTGAGATCGTGCTGCGTGCCGCCATGGTCGTCGTCAGCACCGGCCCGGAAGTTGCAGCTGATGAGGCGGGTGATGAGGCCGGCGATGAGGCCGGCGCCGCTGAGGCTGCCGACGATGAGGCGTAAGGCCGCAGCGATGAGACGATTGGGCACAGCCACCCGCAAGTCCGAGAGCAGAGAAACTTGAGTACTATGGCAAAAGACTATTACGAGTTGCTGGGTGTATCCAAAGGTGCTTCTGCTGACGAGATAAAGAAGTCTTACCGCAAGGCGGCCTTGAAGTACCACCCGGACCGCAACCCGGACGACGCGGCGGCGGAAGCCAACTTCAA
>CAJWLW010000220.1 GCA_913042885.1 uncultured Lentisphaeria bacterium | reverse complement strand
GGTCGAGGCGACCAGAAAACGCACTTGGCCCGCGTCGAAACTCTGGCCACGAGCAACGGTGAAATCCGGTTTTTCGACGATCGCGCCACTGACTTTGTCCAGGAACTCGGCGAGGCACTGGAATCCGGATTTGAAGTCTCCGAAGCAATCCTGATCCGCACCAAACCGCCGGCAGCATGACGACATGGACGCCAAACTGAAATACAGCAGCGGCCGCCATGCCGGCCGCACGGTCAACATCAACACGGACGAATTTCTGATCGGCCGCGGTGACCAGTGTCAACTGCGCCTGGACGACGACAATACCTCCCGCGAGCACGCTATCATCCGGTGCCAAGGTGATCGCTGCGTCATCGCTGACCTGGGCAGCACGAACGGCATCCTGGTCAACGGTGTCAAAGTCAAGGACGCGGCGCTCGAGTCCGGTGACCGTATCACTATCAGCGACACGTGCCTGAAATTCATCGACGACGACGCAGCGCCAGCGTCGGCACCCCGACCAACTGCCTTGGCAGCGCCGGCCGCGGCCATTGAGCTTCCGGATCGCTCGCCGTCAGGTAGCTGGACCAGCGCCGTAGTCTGGGGATTGCTGGTGCTTGCCTGTGTGATCGTCCTGGCGCTTATCTTGCCGGGTTCCGAATCCTCCGGCACAGCGGCCGCCCAGATTGATGACCAGGCCGTTGCCGGTCAGGACGACGGCGCGGCCGCGACGCAGGTTGCAGCCCCAGATATTGGCAACACGGCCCTTGGCCAAACTGATCCCGACGACACAGGTCGAAACACACTCGACCGTGGCGACGACACCACCGACGACACGGTCACCGACGTCGATAACACGGTCGAGGATGCTCCAGTCGAGGACGACTTCGTAGCCGACGACATGGATTGGGCGGGGACCGACAACGATCCTGACGACATGGACGATGCAGGTTCCGTGGATGACGTGCCGGTCCGCATCCGCCCGCCTGAGCCGGAGCCATTGCGCCCCGAGCCGGTGCACCACAACAGACCGCCCAGCGACAACGACATTCCCGTGGACTACCTCTGGGTCACCACTAAACCGCCAGGCGCCAGAGTCTCTGTCAACGGCAAACGGTGTGGCAGGACACCGGTCTACCTTGGCGCTCTTGCTCCGGGGCAGTACAGGGTTTCTTTCGCCAAGTACGGCTTCGAGGGGTTGTCCGTCAAAGCTGATGTACCGAATGACGGGGATCAGCAGATCTATGCACTGACGCAAAAGAACGGCACCTGCCTGATTCAGAGCGACCCGCCGCACATGTCCGTTCAGTACGGGCCGCAGCTTCTGGGGCAGACGCCGCTGATGCTCGACAGCATGACGCCCGGCAGTTACGAGTTGCGTGTTTTCGGGCTGTACTACAAACCGGAGCTTATCGAGATAGATGTCGACGAGGACGAACCGAACGCTGTGTTCGTCGATCTGACCCCGGTCATGGGCGATATTGAAATTGTCACGATTCCACCGGGTGCCAAGGTTTTTGTCGACAAATCGTTCAAGGGCGCTACCAAAGGCAACCTGGATGGCGTGAGGCGATCCAAGCCTTTTCTTCTTTCCGGCTTCAAAGCCGGTCGCCATCGTGTACACGTCGAGTACGGCGGCGAGACTGCGCAAAAGTTTATCGGTGTGCGTCCGGGACAGACGGCGGAGGCTTTCCTCACCATCTGGTATCCCGATACGCGTTTCAAGCTGTTCTCCGGGAAGGAAGTTGCCGGCATGGTGCTCGAACGCAGTGATGACGGCAGCGTCGTCGTGGCCCTGTCCCGGTCGGAACACGAACGCTATATGAAAGAGCAGATCGAAGCTGAAGAAAAACTCACTGAGAACGAAGCAAAACACCTGATGCGTCTGGCGAAGCAGGCTGAATGGCTCGACAAATAGGATTCGTACATGGACATCCCAGAACTTATCGAATCGGAAGATCAACTTGATGACGTGATGTCGATGCCGTCGTCGGGACTGATTGATATGATGAAATCGCTCGAAGGCGACATCATGATTCTCGGCATCGGCGGCAAGATGGGCATCTCCCTGGGTATCGAAGCGGTACGCGCCTGCAAGGCAGCGGGCGTCGAGAAGAACATCATCGGCGTTTCCCGCTTCTCCGATAGCGCCGTGAGCGACAAACTCACAGCGGCTGGGCTGCAGTGCATCAGTTGCGATTTGCTCGATCGCTTTTCCGTCGACCGTCTGCCGCAGGTGCCGAACATCGTTTACATGGCCGGCCGCAAATTCGGTACGGACGGCGGCGAAGCGATGACATGGGCCTCAAACACGGTCATTCCAGCGAATGTTGTGCATCATTTCAGCGACAGCCGCATTGTTGCGTTTTCGACAGGCAACATCTATCCCCTGGTAGCAGTCACGTCGGAGGGCGCTCTGGAAACGACATCGCCGGCGCCGATCGGCGAGTACGCTCAGTCATGCCTTGGACGTGAGCGGGTGTTCATGTGGGGCAGCCTCGAAAACGAAACGCCGATGCTGCTTTTCCGCCTGAACTACGCTGTCGACCTGCGCTATGGGGTGCTGTTCGACATCGGCACAAAGGTTTTTAACGACCAGGTCGTGGAGCTGGACACCGGCTATTTTAATTGCATCTGGCAGGGGGATGCCAACACACAGGCGCTGCTGTCGCTGGCGCACTGCGCGTCGCCGCCGACAATCCTTAACGTCACGGGTCCGGAGACGGTGTCGGTACGTCTGGTGGCAGAGACTTTCTCAGGGATCTTCGGCAAGCCTGCCGAGCTGGTCGGCACAGAAAACCCAACGGCTTTCCTGAGCAACTCGAAGGCCGCCACCGACTTGTTCGGTTATCCGACGGTATCGTTGCAGCGTCTGATCGAGTGGACCGCGCACTGGATCAAGATCGGTGGAGCGTCGCTTGGTAAGCCAACGCATTTCGAAGTTCGCAATGGCAACTATTGAGCTGCGGGATTAGCGCCTGTGGCGTATTCGATCAGTCAATAATCAGATCGTCGAATTCGCCGTTGTCTTCCTCTTCAATCAGGCCTTTGCGTTTTGCGGTCCGTTTTCTGATCTTATTGATGTCGAAGGTCGGCAGGTAGCGGTAGTACACTTCCAGTTGCAGGCAGCACAGCGTGGTGTCGAAAACCTTGCTGTCTCCGTGACCGCCCGCGCCGGTTTTCCACCAACCTTCCTTGTCCTGGGCATTGATCAAGACCTTCTGGAACTTATCGTTCCACTGTCGCCAGCTTCGGCCACTCTGATTGAACATCGCCTGGGTATCATAATACCAGCCATACAGCGACCCGCCGGAATTCTCCCAGGAGTAGCCCGGCAGGCGTTCGTACAGAATGGTGTGCGCCGCTGCCTGCACCTCCTTGCTGGCGCCATCACCGAGCAACTGCAAGGCCACCGTGCCGACACCGGTCATGTTGCCGCCGCTGCCGGGTGAGCTGTAGCCGAACTTGCCGTTGGCATAGGCCACGTACTTGAGAAAATTCTTGGACTTGTTGATCGCTGCGTCGATACCTTCGACATTGGCGCCGGCGACATACCCCGCCTTCAGCGCCTGATACTGCCAGCCGGCTACCGAGAGGTCCCAGCGCTCCGTTTGCCCGTAAGCGTAGTTGTATCCGCCACCGGGCTGCTGTCCCTTGACGATTACCTCCAGCCCGGCTTCCATGGACTGGCGCAGAAACGGGATCTGTGTCATGCCGTAGGCCTCTGCCAGGGCATACGTCGCGATGCCGTTGGCGTAACCGTGGCTGGCGCCCTGTACCGGGACCTTACCCGAGAGCCACTGCATCGCCTTTTGCACAGTCATGCCGAATTCCTCAGACTGCGGTGTTTCGCCGTGCGCCAGAAAGCACAGCAGAGCCAGCCCTGTGAACGCTTCGTTCTCCCACGACCCGTCCGCTGCCTGGACCTTTTTCAACCAGCGCAAGGCCCGCAGCACCGCGTCCTCTCCACGAGCGTTGCCCCCGAACCTCTCTCGATTCGCTCGCCGACCCTTGGCCGTGCGGCCGCCGTACAATCCTCTGAGCTGCAGCGGCGTCTTGGTCGGCAGGACATCGATCATGTCGTCCATGTCGAAATTGTCATCACTTTCCGGCGCTTCTTCACTGGCATCTTCGAGTGCCGCTTCCGCGGTGTTCTCGATCGGCACATCAGGTACATCGACATCCATCGCCGGTGCTTCGTCGAGCACTTCGTCCTCCATTTGCTCGATCTCTTCGATCTCTGGCGGTTCGAGTTCCTTGATCGGCACCTCTTCCATAGTCACTTCGATTTCAGGCAAGGGCTCGCGCTGTGCCTTGCCGACGACAAACACGGTGAGCAGCAGCAGAATGACAATGTGCATCACGAAGGAAACGATCGGGCCAACGAGGTGTTCTCGCAGCTTCTGCTGGCGATAGGCGAGCAGGATCTGCTCGACCTCAGCCATGTACTGTTCTTCTTCTGTCTCGTAAACGGGTTCTTCAGGATCCATCGGTGAGGAGTCTCCCTAGAAGTGCCAAAGCATAATCGTTTTTTTTAGGGCCGGCTTTATAAAGAATATATTAGGTGATTGCCAGAAAGTAAACGGACTGAGACGAAATCGTGCAGGCACTATTTCTTCTTGCCCATCTTGTCGAGGAGGCGTTCGCGGGCGGCGGCGGTAGCCTTGTCGTCGTCTGTAGTATCGGCATCCTGTCGTTGTTCATGCTTGCCGGTTACGGTGAGGAAGACATTCTCCAGGTCAACTTCGATTTCGCTGATCGACTGGACACGCACGCCGGCTTTGACGAGATGGCTATTTAGGTCAGCGACTTGCGTGCGATTGCCACGGTAGTCAACACGGATTTCGTTGACCGAGACCAAAGCGTCCTCAACGTTGTCGAACTCCTTACACGCCTTTACCGCATAGTCGATGTCGGAGTCGACTTCGATGAGCAATTGAATTTTTTCCTGCAATGAACGGGTGATTTCCTTGACGGTCCCCTGAATCAGCAGTTCCGCTTTTTCAATGATTGCGACCCGGTCGCAAATAGCGCTGAGCTCGGGCAGAATGTGGGACGACAACATGATTGTCTTGCCGATTTCCTTGAGCCGCAGGATGGTCTTGCGCATTTCGATACGGGCGTGCGGGTCGAGGCCGTTGGCGGGTTCGTCGAGGATCAGCACTTTGGGATCATGCAGCATGGTTTTGGCGATACCGATTTTCTGATGCATGCCGCGAGACAGCGACGACACCTGGTAGTCGATCATGTGCGAGGAATCTGTAAGCTCAAGCACTTCGTAGATCCGTTGCTTGCGTCGGGCCGGTGGGATTTTGTAGGCGGCGCCGAAGAAATCGAGGTATTCCCACACGCTCATTTGTTCGTAGACGCCGAATTCGTCCGGCAGGTAGCCGATCTTCGCCTTGATCTGCTGGATATTTTTGGGCAGAACCTCAAGGCCATCGATCCAGCCGCGGCCGCTGCTGGGTATGATCAGGCCACAGAGGCATTTGATAGTTGTCGTCTTGCCTGAGCCATTGGGGCCGATGAAACCGAAGATTGACTTCTCGGGCACCTCCATGGTCAGGTTGTTGATGCCGCGTCCGGCGCCGTAATCTTTCGAGAGGTTTTCCGTGTTGATCATTGCTGCCATGAATAGGTCCTCAGAAAATGCCTTTATGTTGTTCGTCCAGAGTACCGCTGGCACCCGCCGTCAATTCCAGAACTTTCCAGGAATTGGCACGCAGTACTTCGGTGGGTTTGGTGAGGTGGCGCCGCGCATCGATTCGGATCACAAACTCGAATGCCCCGGTGGCAGGGTTGATGACGTCGGCGGAATCGAAGCCTTCGAAACGATACTCCCTTGTCTCTTCTATATGGCGTGCCGCCAGGTCCCGGGTGCCTTCGGGGTCGTTGCGATGGCGTAAAAGTATGTCAAAGGCGAGGTTGCCGCCGCGATTGGCGACGTAGAAATAGACCGACAACCGGTTGGCCTTCAAAAGACTGAGCCCTGTCGGCAACTTGGCGGGAACGGCAATAAAGGCCGGCTTCATTCCGAGCACCACGGCGCTGCCGTTATTGTCTCTGAGCGGCTGGACTTCGGTAAACTCGAGGTTGAGCCGGTGCTCGGCGGCGAAGGCCAGCGCTGCGTCGCTCCAATTTCCGGCCGCGTCTTTGGCGGTCGCCATCGGGTTGCTCTTGACCGGAATGCCGCGATGCTGCAGGCTCTGCCATTTCCCGAACCGGTGCAGGCCCTTGGATCGCTTGCCGAGATTGGTATTGATTTTGATCTGTTGCTTGGGGATATGTACCTGCTCGCCGGTCAAATCCTGAACGATCGGAATAAGATCGATGGTGCGGCCGATCAAGTTGAACTCATCCGGTATCTCGGGATACTGTGACGAAAGCCCCATTACCACGGCGAGAAGCGGTGCTGCCGAGGGCGTATCGACAAGGTGCTTCTGAAACGCCAGAATCTCCGAGGACGGCGCCATCATTTTGTTTGCGTTTGCCTGGCCGGGCTCGAGGAAGCAGGTCCGGTTTGATGTGTTTACCGAGATAATCCCGTTGTGGCAGACGATGAAGGCATCAATGATAGCCTCGTTGCCCGGGATTTCCCAGGGCTCCATGCTGGCACCGTCGGCGGTCCACTTGACTGTCGGCAACGTGCTGTAGGAGGTGCCGCTGGTGGCATCCAGGGCGGCGTAAAAACGGGGGGCATTGTGTCTCAGAAAGAGTCTCGGCAACACAGAACGTCCGTCGATCTGGCTGACGCTTATGGGGTCGCGGACGGCTTCCGTTTTGCCATACTCAACGAACTCGTTACGGCTGTTCCTTGCCTTTTTGTCGCCTTTGTTCTTGCCTGCCGCATTTGCTGACAGTTTGGGCCCCCTGGCGAACTTTTTCTGATCATGTTGGCGTGGCGGTAACAACGCTCGGATGCGGGCATCGACGGAGTCGCAGACAATATCGACGGAGCGGGCGTCTTTCGAAAAGAGACTGACCAGCCGCTCCGATGTGCGGTCGACGGTTGAGGGTGAGACGAAGTTGATGATTGCAGCCGTCTGCACCTCGGACGTGCTGCTGCGTCTGGCGGCCTGATGAAAGATAAGGACCGTGGCGATGAGGGCGACACAGGACATGACGATCCAGGCGCGGGACTGCTGACGCAGAAATATTCCGATCAGGATGATCACGATGACGAGAGCGAAATAGACCCCCAGGAACGCCCGGATACCTTCGCTCCTTGGAATTTCAATACCGGTCAAAGTGTCGAGTGCGGACGACAACTCCGCACTGCCGCGCCGCGACGCATGGGAAAAGTTGCCGGTATTGGCAAGCAGATGGTTCCACATCGGATTGAAGTTCTGCGAGGACCGCATTTCGGTGAGCGAAGGGTTGACCGCACAGGCACCGACCATGCCAAGGCCGTAACGACGCCACGCGACCAGCGGAAAATCCCGCTGCCACAATGTCGCGATACCCTCTTCCCGCAAGGTACTCTCGAGAAACGGCGTGCCGGCCGGCCAGGTGACGACGTGGCCGTCAATAGGCTTGATGCCGTCGATGTAGTCGATGTCGCGGACGCCGATAACAGTTACCGGCAGCAGCTTGCGGAGAACTGTCTTGCTGGCTGACACCAAGCCGACCGGATCTGCGAACAGAATCGTGCCGCCGCGCGCCACGTAGTCACTGATTGCATTAAACTGGCGCGTCGTCATGGCATTCCAGTCCGGCTGCATGAACGCTGCAACGATCGCTTCGTCGTACGCGGCCCAGTGAGTAGGTGTGGTGGAGCTGCGGGCGTGTGTGTTGTTGAATTTCGTGTACAACTCCTTGTTTTTGGCGAATGAACCCTTGTCCATGTCAGCGTCGTCAACAAACATAATGGTCTTGGCGGACGGGTCATCGATCTGGATGTAGGCCTCGTAAGTGCCTGTGAGATTGCCATTAACGAAAAAATCGAAGTTGAACCGGTCGACCGTGCCGCAAGTCACCTGCGATTCGTACTCATAGGTGATGCCTGCGTCGAGCCTGAAGGACGTGCGATAAACTGTGACGTTGCGCTGTCGTTGCGGTCGTAGAATAATCTCGACATCGATCGCTTCGTCGCTGGGGTTGGTGACGCGGTAACCCATGCGGCACCACGAATTTGCCTTGATCCGCGGGGACAGGCCAAAGTGCATCGTGCCGCTGATCAACCTCGGTTCCTTATC
>CAJWLW010000219.1 GCA_913042885.1 uncultured Lentisphaeria bacterium | reverse complement strand
GGATCGACCGGTGAACTGTCGACGTGCATCGGCATCGTGCCGTCCGTCTGCTGCAATGTCGTAGCGACCTGTGTTTCAATGTCGAAGGCATAGAGAACACCGCTTCGCGGTCGTTCGATCAGGTTCCAAAACCAGTCGGCATCACAGAAATCGGGTGCCGGCGTCCTCGGCTGGTCGTCCTCGTGGTGAGACAGAAGAAGGGTGCGACCGTCGCACGTGATGTCGACCGGGCTGCCCGGGCAGTCCGGTGGCAGGGTAGCAACAGTCTGCAGATCGCCGTCGGGCAGGTCGATCCGCTGGATTTTATTGCCGTTCACGACCCAGAGGCGGCCATCGCTTTCGCGCAGCTTCAGGACGACGTCGAACCGCAGGTCCAGGGTCTCTGTGGCGCCGCTGTCGGGATCGACAAGAACCAGTTGCCAGTCCTCGGCTTGCATTTTAAACGAAGACAGGAGACTATATGGCAGCGACGCGATCGTGCCACGGGCATTCAGGGATGCGGATGAACGGGTGGCGGCGGTGAAGGCGAGAATCCGGTGGTCGGGCAACCGTCTGGGCAGTCGGAAATAGTCGACTATGCAGCCGCACTGCGAATCGGTAAGTACATGAATTTCTCGGCCGGTATGCTCGTCGATATGGGTTTTCACGGGGACCTCGCTCGTTCGGAACTAATAGAAGGCACAGCGTATCAGTTTCAAGGTTGACAACAGCGATCTGGATTTCACCGAGCAGTTCGTGAAGTACGGCGTTGCCGTCGTCAGGAATCTGGTGGACAAGGCGTTTTGTGACGAGGCGCTGGATGAGATCAGACGGGTGCTGGACGAGGACCGACCGCTGAACGAGTGGACAGTGGACAAGCCCGGCGTCCGGTTTCTCCCCTTCTACGAAGACCTGGGGCGCGCCAACTTTGAGCGTAATGCTGTCCTCGAAAAGATCTTTGACCAGCCGCGGTTGCGCGCCGCCTTTGAGAAGCTGCACGGCGGTCCGGGAAAGTGGGATGGTGTACGCAATTACACTGTCATGGTGAAACCGTACGATCCCAACGCCAAGGCAAAGCTCGGCAACATGTTTCACGAGGACTTCGGAACGCCGCCGCCGGCCATTCTTTACCGCGGCTTCAACGCCTTTCTGTTGGTGGCAGATACCGAACCGTTCAGCGGGAATTTCATGTGCAAGCCCGGCTCGCATATCATCGCCCAGCGGAAACTGATCGAAACGCCGGAAGCAGACGGCAACGATCCCCCCTTCAGGGATGCGGTCGTTGACGGACTGCCGACGTACGAATTCGTCGGGAAAGCAGGCGACGTGCTTTTCTGGCACCACCTGCTCTATCACGAGGGCAACAATTCACATTCAGAGCATCACCTGCCGCGCGTCGCCGTCGTCGGTGAGGTGTATCGCGAGAAATGGTTGACCGAGATTGACGCCGACCGCACCGACCTCTCGCCGTGGGAACGCAGCCTGGCCCAGAATGGGAGCTACAAAACGGTGCGTGACGAGGCCCAGGCAGAGCGACATCAGCGCGCCAAGCAGATCGCCAAGTTCGAGGCGGAACATGGCGTCACGGTCGACGACAAGTGGAAACACTATTCCGATTGGGCGGGATAATACGGGTGTACCTTCCGCGGGCCTCGCCGCTTCGCGGCAAGGGAGCACAGGTCGGAAGCCTATGCTGTGTGCGGGCTTTCGTCCGCGCGATCAGAAGATTCCCCCAGCCTCCTGCAACGCGCTGCTGGTCATGTCTTCCGGCCATAGCCAAAGGCAGTAGCCGTCAAAGTCGTAGCGCTCGAGAGTCTGTATCTTGCGACGCAGCAGTTCGAGGTCCCGATCGTACAGCCAGAGCCACGGATACATCGCTGTCTTCTCCCGCAGATGACTGAGATAGGGCATCTGTCGGTCGATGGTGGAAGCGTCGGCCGTGTTGCAATAGCGCATTTCCTCCATCTCGATTTTCATCGGCTCGTATTGTCGTGGCTGCGGGCCCAGGTCCAGCAGATCGCGCAGCGCCTGGCGCTGGGCTGTGGAATCGTTGCCCGGGCCGGCGATACAGTCGGCGATATTCGGAATCATCCAGCCGGTCAGATAGTCGGGGAACTTCGGCGCGATCCAGTCGAACAGCGAGTGCAACGCCTCCAGATCTATCCCTAACAAGTGCAGCGCTGACGGCAGAAAAGGGTCAAACCCGATCTTAAGATTCGGCCGATGCGTCGCGGCGGCGGCGCGTGCTTCGGCCACGATCGTTCCCACAAACTGCGTAATGGAGCCGGTGCGAAACGCCAGCCACTGCGCCAGCAGCGGCGATCCGGCCAGCTCATCGAGCCAGCGGTCTGCCAGTGCACCGCTGTTCAGTTGCCCGAGCAATGTCGTGAGCAGACGCTCGATCGCCCCGAGATCAATACCCTGTCCCTCCGCCCTGGCGTAGCAATGGTCGCAGAAGCAGTTGGCATATCCGTCCAGGCTGTCGCAGTACAGGGGGTACTCGACGTGGTTGATTTCCAGCAGGTCGACAGGCCACGCCTCTATGAGGGCGCGGGTAACGGCCTTGCCGTAGGAAACTGCATCCGGATGATTCGGGCAGGCCCAGATCAGGTCGTTGTCGGCAGGCGGCTGAGCTGGTACCAGCGATCGACAGTTCAGGTGGCGCAGGGTCTTCGGACAGCCGTACATCGTATTGGCGTGGCTCGCTACGGCAAAGCCCTTCGTGCGTGCCAGCTCGATCACCTCCATCGTCCGTTCAAATGCCGCCGGGGCGATCGGCACGGGCAGGTCACCGAAGGCGCTGGCATCCGGCAGCATCATGCCCGCCTCGTCCGACCCCTCCCTCTGACAGATCAACAGGGTGTCGATGTTCGTCCAGCGGGCCAGATCGTCCAGCACTCGCTCGGTGTCTGCCGCGATGAACGACCAGTAGAAAAAAACAGCCTTCATGTGTCAACTCAGGTGGGCATATGGGTAGGTAAAATGCTTACGTCATTTTGCCCCGACCTGGCCGAACGCCAGCGTCGGTTCCGCGGCGCGCACGACGGCCGTGGGCAGACCCAGTTCCCGCCGGACCAGGTTGGTGCCTTCGACCAGGGCGACCATTTTGTAATAGGCGATCCGGCGGGACAAGCCCTCGCGCCCGAAGCCGCAGTCGGTCGTGATCACCAGGCGCTCGGCCGGGATGTGTTCCAACGCTTTGCGAATCAGCCGGGCCACCTCTTCCGGTGACTCCACCTGCGTGCGCAGGTGGCTGATGACGCCAACGCCGATCTTCTTGTCCGACTTGATTCGGCCGATCGCCTCCAGGTCGGCGCCACCGGTGCTGGCACACTCGAAGGTGATGACATCGGCGTTCATCTCGAACATTGCCTCGAGGGCCGGCTCGTATGACATGTCCTCCCCGAAGCTCTGCTGCGCGGGGTTGCCCCAACACGTGTGTGCCCAGACCTCGGTGTTCACCCCGGCTATCTGACGATTGAATGCTTCCGTCAGTTCGTTTACATCGGTGTCGGGATCGTGGCACATGAAATGGTGCAGCGGTTCTTCGATCTGAATAATCGGGCAACCGGCTGCCGCCAGCCGGCGATACTCCCCGTTGGCGATGTCGGCGAGGTCGAAGAGCAGGTCGCGGGTCTGGTCGTACGCCTCGTTTCTGATCATATGCGACAGGCTGTCAACGCAGATCGCACCGAACTTGACCGGCTTGTCCGTCAAGCGCTGTGTTATCTTCCATAATTCGGTGTACTGCCACGGTCCGGCCGTGACCTTGTCCACCAGTGTGGGCTGTTGATACGCCTCCATCACCTCCCAGAGAATCGTGCCCGGCTTGGCAAACCCTGCCCATCGGTCAATGATGTCGTTGCAGCCGGCGAACCCGCCGAGCCGTTCAAGTGGATAGAAGAACCACCCGCGACCACCGACGTCATCGTCGAAGCGCGCATCGCCATCGGTCACGATGTCCAGCCCGGCGCTGGTCTGGTCATGAATAAAGGCGCCGACCGCATCAATGTACTGGTCGCGAAATTTCCGGTCGTTCAGGGCCTGCTTGAACGACCGGCCATGCAGACTTTCAGTGTACCACGATGGCCGCGGGATCGAACCGACAATGGCCGTCGGCAGCATCATATCTTTGGTCGTGCTGATCATACTTGGATCTCGTTCTGTTTTCGAGTGGATGGGAATGGGTGGATGGGTGAATGGGGTGCGTGGGTTCCAATCACCCAGTTGCCAGCCACCCGGTCACCCTTCCCCCCGCAGGTTCGGATATGTTGTCGCTTCATTTGGTCCGTAGTGCGGGCTGCGCGTCCTGAGCCCACCGTCGACATCGATAACCGTGCCGGTGATGTAGGAGGCGTCACTGGAGGCGAGGAAGATGACGGCGCCCGCGATATCACATGGATAACCGGGGCGGCCGAGAGGGACGGTTGGTGCCCACTCGTCCGGATCATAGTTCGGATCCGCCAGGTATTCCTCGAGCTGCATCATCGCCGGAGAAACCGCGTTGACGGTAATGCCATACGGCCCCAGCTCATTCGCTACAGTGCGCACGAATTGATTCATGCCGGCCTTGGACGCCGCGTAATGCGCGTGTCGCGGCTGGCTCAGGTAACCATGTATCGAGCTGATCGTCACAATGGCGCCGCCGATCCCCTGGGCGATCATCGCGCGGGCCGCTTCCTGGGCGCAGAAGAAGGCCCCTCTCAAGTTGAGATCGAGAACGCGATCGTAGTCCGCCTCGGTAATCTCCAGAAACGGATGGGGATTGTCGACGCCACTGTTATAAACCAGGACGTCCAGGCGTCCAAAGGCCTTCACCGTCTCGGCCACGGCGCGGCGGGCGTCGGTGACCTGGGTAAGGTCGGCCTGAATCGCTACTGCGCGGCGCCCAAGTTGCTGGAGTTCCTCGACGACTTCGTTGGCGCCGTCGACACTGGCGTGGCAGGTCAGTGCGACGTCGGCGCCCTGTCGCCCGAACTCTCGCACCAGCCCCTTGCCAAGGCCTCGACCGCCACCGGTAACAAGGACCACTTTATCGGCCAGACGCATTTCTTCGCCCCTACTCACAACTGTAATTCCATATGATATGGTACTGTACCGTTCGTCAGACGTCAAAGGGCATCTTACGTGCCGACGTGTCGGAATAATGCAGCGGAGTCAACCCGCCGGCGCCACGATGAACTGCGACCGGTCTCTACGGCGACGGCGTGAACAGGCTGTTTGTGGACAGACACGTGAAATGGGTGAATCGGGCGATCGCCTGATTTTTTCACCCGGTCCCGCGGTCACTCCTTCCCGGTCAGCGTCTCCAGGGCAACGCGAAACTCGTGCTGCGGCCAAAGCGCCAGGGCGCGCTCTGCTTCGTCCCGGGCCGTTGCCGTGTCGCCCCGAAACTCCGCCAGTGCGGCCAGCGCCATCCGATAGTACGCCGCCTGCAGCGAATCCGCCTGATCAGCTCCCTGCCAGCTTCTGTTCAGGCTGGCGGCAATGAATTCCATGTCGGCGGCGGACGCGACATACAGCGAACTCATCGCCCATAGCCGAAGGGAGTTTTCGTCTGGACTCCTGAGCTCGGCGAGAATGATGCCGATCGCCTTGCGCAGTTCGCCTTCCGCCGCACCGGCACGCCGCTCTTGCACTGCCTTGTGAAGGATTTCGAACTGGTAGTTGCAGATGATATGCAGCGTATCAGCGCGGAGATCAAGCTCGCGGGCCTCACGGAGATGATCCAAAGCCTCCTGAAAACGTCCGGTTCGGCAGAGGGCCTTTGCCAGTTCCTGATGGGTCCCGGCCAGGCGAAACGTGTCCGCTGGTGCAGCCGTATCATACGCGGTATACAGCTGCAACAGCTGACGCAGCTCGCGCTCGGCCAGTGCGTAGTCCCCGGCCTTGTTGGCAAGCAGGCCGAGTCGCAGGCGAGTCGGGAATTCAGCGGTCTGCGGCTGGAACGGCGTGAAGGCCAGGCAGGTCACGGCCACCGGTATCGCCCACAACACCGCGGTCCTGCCGATCGGCTGCCACGATTCCCGGTGCCGATGCCAGTCGCCTATAAGGCGTTGGGTTGCGTTAATCAGCCACAGAAACGCATGTATGCTCACGGGAATCCACACAGCGAGCATGCCGAGCCGGAATCTGCCGAAATCGTAATAAATAATCACCGGCAATGCCTGCACCGCTACCAGTCCGATCAGCAGTTGATAGCGTCGCCACTCGCAACAGCATAGAAAAATCCCGAGTACCCCGAGCCCCGCCAGCCAGCCGAATGTCGGTAAACCCCAGCGGAGTATCGGTACGAACCGGCCGGTCACGTGGTAATCGGAGTTGTCCGGAGCCTCATAGTCATTCAGCAGCAGGGCCACCTTACGAACAGTCTGCTCGATCGCTCGAACCGGTTTCGCCCGGACCGCCCGGAGTCCCTCGTCGAACCAGTACCGCGACGACTGCCCGCGGGTCAGTGACCGCCCGGTGCGCCGCTCCGCCTCACGCCTGAAATCCGCGTGCTCGACGCCGCTGGTCGGCAGCACGAACGGCGGCGGCGAATAAAATCCGTCTACTGCCGATACCTGCGCAATGTAAAACGCCTCCCCGCCGCCGGCGGTGACAACCACAAACTCCTTGCCGGCCATCCAGTTGTGCACGGTCGAGGGTACGAGACAGACAGTGATACCGGCTACGACTACTGCCGTCTGCACCAGCTTCCGCCGGCGCCGAACCGGTTTGTCCGTCCGTGCCGTCCACACCCACAGGATGACCGGCACGACCATCAGCAGATGACTCTCTCTGACCAGACATGCCAGGCCGATGAACAGCCCGCACAGCACCGGCCACAGCACCGGGTTGCCGTCGCGGCTGCGCAGTGCCGCATACAAAACCGCGATCACCGCCAGCGGGGAAAGGAAGGTCTTCATGACCGTGCATTCGTAGAATATGAACGGGCCGTACAGGGCCGCGGCGAACCCGGCGACAGCGGCGGTCCGGCCATCGAACAGACGGCGGCAGCAGAGGAAAATCAGCACACAGGTAAGGGCGCCTGTCAGCATCTGGCCAAGCAGAACCAGCGGCACTTGCATACCAATGAGTGTGGCGCCAATGCCGAGGAGATAAGCGTAGAGCGGACCTTGCTCGAAGACTTCACTGCCGAGCCAGCTGCCCGTCGCGATCCGGCTTGCCCAGGTCAAATAGTATCGGCTGTCGACCCCGAAATCCGTTATCAGCGGGGTGGTGGCGAACTGGGAAAAGTAGACCGCGCGCGCCAGGAGCGCCGCCAGGAATACCCACAGTGTCGTCCTGTGATGCCGCAGCGAGTGGTCAGCCGGTGTTGTCAAGTCCTGCACTTTTGATGGCTCGCCCCCATCTTTCCCGAACGGACTGTCATGTGGTTATCGAAAGCACTTCCTGTTGCCTGGATTAGTCAGGCAATGTATCTTCGGTATACGTCCAGAATTGATGCCAATCAGCGTAGTTTCCAAATACATTGAAGACCGGATCCCAGGCCAGCTCATGGGACGTGTCACCTACCCAATGCACCGAGCCGTCAAAGAAAAGTATCTGAAAACCTGCTGGAAGATCACCGCCCAATGTATGGGAAGCATGGTTCCCGGGAGGTTTGCCCCGGGGCCTGCCAACGCCGTCAGAAGCACAAAGAAACTTCTCGGCGGCACACCTGGAAAACTTCGCCTTGCCCCCCAAAAGCCCATAAGGCCCCTGCTCCAGCAGACCATAGCCATCGTCAGGCGGCGTATAGTCAAGTGGCCCCTTGCGTCCTCTTATATTCAAAGCAAAAGTTGACCAAACCATCCCGCCACTGGCCGAGTCTCCAACCTCAGATATCATTGTTTCGGGGTCATACTCACCCGGGAGCTCAGAATTATTTGAAGGACAAACAAAGACTCTCATGTCCGAGACGTATTCCGCGTGATAGAGCAATCCCAAAGGATGCCACTCACTTAAATGGCCCAGTGGCGCATCCTTGACGAACCACATCATCTCTGTTTCCCAGCGATAGGATACCAGGTTGTACGGCAAATCGTCACTGGAATCGTCCGCGTACATCACCAGGCCCAGGCCAATCTGTTTCAGGTTGCTGAGGCAGATTGCCCGCCGGCCCATCTCCTTTGCCCTGGACAATGCCGGCAGCAGCATGGATGCCAGGATCGCGATGATGGTAATCACGACCAGCAGCTCGATAAGGGTAAAACGGGAGCATCCCCTGGGCCTGCTTGCCTTGAGGTTG
>CAJWLW010000218.1 GCA_913042885.1 uncultured Lentisphaeria bacterium | reverse complement strand
GTGGCACAGATCAAATTGAAGATTGCCATCCTGAAACTTCGTGACCGACTCGCAGGGAACGACAGCTTCGCTACCGAATTACAGGAAATGGTGATGACGCTTGCGGCCTGGGCACAGCAGCACGGGTACACCGACCGGTTCCGCGGACCGTTCAGAACTCTGATCCGACCGGTACTGGAGCAAGTCGCAATGCAGACCCGTGACAGTGAACGCCTCAGGCAGGCAATGGACGGATGTGACGCCCGCGATGTGAACGGCGTCTTTACCGAGTTGCTGGATTCATTGAAGGGGTTACAATTGAAGTAATGAAGTCTCTCGCCGGTGTGGAGCACACCAGCTGGCGATGCTGGCGCATTTTTCCGGGAACAACGCTGGGCACTGAAAGCGAAGACATGACAACAAGCCATAAAACCCCGAGAGTCGACAGCGTGACCGCAGCGCTGTCAGTAGTTGCACCGGACTCACTGCGATCCCGGTTAATCGGGGGAAGCGGATTTGCTGTCAGGCAAGACGAGAATCCTGGCGCCTGGCAATTCACCGATGTCACCGACGTCGGTCCGGACCAGTGGGTGCTGCGCTACCGTTCCGCGGACGAGGCTCTCGAAGCCAGTTGCACAGTCAACGTCATTGCCGACCATCACGCCGCCGTCTATCAGACGCGGATCACCAACCTGTCGACCAAGGTGTCGCGGCCCTTTCAAGAACTTTCCCCGATCGCCTTGAAGGTCGCCGACATCGATGAAGCGGCCGAGGTGATGAGTGCCACCGGCGGTGCCATGTCTAACGGATATCCGGCCAGGGAGACATTTTTCATCCGCCGCCATGCCGTCGCACATGGACGCCGCATCTGGTTTCCGGCCGTCGAGACATTTGATGTGTGGGCGAATATCGGGATACGCTACGGGCGTTCGTCCAATTTTGATTTGCCGATCATCATGGTAAAAGCGGGGATCGATACGGGGAGCCCTGGGTTTTTCATCGGTATGGAATGGTCGGCCACGTGGTGCATGCACGTTGCGGTTGAACCGGACGGCAGCTGTCTTGAACTGTCGGGTGGCATTGAGATACAGGACCTGACACTCGACAGCGGTGAGGCAATTGAGCTGCCCGCGGTGCACATCGGCTTTTTCGAAAATGGGTTCGAGGCCGGCTCGAATGCCTGCCGCCGTTACATCCACCAGCGCGTGATTCCGTATTACCAGGACAGCCCCATGCTTCCCCGGGTGGCCTACACCATCTGGCCCGGCATCGATGCGCCGTACACCGATGCGGATGTGTTGCCACAGATCGACTGTGCGGCGGAGCTGGGTGTCGAGACATTTATCATCGACGCTGCATGGTATCCGGGGGATTTTCCCAAAGGCGTTGGCAACTGGGAGGCCGATCGCGAAAAATTTCCCGACGGCCTGGAGCCGATATCTCAGCACATCCGAGACAAGGGCATGGGATTCGGACTTTATTTCGATCCGGAATACGCCGTCCCCGGGACCCTGATGGCCCGTGAGCACCCCGAGTTTTTCTACTATTCTCCAGATGTGCCTCAGACCCCGGTTACAGGTGGTATGAACTTCGTGGATATGGTCGGCGGAAAAACCCCGGTCGAGCGGTACCTTTATAATTTCAGTATGCCGGCAGCCTGCGACTATCTCATCGAATTCCTGGGCGACTTCATCGAGCGCTATCAGTTGAGTTACATCCGTTGGGACTGCAATACGCGGGACATCTGGGCGACCAATTCCGGTCGCGTGCTGACGTGGCGTTTAGTGGATCCGACGGGCAAGGTCCAGTTTACCTACCTGGATGGGCTCTACCGTGTCTGGGAGACGATAACCAGTAAGTATCCGAACCTGATACTCGAGAACTGCTGCGGCGGCGGCAGGCGAATCGACTTTGGTACGTTGGCGCGGACCCGGGCCTGCTGGTGCAGCGACCAGATGAACGATCCCCATTTGTATCAGATGACACAGCTCGGCGGCAACACCTTTCTCCCGGGCAACTACCTGGGCTCTTCGATAGGTCCGATTAAAGGTGGCGCCGCGCGTGGCAATCTCGATGCGGGCTTCACGGATTTGTCATTTATCAGTCGCCTGGCTGGCGGGTTGTTTTTTCATGGGCGCCTCGCGGAATGGCCGCCCGAGACAACCGAACGAGCAAAACACTGGGTGACTGTGTACAAGAACATCCGACATTTATTGGTGCGCGAATACTACCGTCTTTTGCCGCAGCCGCAGTCGGTTGAGGATTGGGATGCGTGCCAGTTCTGCGATGGCGCCGAATGCGGTATCGTGTTCGTCTTTCGTTGGGCGGGAAATCGAGACCGGCAAGCGTTGCCGCTGCGTGCGATTGACGCGGCAGCGACCTACCTTTTCGCGAATCTCTCCGACGGAAGGGAAACGACGGTTGCCGGAAAGCAGCTTGTTGGAAACGGGTTCGAAGTTGATCTCGGCCGCAGCTCGGCTAAGCTGTTTTCGTATCGGAGGGTCTCGACAAGCTAACCCGCTTCGGCGGGCTCCGGTATTATTTAACAGTTGCCGATTGTTGGTCAGATTCTCACCAAGACTGCCGATGTCACTCACCAGAGCATTTGTCGAAAAGGATTGTCTCGACGGGATTCGCTGGGCCCTCAACAAGATTGCCGTCCGTGATATCGACGTCCTTGGATCAGGCGACATCACGACGCCCGCGCCCGCGGTCATTGTCGGCAAGCTGGACAGTCCGCACGTCAAGAAGATCGTTCGTGAGCAGAAGATCGCCATCGGCCGCAAGGCTCGTCTGCCGGACACGATCATTCTTCGCTCGTTGCGCGGCGGCTCCGTCCTGGTGACCGGCGACAACGATCGTGCATTGATCTACGGAATACTGGAATTGCCGCGGCACCTGCATTCCTCCCGAATCTCGCTCACCGACTCCCCGTCGTTCCACCGCCGCATCTACAAGCACGAGCTCGTTGACAGCGAGAATGGCGTCAGCCTGCGCGAATGGCACCGTGGCGATTGGGCTACGGTGTCCGATGCCTTCTGGGAAGGTCTTTTCCAGCAGCTCAGTGAATGCCGCTACAACGGCCTTGTCTTCTGGTGCTATCAGCCGTTTGAACAGTGGATCTGGAACGAGGAATTTCCGGAAGCCCGGACGCTGAAGCACAGCGAATGGAAGCGGAACGCGAAGCGATTGCGTTTCATTTTTTCCCGGGCGAAGCAATACGGGATTGAATTGTACTTCCATTTTTACGTTGCCCACTGCTCGAGGCCCTTCGCGCGCCGCCATCAACTTGTCGATCGCGGCCCGGCGTATCACGGTGGCGAGGACGCACCGGTGATCCGTCGGTATACAGAGTACTGCATCGACAAGATCCTGGGCGAGTATCCGCAGCTTGACGGTATCTGGCTCAACATGGAGACGCTGAACGATGCCTACGACTTCATCGAGGAGAGCATCGTTGTGCCGATGCGCCGGCAGCAGCGGCCATTAAAGCTGTTTATCCGACTGTGGAACGCCTATTTCCCCGAGCGCATGGCCGCCTTCGCAGCCGGCATTGCCGGCACCAACATCGCACTGATTCTGCCGCACAAACATCACAGTGACCGGTATTGCCGCCCGAGACCGGATCGCCGGCTCAAGGCCTGGATCGATGCGGTGCCGGACGCCGAGGTCCTGATGATGACCGGCCCCTGCCACACGACTGCCGCGGCGCAGCTCTCCAGCTCGATCTGGGTGGACCCGGATTTCATACGGACGCTCCTGCATCGCGCCCACCGGCTGGGGGTCAGAAACGTCAGCTTCAACACCAACCTCGAGTTGTTCGACAAGCCCGACGATGACGTCGCGTTTCATTCCAACGAACGGATCATGGCCCGGTTCAACAAGCCACATGCGGTCCTGACCGGCCGGTGGACGTGGCACCTGGAAACGGCGACGAACGCCGGGATGCTGGCGCAGTATTTCAAAGACGAATACGATTTGAAGAACGGCGGCGAGAATTTCTACCTCGCGTTGCTGCAGGCGACCAGCCGGATCATCTGTCTCGCAAACCTGCAGTTTTTCCACAATGCGTTTTACCTGAAGCCGAAAGCGGACAACCCATATGTCCAGGAGCCGTACGCCTACGACACGGCGAGCAGCTTCAGTGACCGGCCGAATGAATCGTACCAGTACACCGGCGGGCTCCTGCCGGCCCGCGCCATCGTGGATCACGCCTGTCCGCGTATTATCGATCATATCAACGGCGGCCGCGCCACAAACACCCCGCTCACCGTCATCGAAGAGCTCGACAAGGCGGCCGCGGCAAGCTTGACCGCCGGCGCGCAACTGGCAGTTCACGAGCCGTCTTTTCAGAATATCCGGGAATTGAAAATCCTCCTTGAAGCGCGGGCGATGTACGCGGCGTTTATTGCCCACAACATCAGGGCAGGGCTGGCGCTGTTCGCGCTGCACAAGCATGCGGACTTCGCGGCATTCCGGGAAGGGTTGGACATCGGGATCGCGGCTTTGCGCCAAGCGGTGACAGCGGCGGCGCGCTTTGAATCGTGTCAGACCGACCTGTTCGGCGCCGTCATTCAGTTCGGTCGTGGCGGGGTCGATGCCGCCGGCGTCGAGGCGTCGTTGCAGGAGTGGACTGACCTTCGTGCAATGTTGATCCGCAACAAGAAGGCGTTTCCGGCCTTCGCGTGCTACGCCGCGTCACTCAACTGCTACATCAGGACCAGGGCACAGATCAGGCCCTTCCGGATCTATACCGACGAGCTTTACGACCGCCGGGCCGGAGCGTGCATCGAGCGGGCCCGGCGAATGGTCGCGCCGCGGCGGTCCGTAAAATTCATCAGCGAATGGGAACACTGGCTGGAGGCGCAACAGCAAAAGCTTTCAGTCAAGTCGATGCCATGTCCGTCTACCGGCGAAAGTCGCATCGAACCTCTGAGACTGGACGACGCGTTCGGTCGCGGCATGCCGCTGGTGCAGGATTATCTCGCTTTTTTCGGACAGGCCCGGAATTTTCCGCCAAGCCAGGAAGTGATTGGGTTCAGCCTGGGTTACGATGACCGCAGTTTTTTCGTCGTCGTTCGCGGTGAATCCGAAAGAGGCGAGGATCTCTACCCGGCATGGGACGCGCAGGCGGATCTCCTCGCAAGCCTTTATTTCATCGGCATCAACATCAACCCGCATGCCGACGGCCGGCAGGTTTATCAGCTTTGGCTGGCGCCTTCGGAGTTGTGGAGATACTTTCATATCCAATATGATCTGGAGCGCGGCCTGTTCCGCCGGGCATTGCCTGATGACGTCGGTATTACCGCTGTCGTCGAGCGCCTGGGCAACGGGCATTGGTCGACACGGATCGAGATTCCGTTTGCGGCCCTCGACGCGAGGCCGACGCCTGGTGCGGAATGGGATTTCAACATCCACTGCACGCCGGCCCTGATGAGCGATGATTATGCGTGGAACGCGACCTTTGAGGACTGGCGCCGCGGCAATCCGCGCCGGCTCGGGAAGATTTCTTTTGAGTAGGTTTCAGTCGGACAGGGCCGACCGGCCGCGCTTGAAACCAGGCAGCCGAAACCGGCGGCGGCACGGCCACCCGAGGACCCAATGAAAATTGTACGGACAGCGGTAATCGGTGTCGGCGGCCGTGGCCGCTATTTTGCGCGCATGTACGACCAGGCCGCGCATCCGGGCTTCGAGCTGCGGGCGGTGTGCGACCTGCAGCCGGACCGCCTCGAATTGGTCCGCAGCGCGCGAGGCGAGGGCATCTCGTATCACTCGGACATGCACGAGCTGCTCGCCCGCGACGACATCGACGCGGTACTGGTGGCGACCCAGGACCCGGACCATGCGGCGCCGACGATCGCGGCGCTGTCCGCCGGCAAACACGTGCTGGTTGAAAAGCCGCTGTGCCAATCCATCGACGACAGCAACCGAATCATACGCGAGGCACGCCAGGCGAAAGGCATCCTGATGATCGGCTTCGAGCTGCGCGAAGCGTCGGTGTTCAGCAGCATGAAGCAACTGCTGGACGAAGGACGCATCGGCCCGGTGAAGATCGGCCACGCCTTCGACAACGTTTCGGTGGGAGGCAACTACTTCTTTCATTGTCCAACGATGCAGAAGGCCTTTTTCAAAACGCTGCTGTTGCAGAAAGCGTGTCACTCGCTTGACCTGCTGAACTGGTTCATGAACAGCGAACCGGTGAAAGTGTACGCCGTCGGTGGGCGTGATTTCTATGGCGGTGACGCCGACCCGAATCTCCGCTGCCGAAAGTGTGACCGTGCCGACGAATGCCCGTACGCGATTGACGGCGACCGATTCCTGATGGACTACGGCGTGACCATCGAAGTAGACGACTATTGTGTCTGGAGCAAGGAGATGGATCTGAACGACAATGCCGAGCTCTGCATCTCGTACGCCAACGGCGGCAAGGCGACGTTTCATGAGTGCCACTTCACCCCCGAGTACTCGCGGGAGTTCTGGCTGGTCGGGCCGAAAGGAAAGATGTACGGCCACTTTAACAACGAAGGCCAGTTTCTTATCCGCATCGAATACTCTCACGCGACGGAACGACGGGTGGAGGAGTTCAAGCCCGTTCATACCGGCGGCGCCCACGGCGGTGGCGACGCACGGCTGCGGGACGAGTTTTACCGCCGTATTGTGGAAAACGATCCGCCGGTGGACGCCCTTGAGTCCGCCTATTACTCAACCGCGCTGGCGCTGTGCGCGGAGGAGTCGATCGGGTCGGGTATGCCGGTGGTCATTCCCGGGATATAAGACGAAGCAATTCGCGATTAAGAATCGGACCAGGAGCGGGATTGGGGTGAGGGGGCAGATATGATAAGCGAGACCCCGGACTGGGTGTGGAATGCAAGGTTTACACACTGGTGGTTCAAGAAGGATCGTGAAACCCGCGATGTCGAACACCATTTCAACAGTGCCTTCAGCGGAATCGCCAGTGATCGGGAAATCGCACGGGTGATCGGCAAGCTGAAGCGGGCCCGCATCAATGCTGTCTTGACTCACGGCATTGTCCGCCTGGTGAAACTGAACGAGCTCGGCCTGGCGCCAAGGGTTATCGCCGGCACGAAGCACGTTGTCGATGCCTGCCACGACGCCGACATCAGGGTTATTCATCACTGCTCGGCCGGACTCGCAGCGCAAACGCTCCGGGAGGTCAGGCAAAAGGAATGGCTCACCGTCGACAGTCGGACGGGGACATACGGGCACCTGGACCAATGGGGCGGATGGTATTGGTACTGTGTCAACAACCCGGGGTACCGCCGGCATTACTTCAATCTCGCCACTGAGTTTTTGCAAGGGTCCGGTGTGGACGGCTTCATGGTGGACGAGGTGTACTTCCGCACCGGCTGGGGCACCTGCGCCTGCCCGCATTGCAAGCGGAAGTTCAAGCGGCGTACGGGGTATGCGCTGCCCGGCCGGAACGACTCGGCGTTCTGGGGCAATATGGAGGACCCGCGGTTTCGGGAGTGGCTCCGATTCCGTTGCGCGTCGGTCGGGGATTTCTACGCGGATCTGGCATCGACATTGAAACGAATCGATCCGCATCAGGTCCTGCTCGGCTGCAAGAACAAGGAGGAGAACCAGCGTCACTCGCAGCAGTATGGTGATCATAACGACGAGCGAATGCGCGGCGTCAACCTGTTGTTTTACGAGACCGAGAATTCCTCGTCCATCCTCTACAACTGGCAGACCCGTGCGGTGAGCCTGCGACTGTACTTGGCGCTGGGCCATGCCTACAGCACCCCGACCATGACCTTCATGCGCAACATGAACGCGAATGAGGACTTCTTAAGCTGGGCGCTGCGCGCTGCACATGGCATGCGCATGTGGGCAGCTTCCAGGGGTGCCATGCTCGGCGTGCCGACCCATATTTTCCGATCGGCCGAAAGCCAGTCCTTCCATGAAAAGGTCTTTGGCTGGGAGGCAGACCACGAGACCGAACTGGTTCGTTCCGTCTTGCCGTTCAGTAACGTCGCCGTGCTCTTCTCGGCTTCGACGCGGGACATGTATAAAGGATCCCATGCGGATTATTATGCGGAGGAATGGTTCGGGTGGTGCCGGGTGTTGCTGGAAGCAAACATTCAGTACGAGGTCATTGTCGAATCTGGCCTGGATAATCCCGGACTCGCGCAGTATGACCACTTGATTCTGCCCAACGCCGCCTGTTTGAGTGACCGGCAATGCGATCAAATCAGACAATTCGTCGATCGCGGTGGAAGCCTCATCATGACGCACGAGACATCATTGCTGGATGAGACCGGCGAGAGGCGG
>CAJWLW010000217.1 GCA_913042885.1 uncultured Lentisphaeria bacterium | reverse complement strand
AAGGCCATTTCCGCCGGAATTTCCGCCGGAATTTTGTGTGTATTTTCATGGGATTCTCTTCCTCAGTTTGAGTAGTATCTCTCGTTAAATCAATTAGTTGCGTTGTCAAAAAAACCTCCATTGACTTACAAACACCGTCTGAACTGGCACCCGCTTGCGCCAATCCATCTATTCGATTCAAAGCACGTTATAGGTTTTTTTCCAGCCGATTCCAAGAAAAAAATTCCACTTTGGGATACAGCTTTGCCATTGCGAATTCGGTGACCGCAGTTCAAATCGAAAAGGGGTGTTACATTGTCAGGCAGCGGGATTCGAAAACCGCTATCGCAGGCGAGTGGGGAAAATAGCGATGATCAATGTACTTTTTGTCGGGTTAGGCGGTTTTATCGGCGCCGTCTGCCGTTATCTGGCAAGCCTTGGAGTCCAGCAGCTGTTAGGGGAAAAAACGCCGTGGATGCCAGTTGGCACTTTGGCGGTCAATGTCGTGGGCTGTTTCGTGATTGGCCTGCTCGAAGGGCTCGCTGCGAACCGGGCGCTGTTTGAGGACGAAATGCGACTGTTGATCTTTGTCGGGGTTTTGGGGGGATTTACGACCTTTTCGGCGTTTGGCTTCGAGGCCTACACGCTACTCGACAACAAGCAGCCTGGTGCCGCACTGGCGCATGTCGGCTTGCACTTGGTAGCGGGGCTTGGTGCCGTTTATCTCGGGATTCTGGTGTCGCGAATCGGGCAATGATTGCGGCCTGAGGCTAGCCAAAGAAGGCATAGTACGGCTGGTCGGTAGCCAACCGATGCAACAGCACGCCGAGTTCGAGGGCGTGGTAGTCGCCCCACATGGAAGACTCGCCGCACGGAATCGACCGACCTTCGGGCACATGATCCCAGCCATTTGGCCGGTGGTAGATGGAGTGCAGGATCAACCCCTGGTGGGCGTCATCCGTCGACAGATAGGGTTCTTCGAACAAGCGCCGTGCCACCGTCAGGCCGGCCTGCAGGTACTTGCTCCCCTCCTCTGTGCAACCGCGGCCGTTCAGGTAGCGCCCGAGCCGGATCAGGCCCTGGGCCGAAATCGCCGCCGCGGAGCTGTCCACAGGTTCATAGGCATTGTAGGGGTCGGCCGGCAGTTCGCGGTACCCCTCCATGTACGCCAGGCCCGGCGCCCCGGTGTCCCAGTAGGGAATACCGTCGGTCGGCGTTTCCCTGATATAGAAGTCGGCGCAGGCGACAGCGACGTCGATGAACCGGTTGGTCACCGCCTCGCGGCTGCCGTAGAGGTCGGCGGCGCAGGTGTCAAAGACCTCGTCCGGCAGGGAATCGATGAATTCGAGTTGCTCGGGGTAGCCGCACAGAATCCAGGCATGCCCGCGGGTCCAGGTCGAGAACGGCGTGTACCCTTGCTGGGTGCTGGGACAACGATAGGAACCATCGTTGAGATTAAAAATCGACTCATGCACAACGCGTCCGGGGACGTCCCAAGAGTCACGGTCTTTCCCGAAATATACATTGTATTGCGCTGTCGTCTCCGCATGACGCCAAGCCCGGTCCAGCAGGTTGATGCGCCGGTCTTTCTCGCCCATAAGCACGTGTCCGAGTCGGTCGCTCATTGCCAGCACCCGAAGCGACCGAATGGTGTCGGAAAACAGGGAGTGCGGGCCATTGAACGAATAGATGTATCCGAGACCGTTGGGCAGGTCGGTCCAGCGTGCCGCCTGGACAGCACCCGAGAGTTTTAGCGCCAGTTCATAGAAGTTCTGCTCCCAATTGTTCACGGGGATCCGGCCCTCCCGCATCAGCCGCAGAAGGTTGCCGTAGGTGCTGACGTTATTGAACCCGTGGTCGTGCACGCCGACATGGCTCACGTGACCAGCCATAACTTCGACAGTCCGGCGGCGGCCGAGCTCGAGAAAGTGGGCGTCGCCGGTGACGTCGTATTGGAGCACGGCGCTGCCAAACTGAAAGCCCTGGGTCCATTCCGTCCAGCCGCGGGTCGTGTAGCGGCCTTCTACCGTGAACACCGGGGTACCATCGGCCGCGTCCCAGGAGTTCTGGATATCGATAATTTTCCTGCCTGCGAGCTCAAAGAGTTGCCGCAACCTGGCGGACAGATCGGCGGGGGTGACGTCGTAGTCGATGTCAATCATAGTTTCAGGTTTGAGGTGTCAGGTTTCAGGTATCTCGGTGTCGGGACCGCAAACGTAAGATCCGCAAGCTTGGAGGTTACGAGTGGGGCGATGAGATTTCAATACCGCGATGCTGCAGTTCGACCAGAATCGTCTGTGCCGCCTGTTGCGGCGTGAGGTCATCGGTATCGATGGTCATCTGGGCAACGCTGTCATATGCGGTGCGGCGTTCGTCGAGTTTCACTTTAATTTCGGTCAGTGCGTCGTGCCTGGTCAGGGCGGGCCGATTCGAGTCGTTGAGGATTCGACCCAACAGCGTCTCCGGCGCCGCCTGCAGCAGAACGACGAAGCCATCAGCCGTGAGACAGGTGGCATTGGCTGGATCGACAATAGCGCCGCCACCCGTTGAAATGATAACCCTGTCATGGGCCGCCGCCGCCTCGACCGCGAGGCGTTCGCGTTCGCGAAAAGCCGCTTCGCCGTCGTCGTGGAAAATCTCACGGATACTTTTGCCTGCCGCCTTGGCTATTTCGATGTCGGTCTCGATCAGCGGCCGGTCCAGATACCGGCTCAAAAGAGTACCCACAGCGCTCTTGCCGGTACCGCGATAGCCGATAAGAACAATGTTCATGATCGGTCCTGTGCTGTAATGTCGGCGAGGCGCTCGAAAAAGTCCGGAAACGACTTGGCGACACATCCCGGGTTGGTGATCACAACGCCGGGCACGCGAAGTCCGGCAATTGCAAAGGCCATTGCAAGGCGATGATCATTGTAGGTCTCGATTGTCGCGCCATGCATACTTTCACCGGCGCGGCCACGGACGATGAGACGATCGCCTGCATCTTCGGCATCGGCACCCAGGCGCTGGAGCTCGGTTGCGGTGGCAGCGAGGCGGTCGCTTTCCTTGATACGCAAATGCTCCACGCCTGTAAAAACGCTGGTGCCGTCGGCAAAGGCGGCGACTACCGCAAGGGTTGGGACCAAGTCCGGATAGTTCGACATATCCGTCTCGATAGGGGCCAACGGCCCGCCCTGCAGCTCGACGGCATCGTCTGCGAACTCCGCATGACAGTTCATTGTCTGCAGGGCCTCGACAATGTAGCGGTCGCCCTGGTCGGAATCCGACCGCAACCCGTCGACGCGGATTTTGCCTCCAGTGACGGCGGCGGCGGCGAAGAAGTAGGAGGCGCTGGAGTAATCCCCTTCGATGGCTGTCTGCAAAGGTTGATAACGCTGGCCGGCAGCAACCCGGAAGCCGCTTGCGGTGACTTCGGCCGTGACGCCAAATGCCTGCATCGCAGCGATCGTCGTGTCGATGTAGGGGCGCGATTTGATCTCGCCGTCGGCGTGAATAGTGACGTCTTCGTCAGCGAACGGCGCCGCAATAAGGATTGCCGAGAAATACTGCGACGACGCCTGGCCGCGCAGATGCGTGGTACCGCCGCGTATACCGCCGCCTTGAACGAGCAACGGCGGCAGCCCGTTATCGCGCATCGAAGACGCAGTTATTCCGAGAGGCGCCAGCGCTGTGAGCAAATCAGCGATCGGCCGGCCGTTGCACATCCGCTCGTCGCCGGTCAGAGTTACGGTGCCGTCGGCAACCAGCGCTGCGATCGGTGTGAGGAAACGTATGCCGACGCCCGAGTTGCCAATGAAGAGTTCATTGTCGGGTGCCTGCAGTCGGCCGCCGGTACCATGGATGGCGGCGGCGGCGGCAATCTCGTCCAGTTCGACAGGAACGCCAAGGCTGCGGATGGCATTAAGCGCGTGCCGCTGGTCCTCACCCAGCAGCAGGTGATCGAGTCGGGAAACACCGTCTGCCAGTGCAGCGATGTAGATGTAGCGCAGCGAATGCGCCTTACTCGGCGGTGCGCTGATGGCAACGTCGAGGGATTTGACCGGCTGGATTTGGATGGCGGTGTCAGGCATGACAGTTCGGTTGGAATTTTATACTATACCGCCTCGCCTGCTCGCGCGGGCAGAAATACGCCAACCCCGTCAATTTAAGGTCAGGGCTTGCCCTGAAATTGGAATTGGATGGGATTGGATTGCAGCGTCACGTCGCTTTATTGCGTTTGGAGAGCCTCTTCGAGTGCCTGGCGCATGACGTCTACAGGCGCGGATTGATCGGTCCAGATCTCGAAGCTCTTGACGCCCTGGTACAGGAGCATGGCACGACCGTCCGCGACGCGACAGCCAGCAGCTTCGGCGGCCTGCAGTAATGGGGTATTCCGGTAGATCATGTCCATTACGTTGCGTCCGGGGGTCAGGAAGTCGATCGGGATGGCCAGGGTCTCACCGTCCATACCAACGCTGGTGGCCTGGATGATGGTGGGGGCTTCGGCTACGGCGTCGGGCAACAAGCCGTCGGTCGGATCAAATATGGACACCTCACATTTCGGCGCGAATTCCCGCAGGGCAACGGCGAGGGTCACAGCCTTTTCGACGGTGCGGTTCACCAGGACAAGACGAGCAGCACCGTGATGGGCGAAGTGGGTGGCTGTCGCGCGGGTCGCACCGCCGGTTCCCCAGAAAATGAAGGTACCGCCGGCGATGTCGATCCCGAAGGCTTCGCTGAGGGCGCGTTCGAGACCGTAGCCGTCGGTGGAATATCCGTGCAGCCGGCCGTCGCGGTTGCAGACAGTGTTAACACTTTCCGCCTGACGCGCGACCGGATCGATCTGGTCGAGGTGTGCGAACATCGCGCCCTTGTGCGGGATCGTAATGTTCCAGCCTCGGAAGCCTTCCGCGACGAGCTGCGGAATCCGCAGGTCGAAGTTTTCCGGTTCGATCGGGACAAGCTCGTAGGTGGCATCAAGGCCGAGGGCGCGGAAACCGGCGCCGTGCATCTGCGGCGATACAGAGTGCTTGACGGGCCAGCCGAGCAAGCCGTATTTGAGCGGTGCCACCACGGGTCAAACCTCGAGATCGACGACCTGTTTCCAGGCACGATTTTTCCAGGATTGGATGCCGAGCTCGGCGAGCTGGACGCCTTTGGCGCCCTCGAGCAGTCCCCAGCAAAATGGCTCGTCGAGCACGACATGGCGCAGAAAAAGTTCCCACTGGACCTTAAAGGCGTTTTCAAAGTGGTCATCGGCATCGACGGGGGTCCAGTCGGCGTAATAGTCGATGGGTTGCGCGACATCGGGATTCCAGACGGGCCGCGGGGTGTCGTCCAGACTCTGCACCAGGCAGCCGCGCAGCCCGGCGACGGCGCTGCCGTCGGTGCCGTCGACCTGAATGGTCAACAGGTCGTCACGCCGCGCCCGGACACACCACGAGGAGTTGAAGTGCGCGAGGATGTCGCCATCGATCTCGAAGGTGGCGTAAGCAGCGTCTTCGGCGGTGGCGTCATAGTGCTCATGGTTTTCATCCCAGCGGTCGGGCAGATGCACGGCAGCCACACAGGAGACGCTTCTGACGTTGCCGAAGGTGTTGTCGAGGACATAGCGCCAATGACAAAGCATGTCGAAGATGATGCCGCCGCCGTCTTCGGCACGGTAATTCCATGACGGTCGCTGTGCCGGCTGTTCGGCATCCTCGCCGGTAAACACCCAGTAGCCGAACTCGCCTCGGACGGACAGGATCCGGCCGAAGAAACGCTGGTCAATGAGGCGCTTGAGTTTGACGATGCCAGGCAGCCAGAGTTTATCCTGGACAACGCCGTGTTTGACACCAGCGGACTCCGCAATTCGGTGCAACTCGAGGGCGTCGGCAGTATTGAGTGCGGTCGGTTTTTCACAGTAGATGTGTTTACCTGCAGCAACGGCCTGCTTGACGGCAGCGACACGACGGTCGGTAGTCTGGAAGTCAGAGTAGACGCTGTAGCGGTCATCGGCGAGGACACTGTCGAGGTCGGTGGTCCAGTTTTCGACGCCGGTCTCGGCGGCCAGGGCTTCGAGCTTCTGCGGGTTGCGGCCGACCAGGACGGGGTCGGGCATGATCGTGTCGTCACCGACTTTGACGCCACCTTGATCACGAATATCGGCGACCGATCGTTTGAGATGCTGATTGGTGCCCATGCGTCCGGTGACACCGTTCATGATAATGCCGACAGTATGCGTGGTGGCCATGGTAGTTCCCGTTAGACGCAGCGTGTGTAGGTGTCAATAATTTCACTAAGAAACGAGCCTTGGTCTTCCGCCCACCATCGGGTCGAGAAAATCTCCACCTCGATCGCGCCGTCGAAGCCGGCGTCATCCATCCAGCTGGTGATTCGTGGTATGTCGATGACGCCCTCCCCCATCAGCCCGCGGTCGTTGAGCATATCGCTCATGTCGGTTTTCCAATCACAAACGTGGTAGGAAAACAGCCGCCCGGCAGCACCGGCGCGAGTGATTTCGGTCTGTAGATCGGGGTCCCACCAGCAGTGAAAGACATCGACGGTGACGCCGACCATGAATGAATCGATACGGTCGCAGAGGTCATTGGCCATTTTCACAGTTGCGATGGCGGAGCGGGTGTCGGCATACATCGGATGCAGCGGTTCGACAGCCAAGCGTATCCCGGCAGTCTCGGCCTGCTCGAGGATCGCCTCGATGCCTTCCTGAATCTGATCGACATTATCGGCTACGCTCTGGCCGGGTGTAGCGCCGCAAACCAGCACCAGCAGCGGTGCTCCGACAGCCTCGCATTCCTCCAGCGCCCGTCGGTTATCCTCGATGGCTTGCAGGCGGTCCACAGCGCTGCCGGCGGTGAAAAAGCCGCCGCGTACCAGTGAGGTGACGGACAAGCCGGCGCGCTCGATCAGGTGACGGACGGTGTCGGCATCGCGTCCCTCCAATGCATCACGCCACACACTGATGCCGCGCACACCGGCATCGGCGAAATACGGCACGGCGAGTTCGATACTCCACGGACGTGTCGTGATGGTGTGGATGCAAAGACGTGAGAGATCGGCCATTGGAAGGATTCGGGTATCTGGGGTCGGGATTCCGGGGTCGAAGTGGGATCAAGATTTCGTGGGTAGGGCGCAAACTCTGCCGACGGTCATGCCGCCGTCGACGAAAAGGGTTTGGCCAGTGATGTATTCACTGGCATCGGAGGCCAGAAAAACGGCGGCGCCGTCGAGGTCACGGGGCTTGCCGGGGCGGGTCAGCGGAATGCGTTCGCACAGGTATTCAACCCATTCCTGGTCCTCATACATTACCTGATTCTGGGCCGTCTTGAACCAACCGGGCGCCAGGCAATTGACGGTGATTCCGTTTTTCCCCCAATCGTCTGCCAGGCTCATAGTCAACTGCTTGACACCGCCGCGACTGGCGCAGTAGGGGCCAAGACCGGCATAGCCACTGACACAGGTGATGGAACCGATGTTGATGATCCGGCCGTAGCCATTCGGAATCATATAGCGGGCAACGGACTGGGCCACGAAAAAAGTACCGCGCAGATTGGTATCAAGCACCAGATTCCAATCGTCCCAGGTGACATCCATGGCCAGCTTGCGGATATTGCAACCGGCGTTATTGAAGAGAATGTCAATGTGACCGAAGGCATCGGCAGCGGCAGCGGTCATCGCGGTGATGCTGTCGGGATCGCCGACATCGAGCTGGAGGGGCAAGACCCGACGACCGAGCGCCTCAATCTCTGCCTGGAATTCGCTCAGCGCCTCAAGCCGACGACTGGTAATCACCAGGTCGGCACCGGCGCGGGCCAACGCCCGGGCGAGATATTGACCGAGACCGCGACTGGTGCCAGTAACGATGGCCACGCGTCCGGTCAGGTCGAAATTTGAGGTGTCGGCGGACATACGAATCAGAGGTACGGGTCAGCCGCGCAACTGGATCATGACTTTGCCGTCGCCAGTGGCTTCGGCGGTGATTTCGGAATCGTCGTTGAACATTTCAACGATTTTTTCGGCCTCGGTCTGATCGCGCAGCTTGAGCTGAATCTTCTCTCCCCACTTGCGGACTTCGGCAGCGGCGTCTTTGGCCTGCGATCGCAAACGCGCCTCGGAGTCGTCATTTCCTCGTGGACGCTCATCGCGGGGCGGACGCTCATCGCGGGGCGGACGCTCATCGCGGGGCGGACGCTCATCGCGGGGCGGACGCTCATCGCGGGGCGGACGCTCATCTCGGGGCGGACGCTCATCGCGGGGCGGACGCTCATCGCGGGGCGGACGCTCATCGCGGGGCGGACGCTCATCGCGGGGCGGACGCTCATC
>CAJWLW010000216.1 GCA_913042885.1 uncultured Lentisphaeria bacterium | reverse complement strand
CGTGGCTTCCGCCGCTGCGGCTTAGCCCGTGTCCGCGTCCCCGTGGCTGTGACCACGCTGGGCGATTCATCGAGATTGTAGACTTCCATCTGTCACTCCGGTCATTGATGGGCCTCGCGGCGTCTTTCCAGTGTCGGTTCGCCCCAGGCAATGGCGCCGTACAACCAGCCAGCCGGCCAGTCGCGCACAACCATCAATGTCAATCGCTTGACGCCAGTGACGTCGACATCAAACGCCCGCGGCGCTTCACCGAAACGCACATCGGACTGCTGCGCCAGAATCTTGTCGTCACCGGTAACGATGAATGTCGGGTTCTCGGCATGACTGCGGGCCTCGTCGATCGTTTCGGCACCCTCCGGATCAATTCCGACGCGGGCGCGAAACCGCGAGAATTGCCCATTGAGGTTATAGCTCACAGCCGATTCAATCCACTGCCCGAAGCCAAAGGCCATCTTCTCGCCGGAGACCGTGAGCGGCTTGTCGTTCCAACTGCGATCGATCCGCATCGGATCTTTGGCGGTGTCGATCTGGATCGGCCACAGTTCGGTCAGGCGTACCGTCTGAGCATCCGGCGGCGGTTCGCGATGGGTCGGGTACCGTCGCGGGATGACCGCTTGCCGATCAGCCGCGACGCCGTCGAAGCGCTGTTTCTCGTCGAACTGCCAGCGCTCGTCGAAGACACCGGATTCGCGAAACGTCTCGATGCCGCGCGAACGGTCGTCGAACACACAGAAATCATACCAGCAATAATTATCGAGCGGCATCCAGTCGAACCAGGTACCAAAGCGATGGGTGATCTGCCACATGCCGCGCCAATCGACGGCGCCGAAAACGACCACGGCACGGTCCGCATTCAGGGGGTTCGGATAAAGCACGTGCACGCCGAGGCCGGCGCCGCGGTAAGTCTTGTCACCGGCAACAATGGAATCACCGTCGATACGGACAGGTAGTTTGGCGTTCAACGCCTTAGTTACGGCATTCTGTGTCGGGCCGCCAAAAAGGATGAGATTGCGGTCGTAGATATCGGACACGGTGAGTGCGGTGTCGAGACGGAGCGGGGGATCGACCTGGAATCGCCGCCGCCACTGGCGCTGGAAGCGAGCTGCTTCCTGAGCAACGATCCAGCGCTCGAACGGGTCGGCAGCACTGGTACCGACAACCAGCAAAAACGGTTCGCGGAAAACATCGGCAATTGGACCTTCGAGGCCTTTCCGCTTGTGCAGTCCGGCACCATGGCTGTTGTCGAGTTGCCAGGCGGCACCGTTTTTGCTCAAAGTCACCGGCCCCGGTGCTGATTGCGGAACCGTCACGGTCTGGCCGTCGGCCATGACAATCGACAATGGCTGTGTTCTGTCCAGCTCAAGGCCGTCGAGCTGCAGGCGGAAGCCGGCAACATTGACGATGCGATCGATTTTTATCTGCGTGTTGGTAAACCGACGAACATCGAGCTCGGCTGGTTCCAGGCGTCGCTCGAAATGACGAATCGTCACCCAGTAAGCGGTCGCCTGCCGATACGATGCTGCCTTGAGCATGACCCGGTAGGGCCACGGATTCGTGCGGAACCTGCGCAAAGCATCGAACCGATCGGCCATGGGCTGCAGATCGACATGTTCGCCGTCACGCAGGGTGAACGTATAGTCCCGGCAGCCGGCGGCCCGGAGGCGCTTGGCCATGCGCTGCGAATGCACCACCGTGCTGTCGGTCTTGCAGTGGGTGATGATCAGCGGCAGGTTCAGGAAGTTTTCAGCAAAGGCAATGGGCGAGGTCAAACCGCGCAACCGCGCCCGCAATGCCCCGTACGCATCCGCAGGATCCTCCGCTTCGAAGTCGGACCAGGCAGTGATATCGGTATTGCCGGAATCCGCAAAACCGGCGGCGAACCGGTGCGGATAGTGGGCGCCAACTTGAAAGACACCCGTTGCACCCATCGATCCGCCGGTGAGGTAAACGCGGCTCGGATCGATCGGAAAATCCGCCTGCACCGCGTCGATAGCGGCCAGCACATCGTCTTCGGCGATCCATTTGAAGTCGGCGCTGCCGCGGCCGTGCACGCTGATGACGTAGGCACCGTCGGTGCTGTAGCCTTCCAGCTGAAAGGGACGGTACCAGTCTTGCCAGCCGTGGCCGTGCATGGAAACAATCAGCGGTAATCCGCTTTTCGGCGGCTGTGGATTGTCCTTTGGGGGAAAAACCTTGAACACCTGGCAGGAATCGTCGTTGATGGCGTAATAGCCGCGCAAGCCGCCGGGATCCCTTTCGAAGGGATTGCGGCCGATGCTGATTTCGGTGTACGCGCGTTGCCACGCCGTGATATCGGTTGCATCGGCACCCGTGGTGTAGAGCCGGTAATTGATCCGCACGCGCAGGGTTGCGAGCAGGCGTTGCGCAAATCCGGTGGCACGGCGCAGGTCACGATCAATCCGATCCACCAGGACAGCCAGTTTGGAACCCGGCTCCGGCAGCGGTTGTTCGTCGTAGTATTCGATTAACGGCGCGTTTGCCGGCAGGTCATCGAGCCAGGGCAGTCCATCTGCCAACGTGACCGTGGAGCAAAACAGCAGGATGAAACAACGATGCATACTGATAATGTAGTCCCTCTGCAGTCTCCGCAAACCTGCGCATTCATTGCGATTGCGCGGTATATTCCCGCCTTATCGAGTTGAACCAGCTTATCGCTCTACCCAAAATTTTTCATCCGATGCATCGAATTTTCTCCATCTGCCTTTTAACCGCGATCTGTTTCAACGTCCTGGCGGATGAGGCGACCATGCGTATCACGCGTATTCTGAGTTACGCCGAAAACACCGGCGACACTGAACGCGGCGCCACCATCGCGGATATGTACGCAGTCTGGCTGCGGGACGAAGAAGACCGATTCCGGCTTCTACGGGAATGTCTGCGATCGGGGCGCTGGAAAACAATCACCAGTGCGGCAGCAAAGAACGCCGAGAACCTTGGCTTTGCCTACGGTTACACCAATGACAACGACCTGATGTTGACGATTGTCGAGGACGTGCTGTGGAACATCAATCTCGAAAACCTGGCACAACGGCGGCAGTTCTGTGTGCGGGCAGCGGAACTGTTTCCCGAGCACAACGTGCTGTCGGTCGTCAGCGAAATGCTGGACGAAATCGTTACCAACGCAAAGAAGCGCCGCAGCCTGCTGCGCCAGGCAAAGAACTACATCAAGGATGCCAACAGGCGTCTTGTACAGTGGGAACGCCAAAACAAGCCGAAGGATCGTCACGATGCACTGCGCCTGCAGCAGATGCAGACATACGAAAAGCAGGCTGTGGAGAATGCGCGCGCAGCGATCATCAAAGATCTCAAGCTCGGCGAGAACTATGGGGCCCAGGCAGCCGAGATCGCGCCGGCCGACGCACAACTGAAAGCCTGCGCCGATTCGATTCTCGCGGCATTGTTCCCGAATTCGCCACGTGCCGAGCCGGAAACTGACACCGGGTTCGAACATGACTGAGCCGATGAATTATCACCGATCGAAAAACGCCGCAGTCCTGATTGTCGTGCTGGCGATGATCTCGGGAGGCTGCGGCAAGACCCCGGTCCAGAAGGTGCAGGACCACATGTTCGGCGAGATCACGCTTGACCAGGCCTATGGCAGACTGCTCAACGACCCGGTGTGGCGCAAGGTGAAGATCGACAAGGTCAATTACGTCCAGGTCAGGGGGACTTTGAAGGCAAACAACGAAGCGTTCGACGTCAACTACGCATATCGGCAGATACCCCCGGTAGCCGCCTACGCGAAGTACGCCGGCAATCGCTACGAAGCCGACACACTGGCCGAGTTGGTCACCGATATGTTGATTATGTACGAATTGGAATGGTAGCCGGGACACGGCGCATGAAGGCCCACACCCGTCGCGTCCTCGAATACGATCAGTTTCTCGAACTGCTGGCCGCGTACACCTGCTCGGCCGGCGGCGGCGCTGCAGTTCTGGCTTTGCGTCCAGTCGGCGACAGCACCGGTATCGACGACTTGACGGCGTTGATCAGCGCCTTCATGACTCTGCGCCGGCACGATGTCGATCTGCCACGGGCGCACTTCGATTGTCCCAGCGAAATTCTCAGGCGCGGCCGCCCCATCGATGCTGTGCTGGCCGCTGATGACTTCGCGGCACTGAGTGAGTTTCTCGGTGTTGCGGCCGGGGTGCACGCCTTCCTCTCCGATGGAGAACCCGCAGCCGATCAGGTGGTGGCCGAGCTCGGTGAACAAGTCCATGACTGCCCCGAACTGCGACAGCGTATCAACCGCGTTTTCGACGACAACCACTCCATCCGGGACAACGCCAGCACCAAACTGCAGCAGATCCGACGGAGCCTCCGCAACCTCGAGGCACGCCTGCGCCGACAGCTCGAAACCCTGTTGGGCAACTCGGACTACAACAACGTCCTGCAGGAAAAATTCATCGCCACGCGCAACGACCGTTTTGTCGTGCCGGTACGACGCGAACTCAAGAGCCGACTACCCGGGATCGTGCATGATCAGTCGAACAGCGGCCGCACACTGTTCATAGAACCGCAAATCACCGTCGAGGCGGGCAACGAACTGGCGACGCTGCGATTGCAGGAGCGCGACGAGATCCATCGCATTTTTACCGAGCTCAGCCGCCACCTGCGCAGCCAGGGCGAAGCTCTGCAGGAAACGGCCAATGCTCTCTGCCGCTACGACCTTGTTTTTGCCGCCAGCCACTGGGCTGCCGACTACCAGTGCGGCTATCCCCAACGATCGAAGAATCTGCGCCTGTGCAATGCCAGGCACCCGTTGCTGCAGCAACAGTTTCGAGGCAACGGCCAAGAGGATGTACTGGTGCCGCTCGATCTGACGATGCCGGATGACTGTAATGTCATGGCGATTACCGGCTCGAACACCGGCGGCAAGACCGTGGCGTTGAAGACGCTTGGTCTGCTGGCACTGATCTACCAGACCGGACTGCCGATCCCGGCGGAGCCGAGCAGTCAAATGCCCATCTTCCCGCAGATCATCGCCGATATCGGTGACGAGCAATCCCTCGAACAAAACCTCAGCACGTTCAGTGCCCACGTCGTGCAGATCAAGAACCTGCTGGAGACGGCGCGATCACAGCGCACACTCGCCCTCATCGACGAGCTTGGGTCCGGCACCGACCCGGTCGAAGGCGGCGCCCTCGGCTGTGCAATTCTTGACGCCCTGGCCGCCGCCGCGGGCCTGACATTCGTGACGACGCACCTCGGCATCATCAAACATCATGTGCACCGGCAGGACGCCATGGTCAATGCCTCCGTACAATTCAATTTGGAGTCGCTGCAGCCGGAATATGTGGTTCAGGTCGGCCGCCCCGGCGCCAGCTACGCTCTGGTAATTGCCGAGCGCTACGAGATGCCCGGCGATGTTCTCGAGAGTGCCCGTGAAATGATTGGGAGCAAGACCGTGGAGCTCGAAGACATCCTCGAAAAACTCGACAGCGACCAGCGCCGACTCAGCAGCGCCGCGGCAGCGGCCGACGAAACACTTGATTCCCTGCGCAGCGAACGCGAGGAACTGCAGGGCGAACTCACGCGCCTGCGAAAAGAGCGCAAAAGGCTACTGCACCAGTCACAAAAGGAAGCCGCAACGATGGTGGAAAACACCCGGCGGCAGATGGACCGGATGCTGGTGCAGGCGAAGACGTCGGAGTCGCGACAGGAGATCAAAGCGGTGCGGGAAGACGTCGCCCGCAAAGAGAAGCGTCTGGCACAAAGCCTGGCGGAAACGCAGCCGCGCCCTGAGGAGCCACTGAGACCGGAGGATCTGGAACTCGGACAGTTCGTCCGTGTCGAGACGCTGAACGACAGCGGTTGTATCGTCGACCTCAGTGACGACCGCAGTCGCGTGACTGTGGAAGTGGCAGGCAAGCGGTTCGACGTACGCAGTTCGCAAATCGGGCGGTGCGTGCAGCCGCAACCTTCGACGGAACCGGTATTCAACGTACGCCCGCCACCGCCGCAACGGACCGAACATGAACTCAATCTGATCGGCCGCACGGTCGACGAAGCGGTTGCCGAACTCGAATCATTCCTGAGCCGGGCGCTGATCACAGGACTCAACGAAGTGCGGATCGTGCACGGCTTCGGCACCGGCCGGTTGCGCCGCGGCCTGCACGACTACCTGCGGGGCAATCAGGCGGTTCAACAGTACCGGCTGGGCGAGCTCGGCAAGGATGCCGGCGGCGGCGGCGTGACGATCGTCTCGCTGTAATCGGGCTGCGCCCTATGGCATCAGGTCTTCCGAACTGGAGTTGAATGAGGCGTTCGGAATCATCGTGAGGCGCTTGTCGTTCTTACCCGTGATACGGTGGCTGACACGATACGCTTGCGATTACATCACCGTCAGTGCCACACCGGTCGTGTGCAACTTGCTTCCAAGCGCAAGATTACATCATACACTGGTGCATTCGGGCGTCCGGACGGTGCCCCCGTTTGCGGCTCAGGCATCGCGAACGCATCGAAAACCACAGTTCTCAGTAGAGCTGTCCGGGGTGTTCGCGGTACGGGCCGCGCAACGATATCGGTTGCAATAGGAATCGTGGCACAGAAACGAACCGCCTCTCATCAATTTGCGGTCGCCACTTTCGGGCCCGACCGGATTGTCACGAGTCGCGGCAAGGTGAAAGTCGGGACTGAACCAGTCGCTGCACCATTCCCAGACGTTGCCGACCATGTTGTAAAGGCCGTAACCGTTGGGCTTGAACGATCGCACCGGCGCCGTACCTGCGTAGCCGTCGTCGCAGGTATTGTGCGCGGGAAATTCACCCTGCCAGATATTACACTGGTGTTTACCGCCGGGCTCCAGCTCATTACCCCATGGGAAAATTTTCTGTACCAGGCCGCCGCGCACTGCGTACTCCCATTCGGCCTCGGTAGGCAACCGTTTACCCGCCCAGCGGCAATACTCGATGGCATCATTCCATGAGGCATGCACTACTGGGTTGTCCATACGCCGCTTGATATTCGATCTCGGTCCTTCCGGGTGTCGCCAGTTGGTACCGCTCACTTTGCACCACCACTCGAGCCCGAACACGGTATCGTCGACGTTTTTGCGGCTGCGGGCAGCGAGCTGCTGGTGAAAAACGAAGGACCAATTGAACTTCTCCGCATCGGTCCGGTAACCGCTGTCCTTGACGAAGTTCGCAAACTGTCGGTTGGTGACACTGGTGATGTCGATGTGAAACGCTCGCAGCGTCACTTCGCGCGCCGGGCCTTCGCCGTCGGCGGGAAAACCTTCGTCGCGATCCGTGCCCATCAGGAAGGCGCCGCCTTCGAGGCTCCGCATACCCGAGGTCGAGCCACTGTCGGCGAAATCGATCGGCTCGACGAGAGTTACCGATGATTCGGGGTTGGTTGGGGTACAGCAGGCTTTGTTGTTCTTAGTCATGCCACGGATACAGCTATGCTGGACAGGCAGCCAGAGAGCGATAGTTGTTGAAGTTCTTGCAGGCAATTTACGTGATGTTACAACCCGGTGCAACTGTCGCGGCTTTGCACCGAAACTGTATTGACCTGCCGCCGATGGGGAAGTAGTTTCCTTTTGTCACAAGTCACACACTACCGATGTGTGTCCCCGTTGTAGAACCCGCAACCCTAAAAGAGGAGGCATCATGGCACATCAACTTCCCGACCTGCCCTATGCATTCGACGCACTCGAACCGCACATCGACGCGCGCACGATGGAAATCCACCATGACAAACATCACGCTGCGTACACCGGCAAGCTGAACGACGCGGTCGCCGGTACCGAGCACGAATCCACACCAGTACCGGAACTTCTGGCAAATTTCGACTCGCTGCCCTCCGACATCCAAGGCGCTGTCCGCAACAACGGCGGTGGTTATGTCAACCACAATCTATTCTGGACGATCATGGGTCCGAATGCCGGTGGCGCGCCATCCGGCGCCCTCGCAGATGCAATCGACAGCAGCTGCGGCAGCTTCGACGCATTCAAGAGTGATTTCGCCAACGCCGCGGCAACCCGCTTCGGCAGTGGTTGGTCCTGGCTCGTAGTGAGTGGCGGCAAGCTGGCAGTGACCAGCACGCCGAACCAAGATTCACCGTTGATGACCGGCGACTCCCCGATCCTGGGGCTGGACGTCTGGGAGCATGCCTACTACTTGAACTACCAGAATCGCCGGCCCGACTATATCGCGGCTTTCTGGAACGTCGTGAACTGGGATGCCGTGGCGACCAATTTCGACGCCGCCACCTGAGAGTGATGAGCAAGCTCGCGTGTCCCGGCCTGGGACACGCGACTTGATTTTGCGCCCG
>CAJWLW010000215.1 GCA_913042885.1 uncultured Lentisphaeria bacterium | reverse complement strand
AACCGAGCTCGGCCATCGTCTCGAGGACTTCGCGCGGGTGTTCCCAGAAGTTGATTTGTGACGTCAAAGTGCAGGTGATGACAGAGTACTTGAAACCCATGAGATTGCTCTCCAGAGTTGTATTGTAAAAAACGCAGTTAGACCTGTAAATCGAACTGCAGAATATAACTTATGATTGTGTCTTCGCCTCAAATAGGTGCCGCCGTTTCTAATCAACCACCTTAAGAACGAGGGTCTATGGTCACCAGAACTGCTGAACAACTGCATGCAATAGTGAAGAAGGTCCTGATGGCCGCCGGCGCCGACGAGTGGAATGCCGAAGGCGTTGCCGAGCATCTGGCGGCGTCTAATCTGTGCGGTGTCGACTCTCACGGTATCTGGCATCTAATCGGCTATGTGAAGGGGGTGCAGAGTGGCGATATCGTGCCGGATGCGCATCCTGAAATTCTCCAGGAGACGGCCTCGAGCGCCCTGGTAAGCGGCAACTGGGGCTTCGGCCAGCCGGCCGGCAGGGAGGCCATGCAGATCTGCATCGACAAGGCGAAGACGCAGAATATCGCTATTGCCGGCGTCGTGCAGAAGCACCATCTCGGCAGGCTCGGGCACTACGTCGACATGGCCGCGGCCGAAGGGCTGATCAGTTTCGTCTTTGCCGGCGGTCAAAGTGAGTTGGCACCCACAGCCATGCCGTTTGGCGGGTCGCGGCCGGTTCTCAACACCAACCCGCTGGCGGCGGGTTTCCCAACCACCGCGGCCGGGCATCCGGTGATGTTCGACTTCGCAACGAGTTGTACGTCCGGCGTCAAGGTTGTTAACGCCAAGGCACGCGGCGAGAAGTTGCCGCAGGGCTATGTCGTCGACAAACATGGTGTCCCGACCGATGATCCGGAGGAATTCTTCGACGACGGCGGCCACGCACCGTTCGGCGACCATAAAGGGTACGCGATCATGATGATGGTTGAATACATTAGCCGGATTTTCCTCGGGACCAACGCGTTGAAGGACGACAAGCGCGGCGGTGACATCCTGCGTTGTGAAGGCGGCACGATGATCGCTCTGAAGGCCGACCTGTTTCAGGAGATGGGCGATTTCCTGAGCTGGTCCGACGAAATGTCTCAGCGCGTGCACGCCGTACCGCCGGCTCCCGGAGTCGATCGTGTCCTCATGCCCGGTGACCCGGAGGCGAATGCTCGTGAGACACGCCGCCGTGACGGGATTCCGATCGAGGACGATATCTGGGCGACCGTTGTCGAGGCCTGTGAGATGTTTGGGATCGCTGATCTGTGATGCCGGACCGTCAGCTCGACAAGCGCTGCCCGTAGACGGCGGGTGTCTCGCCTGGCAACCGGAATATTTTGGCGAAAGGATTGAAAATGGAAGCTGACCGAGCACCATCTCTATTGACCTTTTTGCCCCTTGCGACTTTGCGGCTTTGCCGCTTTACAGGGAGAACCTGATGCCAGAGAATCCATTGACGCGTGACCTTGGCATGCTGCCCGGCATGCAGGCGCGGTTTCGTCGTGTGGCGCGGCAGCTTCCCTGTAAGGCCGCCGACTTGAAGTCGCACCGCGCCTGGCGCCGCAAGGCCGGCGCTCGGCTCAAATCGTTGACTGGGTACGACACGATGATCCAGTGCGAGGCGCGGCCGAAGGTGACCGATGTCGTCGATTGCGGCGACTACATCCGACAGCGCGTAGAGATCTGCACCGAGCCACAGGTTATCATGCCGATGTTTGTACTCATTCCCAAGCAGGGGGCACCACCATACCCCGTCGTCGTCGCCCCGCACGGCCATGGCAGCGGCGGCAAATTATCTCCGGCCGGTTGCCGCGAGGTGCCCGCTGTCGCGGCAGCGATCCGCGAGTACAACTATGCTTATGGCGTGGCGTTCGCGAAGAACGGCTTCATCACCTTCTGCCCGGACGCGCGCGGCTTCGGCGAGCGGCAGGAAGGACACGACCGCCAGGATATCCTGCATTCATCCTGTTTGTGGCTGAACCAGATGGCGTACCCGCTTGGACAAACGGTGACCGGGATGTGGATGTGGGATATTCATCGTCTGATCGACTACATCGAAAGGCGTGACGACTGCGACAGCAAACGACTGGGCTGCGCCGGGTTGTCCGGCGGCGGGCTGCAGACATTGTGGGCGACGGCGCTTGACAACCGTATCAAATGCGCCATCGTCAGCGGCTACTTATACGGCTACAAGGAATCGTTGCTTGACCTGCATATCAACTGTTCGTGCAACTATGTGCCGCATCTCTATGAACATGTTGACATGGGCGATATTGCAGCGATGATCGCGCCCCGGCCGTTGCTGGTCGAAACCGGCGATGCCGATCCGCTGAACGGCGCCAGCGGCGTGAAGAACGTCAAGTCACAGGTACGCATCGCGCGCCGCGCCTACAAGCTGTTCGGTGCGACGCGTCTGCTCAAGCATTATGTCTTCGAAGGCGCACACCGATGGGACGGTGCCCATGCCGTGCCGTGGTTGCGGAGGCATTTGAGCTGAGGCGTGGCGAGTAACTTTTCGATCGACTCAACTGGAACACCGAAGCTTGAACACTGAAACCTGGACGCTGGTCCCCGGAGTTTCCCATGCCAACTTTGCCCACCCGTGACGCAGCTCTCGAGTTGCTGCACGAGCACAACAGCAAGCCGTCCTTGATCAATCATGCACTGTCTGTTGAAGCGGTCATGCGATACATGGCACGCAAGGGTGGTGAGGACGAAGAGTTTTGGGCGCTTGTCGGGCTTATCCATGACCTCGATTACGAGCGGAGTCCCGAACAGCATTGCGCCAGGACGGAGGAGATCCTGACCGCGGCCGACTGGCCGCCGGAAGTTATTCGTGCGGTGATGTCGCATGGCTGGGAGATCTGCACCGACGTGGTGCCAGAGTCTCAATTGGAGAAAACGCTGTACGCGATAGATGAACTGACCGGGCTGGTGTATGCTTGCGCCCTGGTCCGACCGTCGCGAAGTGTAGCCGATATGGGCGTCAAGTCGGTGAAGAAGAAGTGGAAGCAGAAGAGTTTCGCGGCAGGCGCCAGCCGCGAGGTAATTCTGCGCGGCGTCGATATGCTCGGGGTCGAGCTGGGCGAGCTGATCGAAGACGTGATCATGGGGTTGCGCGAGGTCGAGGCGGACATTGGGCTGGGGCAGCCCGTGGAATGAACGGGCGCGGAGATCGGATCTGCGCATCCGGAACCGATCGGCTCGAGGTGCTTGATTTGGGACAGATCGCTCAAGGCAATTGAGCCGCAGCTGCAAGGTTGAAAGGATCAAGGACACTGATGAATTCTGTACTCGCGGCCGTGTTTCACGGCAAAGATGAAACAATCGAATTGAAGCAGATACCGGTGCCTGCCCTGCCGCCCGGCGGTGTGCTCGTCCGTGTCCGCTGCTGCACACTCTGCGGCAGCGATATCCACACTGCTGATGGCCGGCGCTCGGCGCCGGTTCCGTTGATTCTCGGTCACGAAATCCTCGGCGACATCGTCGAGATTGGCGGCGATGCGCCTGTTTTTGATTATCGTGGACAACCACTGGAGGTCGGACAGTGCGTGACATGGTCTGTTGCGGTTCATTGTGGCGACTGTTTCTACTGTCAGCACGAGTTGCCGCAGAAATGCGTTGACCTGCTGAAGTATGGACACACGTCCCTGGAAGCGCCGAACCCGTTGACTGGCGGCCTGGCCGAGTATTGCCAGTTGATGCCGGGAACAACCATCCTGCCGGTGCCGACCGGGCTTCCCGATGAAACAGCCTGTCCGGCCAACTGCGCCACCGCAACCGTCATTGCAGCCATGCGCCTGGCGGGGGATTGTGCGGACGCGGCGATTCTCATCCATGGTGCCGGCATGCTCGGCCTGACCGCCTGTGCCCTGGGCCGAACACGCGGCGCTGCATCCGTCATTGTCTCCGACCCCGATCCGTTGCGACGGGAAATTGCGCAGCGGTTTGGTGCGACTGTCTGTGTCGGCAGTGACGACACGTCGGAGCTGGCACAGGCTGTTGCCGAGGCGACATCCGGGCGCGGCGTTGATGCGGCATTGGATTTCTCCGGTGCCACCGATGCGATGGCGGCGGGCCTCGACCTGCTGCGCACCGGTGGCCGGCTGGTTTTGGTTGGTGCTGTGTTCCCCGTACCAGCCCTGCCGATATCGCCGGAAACTGTCATTCGCCGCATGCTGACCATCCACGGCCTGCACAATTACGCGCCGGTGGACCTGGCCGATGCGATGACGTTCTTGACTGACTGTAGCGACCGCTTTCCGTTCAGTGAGCTGGTCGCCAGAACTTTTCCGCTGTTGGCCGTGAACGAGGCGTTCGAATACGCCGCGCGTGAACGGCCGTTTCGTGTTGCTATTCGACCATAACCAGGAGATGAACCATGGACTTCGTTTTCAAAAGAACCTACCGCGGCGCGCTTCGTGCCGTCATTCTTGATTGGGCGGGCACGACGATGGACTACGGCTGCTTTGCGCCGGCCGTAGTTTTCATCGAGGTTTTCAAGCGACAGGGCGTCGAGATCACCGTCGCCGAGGCGCGGGAGCCGATGGGGGCGCACAAGAAAGTGCATATTCGTGCCATCTCGAAGATCCCACGCGTCGCCCAAGCGTGGCAGGACGTCAAGGGACAGCCCTGCACGGAGGACGACATCGAGGCGATGTTCCAGGCGTTCGTGCCGCTGCAGTTGGATTGCCTCGCCGACTACGCCGATCTGATTCCCGGCACCCTCGAGGCGTGCGCCGACTTCCGTGAGCGCGGTTTGAAGATCGGCTCAACGACGGGGTTTACGGGAGAGATGATGGAGCTGCTGAAGGGCGAGGCTGCCAAGCGCGGCTACATCCCCGACTCCTCGGTATGCGCCACCGACGTACCGGCAGGGCGGCCGCATCCCTGGATGTGCCTGCAGAACGCCGTCAACCTCGAGATTTATCCAATGGAGGCGATCGTCAAAGTCGGTGATACCCTGCCGGACATCAGCGAAGGGTTGAATGCCGGGATGTGGACGATCGGCCTGGCAGTGACCGGCAACGAGTTCGGCATGACCGAGGCGGAAATCGCCGCGATGGATCCGGACGACTACGAGACGTGCCGCGACAGGGCCTACGGGCGCATGGCCCAGACGGGTGCGCACTACGTCGTCGACACAATTGCCGATGTGCCGCCGTTGCTCGATCAAATCAACGCCCGGCTCGCCGCGGGTGAACGACCGTAGCCGATGAGCACCCCACGCATTCTGTGCATGTGCGATTTGTCGATGGCTCCTGAGGCTGCCGAGGCACTTTGCGCTGTTGGCCAGCTCGATTGTCGGGAGCCGGATCAGCGGGTACTCGAGGATATCATCGACCAGTACGATGTCCTGTGGTGCCACACCCAGGTCCAGGTCAATCAGGACGTGCTTGACCGTGCCGCGCGGTTGCGCGTGATCAATACGGCATCGACCGGCACCAATCACATCGATGTCGATGCGGCCGTTGCCAAAGGCATTCGCGTCCTCAGTATTACACGTGACTATGCGTTGCTGGACACCTTCACCGCAACGGCGGAATGCGCCTGGATGCATATGCTCGCGTGCCATCGGCATCTGCGTGGTGCTGTCGATCATGTGCTTCAGGGCGGCTGGGATATTGGCGATTTCGTCGGACGGCAGCTGTCGGGAAAAACGCTGGGCGTACTCGGAGTCGGACGTCTTGGCAAGATGACCGTTGAGTATGGCAAGGCCTTTCGCATGCGCGTGCTCGGTTGCGACAAACAGCCGTTCGAGATTGACGGTGTAGAGCCCGTCAACTTTGACACTATGCTGGCGGAATCCGACGCCATCTCGATACACATTCATCTGCTGTCGGAGAACGTGCATCTGTTCAACGACCAGGCGTTCGCGAAGATGAAAGACGGTGCGGTTCTGGTCAACACCAGCCGTGGCGATATCATCGACGAGGAAGCGCTGCTCAATGCGTTGGAGACCGGCAAGCTCGCTGCGTTCGGCGCAGACGTCATCCACGACGAATGGCGTGCCGACATGAGTGAGTCGCCGCTGGTGAAATATGCGCAGATGCATGACAACGTCATCATCACACCACACCTGGGCGGGGGCACTGACAAGTCGATCCGCGATGCGCGAGTCTTTTCAGCGAAGAAGCTGGCCCATTATCTGACGACAGGTGAAGAACTGACGATGGCTTGACGCGGAGCCATGTACCACGATGCCTCCGTTCTCTTGCATACGAACCGTCCAACACCGGTGCAAACTTCCATTCTTACTGTGCCGCCGGATGCACGGGCACGGAGGCATTGTCGTACTATCGGTGTCTATCCCGTGGCCACCAGCACGAGACCAGTAACCATGACCAGGATACCGGCGAGTTTTGGCCGGTACCCCGGTTCCTTCAGTGCCAGCATCCCGAAGGCCGCACCCAGCGGGATGCTGAGCTGGCGGAAGGCGACGACATAACTGACGTTGTCGACAAAAGCCAGGGAGATCAGGACGATGCTGTAGGCCACATACACCATGGCACCCGTGATGAAGGTGTTGCGCTTCTGTGCGCTGACAGTTCGCCGCAGACTGGCGCGGCCATCGCGCCGGCAGATGATGAATATGGTCAGCCACAGCGAGGCGCTCAGTGCCTCGAAGCAGGCATAGCACAGCGTTGTCCGGACCACGCTGTAGCTGATTTTCGGCGTTTGTCGCAGGAGCCTCAGTGCTTCGTCGTCGAGCATTGTGTAACCGGCGGTCCCGACAGCGGCGAGCAGTGCCATGCCGCATATCCTGCACAGGTAGTTGCGCATCCGGAAGTCGGTGAACTGCTTCATCGGAATCAGGAAGCAGCCGGCGACGACGAGTACTATGCCGATTGTACACTGCCCGGACACCTGATCACCGCGGCCGAGGATCAGCGTCACAACGGTCACGACAATGACCGGCGACGACCGCGCCAGCGGATAGGCGACCGACATGTCGCCAGCCCGATAAGCGCCGGCCAGCGCGGCCCAGTACAGCGCCATGAAGAAGCCGGTGGCCAGCAGCAACAGGCCGACGCGGCCACTGACGAAACAGTCCAGCACGTCGGCCGACAATATCAGAACCGGCAGCAGCAGCACCGCTCCAGCCAGATTGGCCAGTAGAAAAAACGACGCGGTCGGGTGCCCATGTTTACTCAGCAGGTTCCAGCTGGCATGCAGAACGGCGGAGATTGCCACCAGGATGATTGCGGTCACGGCCATGCTTGAAGAGGGGGAGGAGGAGGGCTACCAACAGATTGATCAAAAGCAACGGATGGGACAGGGACGGGAGCGGGATGGAAGAAAGTCAGGAATCAGCATTCGACAGAATCGTTGACCGTTTCCCAGGCACCGTGATCACACGATCGGATGATGGCTGCATGGACACGGGCGACTGCCAATGCTTCGGCGAATCCCGGAACGGCTTGTTCACCGTCTCGGACAGATTGCAGAAAGTGATAGGCCTCGATCGCTTTCAGGTCTTCGTACCCCATGGCATTGCCTACGCCGGGCATGAAGCGGTCGAACATCGGATGCTGCGGCCCGGCCATCAGGCAGGTGTTGCCGTCGTGGTCGTCGCCGGCCTGCCCGGGCAGATACACCTTGAGCTCGTTCATGCGCTCGTAGTTCCAACCGAGCGCGCCATGGGCGCCGTTGAGCTCGAACGCCATCTGGCACGGCTTGCCGCTGATCACGCGGCAGGTTTCGAATGTACCCTGGGCGCCGTTCTCGAACCGCACCAGCGCACTGACGTAGTCCTCGTTGGTGACAGGCTCACGTTTGCTGCCGTCGCCGACAGCGAAATGTGTGGTGGTTCCCGGCTCCACTACCGGGCGATCGGTGATGAAGGTGTGCTGGTTGCCGACGATCTGGGCGATCGGGCCATAGAGAAAATGGGCCATGTCGACGACGTGTGACATCAGGTCTCCGAGCGTGCCCAACCCGGCCAGTTCACGCTGGAACCGCCACGACAGGACGCCGTCGGGATTGTTGGCGTAGCCGACCAGGAAATATCCGCGATAATGCGTCAGGTCGCCGAGTTTGCCGGCGGCGATCAGGTCGCGGGCATGTTGAACCAGCGGTGGCCAGCGATAGTTGTAGCCCACCAGTGACAGCACACCGGCCGTTCGCACACAAGCCTCGATTGCTGCCGTTTCCGCCGGGTTGCGGCCGACCGGTTTCTCGCAGTATATATGCTTGCCTGCGGCAGCGGCGGCTTCGGCGATTTCCAGATGCGCATTGTTGGAGGTGGTCACGCTGATTGCGGCAACCCGCGGATCGTCAATGACCTCACGCCAGTCGGCTGTCGCACG
>CAJWLW010000214.1 GCA_913042885.1 uncultured Lentisphaeria bacterium | reverse complement strand
CCGTTCTGGCAGGCCAGGCGGCGCTCGAGGCCAAGCTCGACAGCCTTCCCGCCGGGCCGCAAGGGCCGCAGGGCAAGCAAGGCGCCGATGGCACTGCTGGTGCCGCTGGTGCCGCTGGTGACGCTGGTGACGCCGGTGACGCCGGTGCGCAGGGACCGCAGGGCGCTGCTGGCGCCGCTGCCGCGTGCACCCCGTGTGCCGACGTAACCAATGCCGCAGTTGCGTTGGCCTGCAAGCTTGTAGGCACCAACACGCCGACCAATATCCCGGAGCTACAGGAATTTGCTCAGACCATTGTCGATAACTTGTTGATCAGCGCCAATATCTGCGAGCCGGACTGCGACGTCGGCGCGGGGATTACCGCTGCTATCGACGCCAAGCTGAATCCATAGGCGCAAGCACAGCGACTACTTTTACAGAAAGCGCGGGGTCGTATCAACCCCGCGCTTTTTTGTGTTTGTATCCCGCAGCACTGCGGTTCTGTCCGGATCAGGACGGTATCGCTGGAGCCATCGGGAATGATTGCTCTGAAGCTCGAAATGACGCCATGAGAGCATGATCACGGCGCTGATCAATGGCGCGGCGGAGGCAAGCGTGACACTCCCGGAATATGTGCTGATCGTCGCCCTGGACGGAGCCACACCGGCAACGTTCAAGCGGGCCGAAACACCTCACATCGACCGCCTGCGTGAGAACGGCGCATACTCGTGGCGGGCGCAATCGATGCTGCCGACATGGTCGCTTCAGTGTTACGTTGGCATTCTGGCCGGTGTGCCGGCCGACGCCTACGAGCTCTTGAGCGACCCCGAGGGGTGGTTGGACCCGCGCACCTATCCCGTGCCCTCGGTCTTCGACCTGGCCCACGAGGCCGGACTCGGCACGGCAATGTTCAACAATTGGCCCCCCCTGCACGAGCTGCCAAGGCCGGGAACGGTAGACACGATCTTCTCGACCGAGCCCGAGCACGGAAGCGCGCAAGTAACAGCCGCCGCGATCGATTGCCTGCATCACGACAAGCCGAATTTCTGTTTCGTGCATTTCGACGATCCGGACGCCATCGGCCACGAGCATGGCTGGGAGAGCGCCGAACAGTGCGCCGCAGTGGCCCGGTGCGACAAACAGGTCGGTGAGCTGCTGAACGCGATGACAGAGGCGGGAACGCGTGACGAGTCACTGGTCTTCATCCTCAGCGACCACGGAGGCGGACAGATCAACAACATCAGCCACGGCGACCCGGAGGATTGGCAATTCAGCCACCCGGTCAACACCACAGTGCCGTGGATCTGTTGCGGGCCGGGCATCAAGCAGGCCCACGAGATACGGACGGATGTATCGATCTGCGACACGGCTGCGACCGCGGCGCACATGCTGAACCTCGACATCCCGGCGTCCTGGCAGGGCAAGGTTGTGTGGGACGCGCTTACAGAAAGACACTGTCCGGGCAGTGACGATCTGCAGACGGGCGGGCCGCCGTGACCGGTGAGTACAGCGAGGCAACCCCGGCGGCACGGAGCCAAAGAGAAAGGCGTCGATCGAGTGCATCAATCCGCATGCCGCATGCCTTCACAAGGCAATGATCGTTTCACTCAATTATCCAGGCCGGTAATCTTGACCGCCTCTTTTCGCCATGCGTTCAGGGTCGTCACTTCCGCCTCGCCGCCCCTGGCCACAAGCTCGACGTTGACGCTGTCTTCCAGCAGCGGCCGGATGCGATGGAACACACAGGCACGGCCGTTGGCGAAGCCTTCCACTGTTGAACGATCGACGAACACGTGTAATCGCAACGGCTCATTCCCGGCAAGTTTCAAAACGGAACCGCAGCTTTCCTCGCAGCTGCCTTCATCAGTGCTGGAGTGGCTGGGGTCTACTGAGAGCTTCTGCTCCAGCCGGTTGTAGACGATCAGCGTCTGCTCCCTGCCGTCATTGGAGCATCGCACCCCGAGTGCGACTTCGTCGGCCTGGCCGACGTTGATCTCGGCGACGAGCTCGAGCATGTCGCCGGCGACTGAATCCGCTCGCCACGTCTTGCCGGGTGCAAGTGTCACGTTCTCGAACTGCCAGTCCGGCTGGTGTTTCGAGCAGACTTCATCAACCGGCTGGACGCCCAGCGTGAGGTCATCGAGCAGCGACAACTCCCAGGGCAGTGACAGCACCCCGGTTCGAGGCGCCTGGCGCTGATTGACATCACCGCGCTCGTCGCCGAGCTGGCAGAATACAATCCGCCGGCCCTGGTCGTCGAGCAAAGTCCGCGCCGCCATGGCAGACGGCGCGCTGCCGGGGCCGAGCACGCCCTCGACCTCCGGTATAAAACAGTGGTCAACGTAATCGCCGACGGCGTAGCCGGTGAAGCATGCAGCGTCCGGCGTGCCGGTGCAGAACAGCAGCACGTGCTTGTCGCCCAGTTTGAAAAAGTCGGGCACCAGCCAGCGGTCGCCCGACTTCTCGATGGCGCCGCTGACATACAGCGGATGCATGTACTGCCAGTTCAACAGGTCCGCCGAGTGGTACAGGAGAATGACGCCGGCAACGTTGGGGCAGCCACAGCCCAGCGCCATGTACCATCCATCCTCTTCCTGCCACACGTGCGGGTCGTGCCAGGCATGAATGGCGCCGGAGAGGTCGGGAACATCCGCCAGCACGGGGTTGGACGGGTGCTTCTGCCAGGTCACCATTCCATCGTCGCTCGTGGCAATGCTCTGCGCTCGCAGGGTGCGAATCCCGGCCGCAGGCGTCCTGGTCGTCGAGGTATACACGATCGTCGGCACGCCGTCGTTGATTACCGTGCAGCCGCTGAAGCAGCCCCCCGCATCGTAGCCGCCGGGGGTCGCGCTGATCGCGATCGGCCAATGCTGCCAGTTAACCAGGTCCTCGCTGACGGCATGGCCCCAGCAGACGTCGCCGCAGTGCAGGCCCCAAAGCCCCTTCGGCACGTTCGGATTCGCCGCCGGTCCCCACGGCACGTTGTCCATCCTGTCCCAGGCGGGATTGCCCAGCCACATGTCGTTCGGATTGTGCTGGTAGAAAACGTGGTATCGGCCGTCGTGGAAAATGATGCCGTTCGGATCACCCATCCACCCCGATGTCGGCACCAGGTGGTAGCCGGGGCAGTCACGATCGGCAGCAGTGCATTTTCGGTCAACCATGATCCGATCCCTTGTCGTTGTGGAACCGACACAAAACGCTCACGACCATTTGATGGGGCGTTGGTTTCCGGCAACGGGGAGGGAAGATAGCTGAGAGCACCTGAAGATGCGAGGCATTATCGGAAATTTCGTCGTTGTCAGGCGCCGTGGGCCCCGGAGAAAGCCGGGGCACCGGTCCTCTCCCGGGGAACACGCCGCAGGTGGTCACTATGCGGCTGCCATCGGCTCAACTGCTCGTCCGTGTGGACGAGGCCGGCGACCATGCCTTGACTCACCCTCGGTCGGCGATATACTCTGAGCCGCTGCACACCCACTTCGAACACCCCGCAGATCTGCGATGAAGGGGCAGTGGCGAGCGACAGGGAATGGCGCAGCCTGAGGATTTCATCGACGGGCGCGCGGTTCATCACAAATCTGTTCAATCTTCTTATGTGAACCTATACACCCGTGCGTCCGAACTTGATCCACAACCTGCCCCGGCACAATCACGTTAAGACAGGACAGTAGCTGTATGACGGACAATTGCTGATGCATTTACGGAGCCAAACATGAGCTTGAAGAACTTACGACGGAAAATCAGACAAACGGTTGCCGGACAGCCGCCGAACTATTGCGGTTGGCTGTCCCGGTTCGCCTTGGCCTTGGCCTTGGCCGCATCGATGGGTGATGCGTACGGTCAGACAACGCAATCGATCCCTGCCAATCTTGCAGGGAATGTTGAGAAATTTCATGAGTCGCCGCAGAACGGCATCCCGTGCATGCAGACGTATTCACCTTATGCCGCGCTGATCTTCGATCTGACCGTGCCGGAGCCGGGAGCCGTTTACAAGGTGTCCCTGGACCTGGTGAAAGTGACCAACGGCAGCTTTCTGAAGGTGTTCGTTGACAATGAGCTTCAAACGGAAGTGGACACGTATGCACCCGGCAATCATCGTGCGACATTCCCGGTGTGTGACCGATTCTTTGCGGCGGGAAAGCATGCCATCAAGATCAGGAATGTTGGTCAAAAAAGTATCGGCGGCGGCAGTCACCTGTCGGTGATCGGGCTTGAGATTGTTGGCGAGGCTGGCAGTGGGAAATGGCGGGTTGAAGAGAAGGGTTTTCGCTTCACCCCGCTTGACCGGGAAGACGCCTCCGGACAGGCGAACCTTCTCCCGGTGGATCTGCCCCCCAGGTTGCAGGAAGAACCATTTTCAATTCCACCGGGCAGCGAATCGGCCGACATTTTTTCTCACCCGCTGGTCCTGGTCAACGAGATTGCGTTCCGGATTCCCAAGGTCGATGATGTTCCTGAAACGGGTCGACTGATCGAGAAACAAAGACCGCTCCAGGTCGACCTTCCCGACCCGGTGCGTGAAATCTTTCTTTTGATCTGGTCGAAGATACCACTGATCGACGGCGACTCCGGACCGCCCAAGACGCCGATTGCCCCGATTAACCAGAGTGAGCGTTTCACCGCCGAAATCGTCTATGGCGACGGCACTTCCGATCATGTCATCCCGTTCAACCTGACCAGCAGGAGTTATGGGCTGGACAACGGGCTTTCGCTTTATGTGATCCATCCCGGCCCCGGAAAAGTCTCCCAACGGCTGGTCTTCCACGACAAGGTATACAAGTGCAGCTTCGCCCTGGTGGCGCTTACCTGTAACCCGGGCCAGCCCATCTCGCCTGAGCCCGGCCCGGGTGAGATCTCGCCGTGGTATCCGGTCGTGGACAAGAAGCTTCCGGCAATCACCCGCAAACCCGAGTCCAGCGTCCAGCAGAACAGTGCCCGTGCATCGGACGGGCTAATTGCCGCGGAAGTCAGCCTTCAACACGGCCTGGCATGGCGACAGCTTGGATCGCCGGTATTCGGTCAAATCACGCTGGATCAATCCCCGGTATTCGCGATCAAGCACACCGAGAACTGGATCGGATCGGACCAGTGGAAAGTGGTGGACAGGCAATCCGTGGACAATGGCATTCTGGTCAATCTCGAGTACCAGGACCAGAAAACGGATCTTGGGGCGGCGGTAACCATAGGCCTGACCGAAGACGGAAAAATCAAGATGGGCCTGACGCTGGAGAACAAGGACGGCCGGCCTTTTCTGGGAAAGGTCCGGTTCCCGATCCTGGAAGGGATCAAGCTCGGTCCGCTCGACGATACGTGGTATTACTTCCCGAGGGATGGCGGCAGCGCCATGATTCACCATATCGAGGGGAATGTTTACGCCTCCCATGGCGCCGGGCATCCGCACCAGGTGGACTCGTTCTTTAACCCGAAACAATGGTATGTACTCACTCTGTTGAGCAATGATCTGGAAGGGCAATTTCACTGGTATGACGTGGGCAAGGGAGAAGAAGGAGGTTGGTACCGGCTGGAATATCTCGAGAAATGGATTCAACCCGGCGCAAGCTGGAGCTTTCCCGATTTCATGATCGCGGTTTCGCCGGGTGACTGGCGTGAGAGTTTCCGTTTGTACCGGGACTGGGTGGGCACCTGGTACAAACCCAAACCTCCCGCCCAGGACTGGTACAAAAAATCATTCGTGACCGGGACATGGTACGTTTATTCGGGATTGGATCGTCTGATTCCCACCGCCCGGAAGATTCGAGATATCTTCGGTTACTGTGATGTCGTGAATCTCGCCGGGTGGCATGCCCGGGTGCATCCCGACAACCCAACGCATCATCCTGATTATTCCTCCAATGAGCCTAATTACTTTCACCGGCAAGAGTACTCCGGTGAATATGACGGGGATGCCCTGTTCCCGGTTGGCGGCAAAGATAATTTCAGGTCCGTCATCCGCCAGGCAAACGAGGCTGGCATTCCCATCAGCCTCTACACGAATCCGATTCTCATCAACGAGAATGCCCACCGGTTTGGGGCGAAGCGAGACGAATGGGGTTTCGGGTATCGACCTGTCGACTATGGCGACATGATGGGGTATGTACCCTGCCTCTCGTACAAAGAATGGGTGGATTACATGGTGGAATCGTGGGCCTTTCTGGCCGGCGACATGGACGCCAAAATCGTCTACCTGGACCAGCTTGGAGGCGGCAGCAGCATTTGCAACCGGACGGACCATCCGCACCAGTCGCCGGAACCGCACTTCTACGGTGAACGCGAGGTGACCCGCAGAATCAGGGAGGCGATCCCGGAAGACGCGGTGATCTGCTCCGAGGCACACCCCGAAGATACCCGGCTTCAGTTCCAGAACAGCTTTTACCAGGGGGGGATTCTGCGCTACATCACGCGCCACATCCAAGTCCCCATGAACATGACACGATTCGCCTTTCCCGATATCAAGTGTTTCAACAATATCTACGGCTACGTCCTCAAGGACAACAACTGGGAGCGTCTCAAGTTCGTTGCATTCAACGGGGACTCTTACTTTTTGCGACGCTGCTATGCTCCGGAGGGATATTTCGGGAAAGAAGCGACCCGGGATCTCAGGAAGTTGTTTACAATCCTCCATGAGAATGCGGATGAATTCATGTCGATGGACGTGGACCCCCTCATACCGAACCACATTCCAGGAGTCTTTGTCAATCGATTCAAAGGCGAACAGAAAACCGTCTGGACGGTATTCAACGCCAACTACAGAACGGCTCGCGGCAAGCTTCTCGATATCGCCGCGAAGCCCGGCACCCGGTTCGTCGATTTGTGGAATGATACACCGGTCACGATGGAAGCCGGATCGCTCATGGTGGAGATTGCGCCGCGGGACGTGGCGGTGATCGCCGAGATCGCCGAGTAGGAGATGTTGGAGATCACGGCTTTATCCACGGACAACCGAAGCCACTAATCCGCCCACCGATCAATCCTCACCGGTCTTTTCCAAGCCGGCCGGCATACCCACCGGCCCAAGGGGCCAGCACGAGCCACCGCGCTTGACGTATTGCTCTTCGACGCCACTGAGCCAGGCAAACATTTGGCCTGCGGCAATGGCGCCCTGGCTCTGCTCGAACAATGCACGGTCGCGCATCGGGCTGAAGTCGATGCCGGCAAAGTCGAACGGCGGGTCGATGATCCAATCGCGCTGTGGCGCGGTCGTTCGCCAATAGGCGTACTTGAGCAGGTTGCGAAACTTGCTCTTGCCGGTCGGACCGGATGTGGCACGGCGGCGCCGATGCCAAATGCTGTAAACGGTGAGAAAAATCGTGCCGGCGACACAGGACGTGGAAACGGTCCCGGCGATTTTTCCAAAGTGGGACATCATGTTGTGCTTGGCCCGTAAGAAGTGCGAGCCGGGCAGGACTTCGGTAGGGCCCATGTCGTCCGTGCAGGCTTCGGGATAATAAAAGACCTGGAGATATTCGACCCGATGGGTGTGGATCGAGCCGCCGTCACGATGCCATCCGCCCTTATTGGATTCGGGCAGCTCCCCACGGTGATTCGTTATCCTTGCGGGCAGCGTAAAATCCCGCCCCAGCAACGCGCGCACCGCACCGGCAGCCTGCGGGTTCTTCAGGACGCCATCGACAAACCAGTCGACATTGCCAAGTTCGGTCACAGAGCCACTCTCGACGCTGTCGAGATAATCAACCGCCTTGCTGTTGACCTCGTCGGACACCACACCGGGGAAGATCAGAAAACCGTTCCTGCAAAAGTCGATGACACCCTGGTCATCCAGTGTCGGCGGACAGTCGTGAACCGTGTCGCCGCGAACGAACGGGGGTGCGGCATGACTGCTGTTGTCCTCAGTTGTCGGTTTCATCACAATTTACCTCCATCGTTCGAGAACAAATTCAAAGCCGAGGCCGTAGGAGCTCTGGTCGTCCATCCCCGATGTCATACCGGGAAACTTGACGATCCGCCAGCCGTCGTCCAGTGCCGCCTTTAACGACGGGTAGAGAAACTCGCCGTCCTCGTCTACACCCTCCTGGTCTTTGCCTTCCTCGAAGATGCTCATGCCGATGGCGATATCGTGCGGGCTCGTTGTGGGTGCCTGGATATAGAGGATGCTCTGCGTCCCGGGCCGCTCCAGGCTGTCGAGTGCACCTTGGAGGTCTTCCTCCCGCAACGTACCGGCGCGAAAGTTTTCCAGGCACTGTTGCAACTGCTGTTTCACTTGCCCCATTGCGGCGCTCCATTTGTAAGAATCAACACTGCAAGCAAACATAACGGCACTGCAGGAGCCGTCAATCGAACCATTCCTGGGGTATCACCCGCAATCGCGCTCCCATTCCGTTGCAAATACCA
>CAJWLW010000213.1 GCA_913042885.1 uncultured Lentisphaeria bacterium | reverse complement strand
ACTCCTGGTTGTTCAACAGGTCGAGCGCCTCGCGGAAGCCGGCCAGGCGCTGTTCCTTTTCCACCGGGATCTGCGTCAGCAGGCGGCGATGTTCCGCCTGGCGCGCCTCATACTCGCCGGTGGTTTCGAACAGGTCCTTTGGCTTCTGCAGCTCTTTGAGGGTCGCGGCGTAGCCAGCGTCAACGTCCGCCTCGGTGGCCGTCATGCGTTCGAGGATGTTGCGGATCTCGGTGAGCGCCGCACTGATCGTCATGTTCTGGGCTGCCGCCGCGGCTTCCCTGGCACGGGCTTCGGAGAGCTTGCGGCGGATTTCGAGTTCCTGCTGCCGGCGCTCTTCTGCTTCGGCTTCGGCCGCTTTCGCTTCGGTTGCCAATTGCCGGCGCCGGTCATCACGCCGCTTCGCCGTCAGCATTCGGGCCTGAAGATCGGCCCGTTCCTGGCGCCGGAGGGCGTCCTCGACGGTGCCGCCGCGGCCTTCCATCTGGCGCAGCGAATCCTCGATCTCCGTCAGCTGCTGCTGCAGTTCCTCCAAGGACTCGACCCGCGAGACGAACACGAAGTCGCCGAGACCGACGAGCCGGGCATAGTCGGGCGTCTGCGTATGGCCGCGGGCGCGGGCATCGGCAGCGACCTTGCGTTTGAGGTCCGCAGCCAGCTCGAGGGCCGTGACGAAATCCTGCTCCCGTTGCAGGGCATCCAGGAAGCGGGAGGTAAAAACAGAATGCCCGGAACCATCGCCGCCATCGAGCACCGTCTGGCCGGCCTGGCCTGCGGTGAGGACGATGCGCACCGGCTCACTGGTGATCTCGCGCAGGTACAGCAGGTCCGCCGGTTCGGTGCGGCGCTGGCGAACATCGCGGGTCGCCATGAGCCCGGAATAGCAGGCGTCCATGACGTAAAACACATGCTTGGCGCGGATCAGGTTGCTCCAGTCGTGCTTGATGACGTTCATCGAGATGTTGTTGGACCAAGCCGGGTCCTGTTCGGCGAACGCACCGTCATGAGGCAACAGGTAGCCCACCGCGTTGTCGCCGTCTCCGAGCTGGGTGCCATGACCGGCGAAGAAAATGAACACGGCATCATCGTCGCCAGCGTCGCGGGCAATCTCATTGATGCGGCTGACAATGGCGGTGCGTGTGGCAGCCGCGTTGTAGAGCTCATCGACCCGGGAAAATCGGAAATTCCGCTTGAGCAAATGGGCGACGGCTTTGGCATCGTTGACGGCGTACGTCAAATCGATGTCGCTGTCGGCATAGCTGTCGATACCGATGACCAGCGCCAGCATACGATTGTACAGCGTCACCGGTTCGAGCTGACCGGAAGCACCATCGGTGGCAAACACCTGCATGCCGCGTATCGGCGCATCGGCTGCTATTGGCGCAACCAGCGCCGGCAGCAACACCAAAACCGCCAATATTTGCTGCGGGATCTTCATGGCATGTCATGACCTGCCGGAGATGTGCAATGTTGAGTAACTGCCGTGCTGTCGCGGCACCCAGACTGTACCACCGGCGCGTCATTATGGCAAGAGCGCTGGCGCGGTGGCACAGCTGGTGTTGTTCGGTGATCGGGAGCGCATCTGGTAATCGAGAAGTGGCGAGCCGCATCGTTGTGGGACAGCGCATTCTTGCCCGTCATCGTGGACACCGCCTAACCGCGGCTCTCGTTGTCGGCGACGAAGTTCCTTTATTTAACTCCGCCGCCGCTGACGCCCGCGTTTCTGCGGCCTATTTCGAAATTTTCTGCACAGCGCTTCGCCGTTTTTAGTAACAATGTAATGACTTGATCGGCATCGATTTATCCATTATAGAACCACTCCGAATTCTTGATCTATTATGCTGTAACCAACTTACATAAATACGTTACGACTTAAAAAAATACAAGGCTTTCGGTATGGCAGTTGACATCAAGACAGAGGAATCGAAACAAGGTCCAAGATTGAGGCAGAGAGGAGAATGAAAGCCTATCGAAGCCCAGAACTAAAACTGGCGAAGGCCCCCGTGTAGACACTGACAGGGATCTTCTCCGCCGCAAATCACAGCAAGTTCAACTTGGCTGGCGGCGACATGGAAATCGTGTCCTGCCCCCAATACCAAAATTTGGGCCTAAAATGCACGCGTAAGCCCGCGCGTCTGCAGGCGCTCACCCTGTAGAGATTTGACCCACCTACCCGGGGGCCTGCTGGCTCTGGCAGCGATCGACGGATATTAGCAACTGAAGTTGCTAAGCTGCGGCGCCTCCCAGGCATAGTTCACGATCACCTGGGGAAATCAGTTACCATGCAGCGATCGGCTGCGGCTCGATCCCCTCTTCCATAGCATGATAACAAGCCAGGCTATGAAGAGTTGGACTTCGAGAGGGAGGTACTCGGGAAGCTCCACGATGGCCTTCCGACCGATACAGTGCACAGGGTGGATCGATCCAACTACCCGAAAGTCCTTCCGCAGCTCGAATCTTCGTACAAATGGCGCCACAGCCTCCAACTTATAGCCTGTCTGGTCAAACACCACGTCGAATGAGCGACGGAAGGCACTCGGCTTCGTTGCGGAGGCAATCGTCCTACCATCCTCCCTCAGCAAGAACACGCTACTCATGACGCCTTCCCTACCGATCTCGAAGGTACGTCCTTGGATGGCGAACTCAACTTCTTCCCGAAACCAGGCAAGGTCTAAGTTCGTCACGCACACCTCGCCGTCGAAGATCTCGAATTTCCAGGAGAACCAGTTCTTCGGGACAGCTCTCAGCATTCTGATTCACCTATGAGGCTGATGACCTAACGGCGCGCATCTGCCACGGCGTCAGCCATTGGTAGAATGCGCTGGTTGGGGATCTGTCTTATCGTTATCGTTGTCGTTGTCGTAATCGCCAACGTGTAGGCTCAAACAACTCTGTGTTTGTTGATTGCGTTCCTATTTCAGTGTTGTGGCATAGATATCTTTGTCGGCGCCGCGGTCATCTGTCCAAACCACGACATCGCCGTAGATGTCAGGTTCCGTCTGGTTGTGGGCGGCAATCACGACGGGAAATGTTTTCCCGGCAATAAGATTGTATCGATAGATATCCCAGTCGCCGCCACGGTTGTCCTGCCAGACAACTGTCGATCCATGCACCGCCGGATTTGTCTGGTCGCCCGGACCTTTGCAGATCTCCAGCTCCTTGCCGGACCTGAGGTCGAATCCATAAATATCCCAGTCGCCGTTGCGGTTGTCCTGCCAGACAACAAAGGGATCGTCGATTGCGGGATTCTCACATTGCCTGTCCCGGATGCCCGCCAAGCGGTGGGACCCGGCATCTCGGTCAATGTTTCTGCAGCGCAGAAATGTTGAACTCCAGCCGCTGGCGCCGGCATGCAGTTCCTGCCAGACTACGGTACTACCGGAGACGGCAGGGGCGAATTGAGGCAGCCTGTCGCTGTTGGTGACATCAAAACCCATGCCGGGTCCGTTGAGCTCAAACCCCCTGATATCGGTGATCCAGCTGATGTCCCCCCGGCCGACATCGTGGCGGTTCTTGGCGGAGGCCCAAACCACAAAGTTGCCGTCGATTGACGGTTTTGATGAGGTGCTGCCAATCTCTTTCAACTCTCCTGGCTGCCCGTCTTTCAGTGTCGTCATCAGCAAGGCGCTCCACCCACGGTTGTGCATCCACGCAATCGTGTTTCCACCCACTGCCGGCATGATCGCGTCTGCGTCCGGCGGAACGTGGATGGGGAATTCCCTGCCCTGCTGCAGGTGTTGACCATAAAGGCTCCACGGATAGTCGGTACCCGGTTGCTTGCCGTCCGGACGGCTGTCCTGCCATACCACCAGCAATCCGCTGTCGCCGGAAGAAATGGCGGCGGCCTGCTGATCGCCGGCCACGGCACAGAGCGGGATGGATTTGCCGGGGGCCAGTCCCGTGTTCGCCGGCGGGTCAGCGGCAAGGCAGGCCAGGCCGGGCAGGAGTATGCCGCAGAGAAAGGACGCACAGTTTCGGTTCACCGGGATCCCTCTTTGCCGTGGGTGGGTGGTTGACAGATCGGTGGTGTATGGGAGAATGTGAGTTATCCATCCCCATCCTCTCTTGGAATTGTCCTCGTCCTCGTCCTCCTACTCGTACTCAATCTTGAATTCGAGGAGGAGGAGGAGGACGAGTTTCTTATCCCCCATAACACGTGCAGCGGGTTTGCTGCTTCACATTGATCACTCTTTTATCATCGCGCAGGTGAAGTCATCCATCCATACCACACCCTCGGCGTTGTCATCATAGAGGAGCCCCTCCACCATCAGGAAAACGGTATCATCCTTCATCCCGGTATCGACCCGCAATTCCTGCCATTCACCGCCGGTATCCTTGACGCCGCGGTTGTCCGCGTAATGGCGGATGAATTTCGCATTTTTGTCCAGTCCGGAGAAGATAATGTAAAACGAGCCGGTCTTGATATCCGCCATGTACCGGAGGTTGATCCGGTAGCGTCTGCCCGGCTGCACCGGAAACCACTGCCGCAGGGATACCGTTTTTCCCGGGGAAGGCTTCTTGGTCATGCGGACACTGGATTTACCGGTATACGCCCGGGTAGTATCGACGATTACACCATCGGCGACCAATTTATAATCCTCTGGCAGATAGGCGCCCTCCGCCGACCAGTCATCCGGTACGCCATGGGCGAATATCGTTTTTTCAAAGCTGGAATTCCGCAACAGGTTGATGCCGGTTTTTTCCTGCCCGGAAATGACCACTTTTTCCGGGTCGCTGACGAGCGCCTTGAATTCCGCCGGCGTGGTGCCGCCGGGGAGCCCCGTTCCAATAAGGTCTTCTATCCCCAGTTCTTCCATCAGCGGGAAAAACCCGTCGAACGCTTTCTTGCGAAGCGGGCTGTCCGCGGACGCGTAACAGAGGACGCCCAGCTGGTGGGTCAGCCGGAGCATTCGCACCCGGCGGAGGAGCACAGGGTCGGCCGTTACTTTCTTCTCCGCGACATCAAACAACGCGTCCATCTGTTCAACGATACGCCATTTCAACTGGGGCGCGCTGCTGAGGGGCTGGTGGACACCGGCGTAGGCGGAAAAGGTTGATCCGGTGGTGCGCTCGTAGGAGCTTACGGACTGCAGAAGCACGACGATCTGCTCAATCTCGGCGGCCCCGGCTCCGTAATAGGTCTCGCAAAACTCGGTGATCCCTTGGCGAATGTCAAAGTCCGTATCCCACAGCAGCCGTATGCACAGGTACGAGATCAGGTGCCTGAGATTGTCATTAACCGTCCAGTACACCTTCCCGTCGATAAACCCGCCCATCAGTTTATCGCCGTCGGAAGCGGCATTGGCGCGCGCCGCGGATTCCGGGGATTGAATGAACACGGCGTGTACGCCACGGCGCTGAAATTCCCGCAAGTTTCGGGGTGCCGCGAACAGTTTCAGGTGCGGCATCCAGGGTTTGTTCTGGTAATGGTACAGCCATACCTGCAGCATATCCGAGCGCGCCAGCCATTTGTCCAGCATGCCCATCAGATCGTTGTCGCGATTGGCGTCGCACGCATCGAAAGCATGTGCCTGGCAGGCACCAATGGGCGCCCAGGTAACCTGGATATTCGGGTGCATTTTGATTGATGAAGGAGTACCGACGATGCTGTAGGCGATGATATCTATCATGGCGTCCGGGTACTCCTTCACGACCTCGGCGGCAACCTTGTTGTAGAATTCATGGTAGGTCCCGGAAATCCCGACCCTGATGTCACCCGGCCCGATGCGCTTATAGGATGCTTCGCAGTTGGCGCATTGACAGTAGAGATGGTTGTCGGTATGGCCGAGAGTGATGATCGGACGGTAGCCGTATTGCTTTGCCTGGCCGCGAAATTGGGCCTTGCTCCACTCTGCGATGTAGGCGACGAATCCGGGGTTGGTGATACAGAACGCTCGCTGGCTCACAAATTTGTGCAGCAATCTTTTCCCGTCCAGTTCCGCGTAATACTCCGGGTGCTCGTCATACAAACTTGCTGGGACGTAATTGAGCCCGTGACCGCCGTAGTGCGCCAGCATACTGTGGAGCCGCGGATCCTGCTCCCCTACCGGGACCTTACCGCCGCCGCCCACCGAACGGTTGTGCCTGTTCCTCGCAGTCCAGTCGGGATCATAATAACTGATTGAGGCTGCCGCCCGCCACTTGAAAGCGGGTTTCTGGCGATCGACGATCCGGCCGATGGTAAGGTCAGGATTCTTGGGAATGCGACTGGCACCGGGTGTAAACCAGCGGCAGCCGAGATGGTCCTGGAGGAAGCCGTACATACCGTTTATGCTGCCTCTCGGCGGCGTGCCGGCGATGACCAGGCGGGTGCCGACCGTGCGTATTTCGTACTCGTCCAGAGCAAATTCGCTGGTCATGCCGGCGAGCGACACCTGCTGCAGCCGGCCGTTGTCGTGGCCGACGACGATCTCGTTCAGTGACGGCGCCGCTGTATCGGCGACCACCGGGAAATCAGCGCCGGTGATCTCCTTGAGGATCGCGGCCATGTCCGCCGCCACCGCTTTCGTACTGACATCCGCCTGCGCGCTGACGACGATCTGGTAGGTCGTCTTGCCGTCCGTTGCAAGCGTCAGCCCAGGGGTCTGCGGATAACCGGACAAGGCCGTCAGTCCGGCAACGGCCAGCAACACGATTGTCTTGTATCTTTTCCGGGGCTTCATTGGCTTGGCTTCCTCTGTATGTGGAAAATATAGGACAGGTTACCTCGAAATTCTGCGTTGATTGCGAATACCGCAACTTCGCGTTGCCCAGGACTTATCCGGTTCCGACTTCGCGAGGTACAACGTGAAGATCTGCTACTTGTCGGCAGTATCTCATGGTTGGCGTGGTTTGCCTTCCGTTAGATCGTCCGAACGACCCGAAGGTTCGCTCCCGGACAGTCGGCGCTACAATGTGGCAGGGGAAGTGCTGATACAAGTCGAAGGCCGCCATTTTCTTAATTTGTCGGGCGCGCTTGCATGGGAGCATCCTGACGGTGGCGGTGTCGTCCATAGCATCTCCGTGCTGAGCAACCTTTTGGAATGGCTCAATCTCTGAGGCAGCCCCCCCCCCCTCTCTCTCAAAAAAACTTTTTTTTACTTGGAATTCGGCTGAAGAAAGTTTATACCCCTTACTGTATTTGCGGTCAGGAACCGCGATCACGATCACGACGTAAACATTTAAATCGAAACCACTTGCAACCCAATCAAGGGAGTCAGAATAATGAAGAAGCTATTTGTCGCAGTCGCAACGCTGGTGATGCTCGCTGTCGCCGCCCAGGCAGATTTCACGGTCGACCTCAACGGCTATGCGCCGGATCAAGGGGTTGTCGCAAGTCAGATCGACTGCCCCGACTGTATCAGTGTTGCACTGGCTGGGGTAACCGGGGAGGTGTTAATCTCTAACCCTCACGTAGACCGTTATATTACTCACTATCCCAATGCGCCCGGTATAGGCCACTGGTACGTCGGAGCCGACGGTAAGGTCACCAAGCCGGAGTGGGGCGATTACAATTGGCCTTTCACGCTTTCGCCCGCAGGCGACAAGCTCACGTACATAACGTTCACCTTGTCTTTTACCCTGACCATAAACGGCAGCACCGACATATCGGCGTATCCGCTTACCGGCATAAATGGCTTCCCCGCGGTCTCCGGGGCCACCAACGGTGTGTTTGAGATTGTCGGACCGGTATCGGGTGCACTATGGAATGCAGACCCGGTCCAGGCTGCTCAGGCTTATTGGCCGAACTGGCCGGGCGTCTTGAACGACAGGGCGATAATCTTCGCTGTCTTGCCTGATGGTACCATCAGGCCGCGCTCGAACGAGGCGGATGTATGGACCCTGTCGAACGGCAACAAAACAGCGGTGATGGACAGCGGCGATCACGGTCGGCTGGAAGTCACCGTCGTGGTACCACCACCGCCGGACGAAGACGGTGACGGCGTCGGCGACGACGACGACACGTGCCCCGGCACGCCTGCCGGAAACGCGGTCAATGCTGACGGTTGCGATGCCTTCGCACTGATCACCGGGATCCAACTGACTCCGGGCCCGCAGGGGCCGCAGGGCAAGGTCGGTTCAGCTGGTGCCGATGGCGCGGCTGGTACCGATGGCACGGCTGGTACCGATGGCGCGGCTGGTGCCGATGGCGCGGCTGGTGCGGCTGGTGCCGCTGCACCGTGCACGCCATGCGCCGAAGTCACCGATGCTGCCGTCGCCCTGGCTTGCGAAATTTTTGGCGAGAACCCGCCAACCAATATTTCGGCGCTGCAGGCCACCGCCCAGGTCATTGTCGATAATCTCCTGATCAGCGCCAATATCTGCGAGGACCCCTGCGATATCAGCGCCGGAATC
>CAJWLW010000212.1 GCA_913042885.1 uncultured Lentisphaeria bacterium | reverse complement strand
AGCTGGTTGAGTCCCTTGAGCCGTTCCTGCTCGGCGCTTGTCGCTTCGCCCAGTCGCCCGTAAAGATCCTGAGCTGTCTCCAGATTGCTTACCAGCGTGCGCTCGACGACAATCCGCTGCTGCAGAATGGCGATCACCTCCGGAAAACCGTCGCGGCGGCCATCGGCCCCTTCGGAGACTATGCGCTCCAACTGCGGTGTGATATCGAGGCGTGCGTCCTGCAACCGGTCCATGGAGCGGCGGACGCGGTTCATGACTTTGGTGAAACGTTCCGAAAGTTCGGTAAGGCTGTTGCCGGAAGATTTTGTGGCAGGCGTCCCGGCAGCGTCTGTGGTCGTCTGCGCCGGCAGCGTATTGGCAGGTGCTATCAAGATGACAATGACCGGCAAAAGAACAGGCCATGGCAGGCGCCGGCAAGAAGCTGCCGCGCGGGTCGCCGGAAGTTTTAGTCTGCTCTGCGCCATGCGGCCACTACGTGCTACTTCTTTTTTACCTTGCCAAGACGCCACTTCGGCCCACGCTGCGACATTTTGGTATTGTTGCCGTCGATAAGAAAAGCAGGGCCTTTCTCTGAGAATTTTTCTTCCGAATCGTTACCGATAAGAAATTCCGGGCCACGTTCGGACAGGGGCACATCTGATTCGTTGCCGATGCGGGATGTATCGGTCGGCTCGGGATTCGGGTTCAGCAGGAAGGACGGCACATACTGCGAATTCGGCGGATAGTTGCTCGAGGTGCCATAGTAGTTCGTGGCGTTGTCGGCGACATCGGCGATCGGTTCCAAATGCGCCGGCGGCGCCTGTGGCAGCAGCGGGTGTCGCCGCAGGTCAGACGGCGCCTGGGCGTAGGCTTCCCGGTCGAACTTACGCAACAGGTCGGCGATCTCCTGTTCGGCCATCCTCCGGAACTTGGATTCGGGATAGACTTCGAGCACTTCGCGGATGCCGATGATTGCATTCTGGTAATCGACACGCGAAGGCTGCGCCAGACGCTGAATTTTCCTCGCCGTGCCAATTGCCTGCTCAAACGCCTTCAATTCCTTCACCTCTTCCACCGGCAGCCAGCGACCGCGGTGTTGCGCGAGTCCGACTACTTCCTGGCGCCGCTCGAACGGGATCCAGCGGTTCTCGTGGAGGACATAGCCGCGAGCCTTGTTACCAATGTTCTCGAACTCGGGCCGTTCCCAGTCCTCGATCTCAAGGAAACCGCGGGCACTATAGGCATACCTGAACAGGCGTTGTGCCTGCGGGATCTCCCCACGGTCGTAATGTGCCTGCGCCTCCTGTAACCAGTCGATTACCTGCTGTCGAACATCATCGCGTAGTGGGCGCGGCAGACCCTGGGCATCGAGCTCGTGCCACCGGTAAAGTTTGCCACCGTGCTTGCTGCGGAGGAACAACCCTTCGGGTTTGCGGTTGAACTTACCTTCCACCAGTTGCCCGTCACGCAGACGGAACGCTGTCGTCTGCATGACAATGCCGGCACCGCCGGAAACGGCGAAAATACACAACGCCAGCAAGGCAAGGGAAATGCGTTTTTCGTAGGTCAGCATGGATTGCCGAATTGTGTGTCTGAACAGCGGTGTAGTCTCGACCAGCATCACCAACTGAAATATATGGTCGTGCGTTCCTTCTGTCAACGGTGGTAGCGATCGCATCGTACCTGTCGCCACCGTCAGTATCTTTTTCTCAGACGCGCGTGAAGGGGAAATATTCATTTGATGAGGATCGCCGGGACTGGCATGCTTGCATTGCGCGGCATACGGGAAGTTTGTATCTGTTGAAATTCAGTATTGTGGCAACCAATCATGATCCCCATGGGCAGTTGCTGACCACCTCGCCAATGCACCGGTGCGCTGGTCGATTTGGATGTCTTTGCGATGCAGTGTGATTTACCGTCGCCCTCATTCGCCCGCCGCATCTGAGAATTGGTATTTTTTTTATGCCCCGTGAATAAAACTGATGATCCATCGTCAAAAACCTCGACAACTCACTCGCAGCTGCTTCCTGCGGCCAGTTACCATCAACCAGTCACTCACGGGCAACCTATGAAAATGCACCTCTCGCTCACGTTCGGGGCGCTGCTGCTCGTTGCTGCCACGGTCCAGTCGGCGCGCATCGAAGATCTGCAGGATCAACTCGAACTGCTCACCGATAGCTTTCGACAGACGGCCCAGGGCGACAAACACCTCAGCGATCTGCGTGAGCGGATCATGACAGCCCAGGAGGTCGGAGTGCGTAAGGAGGCGTTTGACGAGTACAAGGGCAAGCTCGCCGACCTGCTGGAGGCCCAGGACCGGTTAATGCAGCAAGTCAACGGCGTGCTCGTCACCGCCAGCGGCCTCAGCTTCGATAAGTCACCGGATCTCAAACACATTCTCGACAGCTTCGACAATGACCTGCGTGACATTGAGGGTTCACTGAAACTCCTCGAAGCCAGTTCGCTGGCGATGCGCAGAAATCAGGAATTCTCCAGGACCGGCGAGATTCTGGCCAAGAATCTGGCGCAGATGCGCAAGGCCTTCGCCGTCCTTATTCGCGAACGCCGCGCCCTGCTCGATGAAGACACCGGCAAGTTCGACAAAGCCCATCTCGCAAGCTTCCTGCAAGCCTTGAAAATTTCCGCGGCGACGCGCCAGCAGACGCTGTTCTTCGAATTCACGATGACCGCCCAGGCAGCACGTATCACCGACTATTACGATCAACTGCGCAACCTTTACGCGACTCTACTGCAGGGCAAATCCTTCGCCATCTACATGCGTGACCTCGGCATCAGCAACCTCGAATCCGCCAACTATCTGGCCGAGCTCAATGACATCCTCTCCGACGAGACCTTCGTGCTGCCCAATCCGGTCAATGATCTGGAGATCGAGAAAGTGCTCCTCGAGGTAAAGGACCTGGAAGAATTTTACCCGTATGAGCGCCTGGGCCGCAAGTTCTATTTCGATCCACAACTGGACCAGTGGTACACACGAATGGAAAAGCGTCGCGTTTACTGTCCGGTCGACGACGAAGCCGGCTCCGGAAAGTTCACCCGTATGCACGCCGACGGCTTCTTCTACAGCCATGCACCGTGGTACGATCAGCCCCGGCAATTGACGTTCACCGAGGACTGGATCGCGGAGATCCAGCACAACTGAGACTGCCCCTTCCACATTAATTCCAAAAGCCACCGGCACCCCACAAGGAGACCGAACATGCAACGAATTCACCCCGCCGCCCACTTAATGCTCTGTGCTTGGGTGTTCACTGGTGTTGTGACCAGCGCCGATGAATCGGAACACCGCATCGACGAGCTCAAGCTCAAGCAATTCCAGCGTTCCGTCAATATCATCGAGGTTAGGCGTGCCGAACTCGACGAGGCCATGGACACCCAGTTCGACAAGCTGGTCACCGACACTCTGGGCGGTGGCATACAGGATGATGAAGTGTATGTCGAACCCGTGGCGAACCTCGCCGGACGTATCCTCGAGGAGTTCGATGGTCAGCTCAACGACTCCATGGTCACGCGATTGCGAAATACCTTGGCGCGGCAGGACAGTAAATTCGCCAGGCGCGCCAATGCCGTCATCGTCGAACGCGACCGCATGGCCGCCGATCTTATCGAACCGATCCGCGCCAGCTACACCGAACCGAAAGACGACAAGACTCCGGCCAAATTAACGCTCAAAGTCTTTCAGGCCCGCGCCGATGCGCTCGTCGGTGACCTTATCGCCAACGGCGAACTGCTCAAGCAGATAAATATGGATCGTGATCGTATGGAAGACTTTCTGGCGGAAACCTCTCGCCGGATCTGGGCGAATGTCGATAAAGGCAAGAGGCGTGCCTATCTGCCCGGTTCGTACAAGGCGACCCTTCAGAAAATCATGCGGGACTACTTGAAGAAGCACAAATTTTTCGACGCTGAAGAACCCCTGCGCCTGGCCTGCGACAAGTTCGGCAAGAGAGACAAGGACTCGTCCCTGCATCTGCTGTACTCGTTTGTACTGCTGATCAACAAGAGCAATCCGGTGTCTGTCGAGAAAGGCTATGTCGAGCTCGAAAAAGCGTTCGACAAGCTGCACACCGAACGGCTGGCCTACAATATCGTCCGCGTCGGCGCACGCCTCAACCGCCTCGACGTGCCGCGTCTCATGAAGCTCATCGACCACGCCAGTTTCCGCGACGACTCCGCAGGGCTCGACAATTTGTACAACCTGGCCATGCACCAGTTCGTCAAGCACAATCGTCTGGACCAGGCGGTCGCGCTGTACGACCGGCTGCTCAAGGAAAAACGAACCCAATCACTGGCACCGATCTTTTCCTTCCTCGTTCTCATGCATACCGGCGAATACGAGCGCATCCAGGGCGAAGTCCAGGCCGATAGCTTCGAAGCTCTGACCGCCGCAGATTGAGGGATTCAGACTATGACCACGGATTTCACTGCCACATGACAACCGGATATTGGCGAGGAGCAAGCAACGACCGATCCGACTGATCCGACCTTATTCCCTTGACACCTGCGCTGGCCGAAGGCCGACTGCCCGCCGAATAACGGGAGTGACCAACGGGAGCGTCAAACCTGAGACCTTGTATGCTCCCATGGGCAACTATCAACGTTGGTGACACGCTCGACCTGGTCTGGTCGAGCCTCGGCGTTTTCCGATATTTGTTCGCGGTTGCCCTGCTTGCCATCGCGATCTTTCTGTTCCGCGGCTGGCGTGAGCTTGGTCGCGCCGCCTGCCCCTTCGATCTTGCTTATCTTCTCGATAATGAGACTCGCAGCAGTCTCTGGCAACTGGTACACCATGGCATGGCATCGGCACAGATCCGCAGCCGCTTTTTTGCCGATGACGAGACGGCCGAGGACAACCTGTTTTACCAGTATCTCGTGCGTTTCGGCGGCCGCGACTGCCGGACCCCGTTGTCGCCGTCGCTGCTGCAGGGCACCGAAGAGTCATACCGCTTGCTGCAGATCCTCAACGTTTCGGCTTCCGCCCGGTTCCTGGCGGCGCTGCTGCCGGCGATCGGTCTGCTCGGCACCCTGATCGGCATGTTCAATGCCTTCTTCGGCACCGACTTCACCGAAGGCACCGAGCTTGCCACTACCATGCAGCAGCTTATGCAGAATTTCGCTCTGGCTTTGTTCACGACGATCGCTGCCGTGATCCTCAAGATCGGTGTCGACCTGTTCAATCACTTCACCCTCGAGATGCATATCGACCAGACACGCGGTGATGTCGCCAAACTGCGGTCGGTGCTGCAGGACCTGCTCAGTCAGTCCGAACCTCGACCGGCGAGCGCGCCGGTTTCAACTGAAAACTACAGCAGCGACGGTGGCTCACCTGAACTGATTGCCGGCAATGATTGAACAACCACAAATTTACGCGGACGACCTGCTCGACGGCTTACAAGGTAAACCGGTCCGCGGTGCCTCGAGCACCGAGGACTTCTGGATGTTCTTCTCGTTCGCCATGATCCTGCTGGTCTTTGTGCTGATGAATTATGTCAGCTACCTCTACTCGATGGTCGTCAATCCGCCGGACCAGATCGCCACCATCGATGTCGCCGACGTCGCCGATGCCGATGTCGTCGATGTCCGTATCTACGTGCGCCACGACAGCAGTGGCGTCTATTTCACCTTTGCCGACGACGAGCATGCAAGACTCGATACCGTCGACCTGGCAGCCGGGCTGCGCCGGCGCGTCAGTCTGGTCGATAGTGAGAAAGATATACGGGTGTTTGTGCACGCACCCGGTGAGGTGCTCTATCAGCATGTTTTCGACGCCAGCTTCTCCGCCTGGCAACTCGATGATGCGACTGTGACCCGGCGCCTCGACGTACATCTGGTCTACGAAGAAACCCCGTAACACGAAGCTCTCCGCGTGAGCGCCTTCTTAAAATCCGAAATCGGAGTGAATCATGAAACTGAGACGATCCATCATCACGGTAGCCACTGTCATCGTTCTGATCATCGGCGTCATATTTGTTACTATCGGCCTGCAGCAACCATCGTTGTCCGTAGATGGGCTGCCGAACGGTATCGATGCCGGTGCACCCTTCGTCGGTAAGCTTATCGTGGTCAACCCCAGGCACTACGCCATCGACGTCAGCAGCAGTCAGGGCGATCTCGAAATCGAGCCCGAGAGTTTTCAAATTCGCTGGCCATCGCCGCATCCGGGCAGTTACAACGTGGCCTTCACACTGCACCGCAAAAAAGACGATCGCCGTACTGTCGTCGACGAGAAGATCTGGTCGGTTCTCGTCGCCGGTGACACACCTGCCAAGGCCCCGCCGGAACCGGAAGACATTGTTGCGGACACCGCAGATTCGCACGCGGCAGACCCGGTCAAGCCGGTACGTCCGCCTGCCATGATCAAGCCGCCACCGACTACCGCCGAACAGACGGCCGTCGAGCCTCGACCAACACCGCCGATCGAGCCGGGGAACAGTCCGGGGTCGACTGCTGCAGTTGAACCACCGCCGGATCAGCCGGTTACACTGACGCGCACCATCGGGAAGCTGCAGGACGAGGTGAGCGTCGGCTTGCCAAACGGGCAACAGGTCTTCGGCCGTGGCCGCCCCGGGAACTGGACGCCGCGCCAGGCGTATCTGCGCGGACTGTTGAGTCAGGTGCATTATGTCTACGACTTCCCGGATGACCCGGCTCAGGCCGATGCCAATGTCGGTGTCTTGCTCCAGCTTGGTGCGGAGCCTGCTGATACCGAAGACCCGTTCACCATCGCGCTGAATGATAACGGTCGTGCTGCCATGCAGCGCCGCAGAACCGCGAGTTTGCGCTTGCCCAGCGAGTTGTGGGGGGCTGTCCTGCGTACCACGACCGTGGTCGCAGTAGTCAATCGCGGCCGCGTCCGCTGGCGTCTGGCCGCCTACGAGCCGCAGTCTGGTGCGTACGCAGTAGTCGTTGAGTCGCGCGATATCCAGAGGCAGTGACGTGCTGCGGTCGCAGACATTCCGTGCTGCTGCTGTCTTCCTTGTCCTCGCACTCCTGGTATCGCTCGTCGCCCACCTCCTGCGGCATCCGCAAACGGAGTTTGGTCTGCCGACGAAGGCACCCGGGCTTGTACTGAACCTCCCCGACCGTATTCAGGCGGGGATGCCCTTTGCCGGTACCGCGAAAGTCACCGGCAGCCGGCTGCTGCGCCCGACTTGCTCGAGACCGGACATTCAGTTTCGCAGCGACGGTGTGATTGCCTGGGCGCAGCCGTTGGCGGGGACGTACGAGATTACTTTCACGGTCACGGGCAGTGGTGGGCCGATGACCGCGAACTGGCAGGTGACAGTTTTCGAGACGCCGCCAAAGAAGGAGCGCCCGAAAGTCGCGCGGATCGCGGCGCTGCAGCGTCAGCCGCCGCCGGAAGCGCAAACCGGGCCGCGCCTGCAATCACCCCCTGAACCGCCACCGCGCCAGGAGCCGCCGCCGCCCACCGAACCTGCGCCCCGGCCGCCGCCCGTTGCCGTTGAGCCGGTGCCACAGCCGGCAACCACGGATGACACAGCCAGGCGCGAAGCCTATGCCCGGCATCAGGCGGCATTGGCCGCTGCCAAGGCCGCTCGCAAGGAGGCAGCGAAGACGGCCGAAGAGGTACAAGCTCGGGCTCTCGCCAAGGTTGAAGAGGCACGCCTGAGAAAGATGGCACTGGAAAAGGCGGCACAGGCCGAGAAAAACGTGATGCGTCGGGCCCAACTGACGCGCCAGGCGGAGTTGCAGGCGGCACGAGAAACCGAGCAACGCCGGCGGCTCGAGGTACTCCGAAAGGCGCGTACCCGGCAGGTCGAGCTGGAATTGCAGCGGCAGGCGCAGCGCGCCAAAGAGGCACGCGAACGAAAATGCCGGGAAGCAGAAGCGTGGCGACAAGCCGAGGCGGAACAGGCCCAGCGTGATGCTGGGGACTCCGCAATCCGGGAACCGCTCGATTTTTCCAGTTATGATTTCATACTGCGCCGTGCGGCGTTTTCCGATTTCATGGACATTGCGGCGCACAACGGCATTCGGGTGTTTTTCCTGACGATCACTCAGAGTCGCCTCGACGCGGCCCGGGAGCCGTACGCCGTCATCGGTGCCAATGGCGACGTGCCGGTCGTGGAGGTCAGCAGTCATGAAGCGATCAAGGCATTGTTCGAAGGACGTTACAACCGCAAATATGTGCGAGTCGTGCAAATCAGCGAGGACCGGGACTGGTCGTCGATCAACCGTCGGCTGCGCGACGATCTTGGGACCGGTGCCGAGTATAGCCTGATCGCGTTTTTTCCGAATTCATTCATCGTTGCGCTGGACCATGCGTCGCGGGCCCACTATCGGGCGCGGCGGATCGACCCGGCTTTGCCTTTCGAGAAAGGTGCCGG
>CAJWLW010000211.1 GCA_913042885.1 uncultured Lentisphaeria bacterium | reverse complement strand
ATTGGAGGTGCCTGCCGGTCGATGCTTGCCGGACACGGGACGATGTGGTAATGTGCGGCTACAATCAGCAACACAGGGCTTGTCGGAGTGATTTGCTCCCGTGTCGAACCTTGAGACCGGTTACTCTAAAATGAGGTGAACCCATGAATGACGAACGGCCAGAAAAAAATACGGACCCCACCAACCCCGGTGATCCGCTTCGGGTTCAAAAGGACATCGCTATTTTCGCTTTGCCCTGCGCTATCAACGTCGTCAAGAAGACGTGGAAACACAAGGTTCGTGCATACACGAAACCGCTATTCATTGCAGTCAACGATGCATTGAAGAACGCCGGATCAGAATTGGCCCTGAGGCTCTCTGGTCGCAAGGCAGAACCGAAATTGCCGGAGTTTCTGGATCGTGCTCATTCCGCATACGACAAGGAGGAGACCCAGTCGATAACACCCGATGGCGAGTTCACTCTGCACGTGCAACTGTCACTGAACCAAGCCGAGAAGATGTGTCTTTCATGGGGTATCGACTACTGGCAGCCGCTGTCGGCTGGCGAGGATACAAGCGCCGGCGAGGCATTTATGAATGAGCTGGCTAAGCAGACGCGCGCAGCCGTGCCCTACCACCCAGGCAGGCGTCGGACCTGGTATTTTATCCACTCTCGGGAATACGCCGCAGACGCGCTCGCCGCGCTCGACAAATCGATCGTCGAGGTCATCCGGGATGATATGATCAAGCTCGATGAGTTAGTGCGATTGGGGATGGCAGAGGCGTAGCTGTATCAAGATCTAAGGCCGTGCAGGGGGGGCGTCGCTGGCGACGATCGCTGATAGTAATACTTTCTCGCGAATCTGTCAATGATCCAGCTCTGAGGGCAGTGCAGATCCGGGACGAAGGGCAAGACGTCAAGGGCTTTTTAACCGTTTTACACGCTACCGTTGCTTGAACAGATTTTTGCCATTCCATTCGAGATTTCTGGTGCGGTCGGGATTGAGCAGATAGGAAAAATGAATTCGGCCTTTCCCTTCAGGGGACGACACCAGCATGAAATCACTCATCAGGCAGCCGTACATGCCGGCGAGCGTGTCACCTTCCATTTGAGTGCGAACCCGAAACACACTCGCACGTTGTTCGTCGAAGCTCAACTCACGCTGCTTGTTGCGGCCAGCCTGCCGGTTGAAGACATACCGTGAAGGCTTATATCCATCCGTTGGTGCTTCGAAGATCAGCATCCGCTCAACCAACGCGTCGCCGGCGTCGACGATGCCGTCGTGTGGGTTTGAGAACGTCACGCTGACTTCGCTGTTGTAGGTGTATGGTGCTTGATAGTCGTGAGTCCAAACAAAGATGAAATCGGAGTTTTGGCCCTCGCCGTGCGGAGCGACCCAATCCGCCAGGACCAGGTCGAACCCGACCGGCTCATCCTGTACCGGCAAAAGCTCACTGTAACTGACGAGGTACATTGGGACCGGATTCTTTTGTCGTCGTAACCGAATCTCGATCTCTTTGCCCCATGGCAGCCATTTGCCGGCACCTTTGTGTACATCAACCGTCATTCCGTTTTTGTAGTAGTCGGGGTGTTTGGCACCCGCCGCAATCGACATCTTGCCTTCGAATTCGATTGTCACCCAACCATTCTCAGCTGTCCGTCCGGATGCGGTGCCGAGTTCTATTCCATTCCACGCATCGCCGCCCATAAATGAGGTCACCTTTGCTTCTGCACCCGCGATCGGAGCACCGGATTCGTAGTCGACGACGTGAATCTTGAGTTGCCCCTTCGGTGCGGCCGAACTCCAGGTGCTTGTCAGCAGGACACAGATGAGGGCGGTACGGCAGTTCATTAAAATCCCCCCAGAGCCACAAAACGGTCGTAGACTTGGAATGTGTGGACGTACGCGACGTTCTTAAAATCGGCGTGACGCCAGATATGGCGGCTCATACTCTCGCTCTCTATCGGCCAACCGACAAGCGAGTTTTGAATTGCAAAATCCATCTGAATATTCTGAACACCACCAGCCAGCACCGGATTCGACGCGACCGAGAAACTCAGTGCTGGAATGCCCTTGGCAAGAATCAGATTGTGGTGCGCCTCTGCGAAAACGCTGCCCGTGGAGCCGGCGCCGACACCCGGTTTGAAAAGATCTTTGATCGACGTGAAAATCGGTAAGCCAGCCTGCTTACGAAAAAATGGCTCGGTCCGCAAGGCGTCCGTATTGGGCCCAGAGGCAGGGAAGAACACATTGTTGGCAACTGTTGGCGACAGCGATTCCCAGAAGGAATTGAATCGCCATCCCATCTTCGTGCTACCGCCTAAATTTGATCCGACAATGTTGTGGCGACCTTTGAGTAATTCCGACGTTCCCCACGGGTAACGCAACACGGTCACCGACGTCAATGGACTCGACGTTGGCCCGAACGCTGCGTTGAGGAGATTTGCGCTGGGGTAATAGTTCCACGGGTTGCCACCCAGGTCCGTCAGATCGCCAGATTCCCAATGCTCAGAAAAATTATTGAGGACGTTTTCGGTCTGCGAGTAGAAATTGTGTACGTTGATACTCAGGACGCCGGTGAACCGACCTTGCCATGTCAATTCCGACCGGGCGTCGTCAGCCGGAAAAAACTGGTACCAATTTGCCGCGAAGAGACTACGACCGTAGTCATTGCCGGCAATTCCACCAACATCTCGCCATGTGTTGTGGACCATTACCTGGTCACGTGCCGAAGGATCCAAGGCTTCGAGTGCGAACGCGGCATTGATCATATAGAATCGGGAGATTGGCGCCGCGAAATTCACGATCGCACCAGCGGCGATGACGCTTCCCATACTGTGGGCGGCTGCCGTTGTTGTGCGCGTGCCACCTTCGTTGATGGCCTGAACAAAGTTGCTTAACGCCGGCCCGGAATCGAGTGCGTTTTCTATATTGATGGCGTAATTGGTCGTGAAAGCATCGATATACGGCAAGTTCACCTGCGTCTCATTGCCTCGCCATGTGACGCCATAATATCGTGCCGTGGACCCTGACCAGTACAGGCGTTTGAATATCTCGGCCTGTGAGCCGCGAGCCGTCACTGGGCCGACGTTGTAACCGTGGAGGAAAATGAGATTGTGCGTGCAGCCCACGCAATCCGGAAAGTTCGGTGCATCGTCACGGGTCGGATGGCCGCCTGATCCGCCGACAGCAGAACGGATGTCGACGTGACGAAACATTGATTCCACACCATTCATATGGACCGGTAGCAATTCGGCACATATCGTCCCGAAATTGTTGACGACTTCCAGGACGAAGCCTTGGTTGTCCGTTTCGCAACCTTCGAATAACAGCACACCTTCACCATTGGTTTGAATCTGCGTACGGAAAGCCGCAGACAGAGTAATTCCCCCTGTGCCGACTTCCACCGTGGTGCCGCTGCCAAGCGTGGCGGATGTCGTCAAATCCTCGAGATAATCGGCGGAATTGGCGCCGAAAAGATTGGTGTAAACGATGTTGATCCGACCCTCGATTGTTCTTAGGCGTAGCTGTACGGTCGGGTCATTAAGGATCGAGGCGGGGTTGAGCCTGATTTGGAGCGGTGCAAAATCTATCAAGTCGCGCTCCCCGTCGACCGTCGTGTTCGAATGATCGTGGGGTGTGTCGCCAGGCAAATCATCTCTGCCGTCGCGACCCGACCGCAGCACCACGCCGTCGTCATTGTCGTCATTGAGCCAGAAATAGAAGGGGCTTCCGACGTTGTACAGGTCTTCGTCGTCCGTGTCGATGATGCGGTCGCGATTGTGATCCGGAATGAGTTTCAGATCGACGGAGGTTACAGTGATTTCGTCAAATGTGGACAAAGCAAACGTCGATGCGCTTCCGTCGAGATCCACCTGCAGGGCGATGATTTCGTTGCCGGCAGGCAGGACGCCTTCCACGAACAGCGTGAGCAAGTTCGTTGCCATGTCCTGCTCGGCACTGGAGAAAAGGTCGCTGACGTTGTATACGGTGCCCGCAGCAATGAAATGTCCGCCCAGTCCGCCTGTCGTCACTGTCGTGCCTGTTCGTTGTTGATCGCCGTCTCTTGTCCAAATCCGCAGTGGCTGTCCCGCCGGTCGTGTATACGGTGCAGTTTGAACGCTGCCTGAAGATGGATTCGAGGCGGCATAGGTCAGCCGGATCTCGGCTTGAAAGAGATCGATTGCGTTCGAGAACCGCACCGATACAGGCGTGAAACGCGCGCCGGCTTGGTTGGCGTCTTTTGTCTCGAGAGTGAGACCAACCTCGGCGTAGTCGGGAATGAGGTCTCCGTCGGCATCACCGTCATTCACGCAGATCATCTTTCCGGGTCCGGTCATTTCGACTGCTTCCTCCGCGGTGCTGTTCTCGAGCCCGGCGCGATTATCTGAATCGGCATCCAGATCAACATTGACGACGGTGAACACCAGTTTATTCACGAGCACGTACCCCAGCGACCCGGTGGGGCCGTCCGGGTCGACCTCGACGGTGACCACGGTGCCGCCGGCCGCGATGTCCGGACGGATGCCTTCGACATAGACCGTGCCGCCGATCGCCGACAGCGGGTAGGCCGTGCCGTGGCTGATGAAATCACCGTCGATGAGGGCGTCATTGGGGTTGCGCAGTTCGTTGCCGTCGGCGGTCCACAGGCGGATCGTGCCGGGATCGAACGCGGCGCCGGCGGTCACCGGCGTCGAGGCTTTCGGGTAGACGAAGCGGATCATCGCGGTATCGCCGACGGCCGGCGACACCTGCACCTGCAGCGGGATGAACGGCGCCGAGCCGTCGTTGTCATGGCGGTCGGGAATGCCGTCGTTGTCTGTGTCGGCATTGTGGATCGGCACGAAACGGCCGGGTACGGTGGTCTCGTCCCTGTCGTCGGTAGCGGCGTCCGCAACAGTCACGTCGATGTCGACACTCATGGTTCGCATCGTCTCCGACGAGTTGTGCAGCGGAATGAAAACTTTCGGTTCACCGGCGACGAATTCCTCCTCCAAAGCAGGCGCACGCGATGGTCCGTCGAAACGCTGCGAATCTGCCGGATCGGTGATGGAATCGATCGTGGCTGTGATGCGGCCGTCCGCACCGCCGGTGTTTGTCACGGTCATGTCCGCGGACAACTCTGTAAACCGATCGACTGTCGTCCACCATTCGATGCGGTCCGGCTGTTTGACGATCACATCCGCAACCGGCATCGGATTGCTCAGCCCGCCGATGTTGCTAGTAAGCGTGACGCGGCGTTTGATCGCCGGTGAATTGTGCTCGAGCAGCCGTCCCTCGAAGGTGATCGACACCGTTTCTGTGTCGCCGCCGAGCACGACGGTGTCCGGACCGTCCTGCGTGATTGATGTGCCGGAGTGCAAGCCGGACCAGGACAGATCCACATCGCTCTTCAGTGGAGCGTGGCCGAACCACAAGCCCAGGGGCCCCAATGAAATCTCGTGCGTGAGAACGCCGATCGGCCCGGTCGTCGACAAAACGTCGATGTCGAAACTGTGGTTCTTGATATAAGAAAATTTGCCAGACGTCAATACCTTCTCGATGACGTCGTCTGTGTCAAGAAGCAGCGGTTCGCCTCCCAGTGCGATGACGTCGTTTGTGTTAAGAAAGAGCGGCTCGGCTCCGAGTGGGATGACGTTGTCTGTGTCAAGAAGGTCGAACGGCCAGCCCCCCTGTCCCGATACCCGTCCGTCGTGGAACAGGGCGTGACGAAGCCCTTCAAACGCGATGGATTCGACGAACCCCGTCACTTTGTATGCGACCTCGGCCTCGCCTGTTGTGATCGTACGGGAGAAAAAGATCACAAGCGGCAGATAATTGGGTGCAGGGCTGACGATGAAGTCCGGCGGCAGCAGCGGCTGTTCCGGCGGGGTCACATCGTATGCGACTCCGGGCAGTGATACATAAGCCCGGTCAGGAACGGAGGTAGTCGGCGTCACCATGGTTGAAAACATAGTCACACCCCCTGCGGTATAGTTTTCGAGCGGGCTTGAGCCGGCGTCCGCAGGCTGCGTGGCATGCAAATTCTCCCACTGATCAGAGAACCCGTCTGAATCCAGATCTCCCGTCTTGTCGTCCGCTCTAAAATTCGGGTCTTTGCCGGCGAGCAACTCGCTGCGATCGTCGATCCCGCCATGGTCGCTGTCGCTGTTGCCAGGGTCCGTCTCCGCAAGCAGCTCGAGGAGATTCGAGAGGCCGTCGCCGTCGGGGTCCGCCTGCGGGTCGGACATTGTGGATTCCGCATAGAGATTGAGCGTCTTTACCGCGGTGGTGCCGTCGAGGTAGGTGATGACGACGGTGATCTCGAGGACGGCGGGCGGGTCGTAATTGCTGATCGTGACGATCAGGCTGCCGAGCAGCGTTTCGACGTGGGCGGGGTCGCTGACAGTTGCGGAGACCGCAAAAATGTCATTGATCGGGAAGACTACCGTGACCGCATCCTGATCCGTAGTGATGCCGTTCCATTCGAGGACGGTGTTGCCGCTGTCGTCGAGGAGCGCACCCGCTTCGTGGGTGCCACCGACGATCGTGGCGCCGGTGAAGTCCAAGGGTGCCGGCGCCTGTGTCGGGTCGAGCGGGTCGGTGTCGTCGAGTATTTCGTAGACGTCGGAGGTGCCGTCGCTATCTGTATCGAGCGCGAGCGGGTCGGTACTGAACACCAGCACTTCCTGCGCGTCCGCCAGCAGGTCATTGTCGGTATCCGCACGAAACGGATCGGTGCCGTAGTAGGCGATTTCCTCGTAGTCCGTGAGTCCGTCGCCGTCCTGGTCGGCATGCAGCGAGTTGGCGGCGATGTCGCAGTTCACCGGCTGCCCGGCCCCCTCGGCCATGAGGTCACGAATAGTCCCGACGATATCGTCGAGGCACTCTTCGATCGTCTGATTGCAGGCGGGCGCTTCGGTCAGGTGCGCCAGGCCGAGCTGATAGACGACGTCAAGTGCTTCGCATTGGCTGGTTCCGCCGCTGAGGGCGGTTGCTTCGGCGACGTCGCAATACACCTGGTCCTGGATATCATCACAATTCTCGCACTGCGCATGAGCGCGACCGGCGAGCAGTGCGTTTGCCGCCAGCAGAGAACAGGCGAGTAGCGAAAGCCTGTGAGCACTCAGAAAATGGGACTGCGAACTTGTCAAAGCGGGCCCGGGACTCCTTTGTTGCTGCTGTATCAACGTCTGCGTCGGTGCAGAGTAGAGCTGTCGATGTCGACCTTCTCGGATAGTACTACAGTCCTGCGAATCTGTCAATGATGCCATCGCCCACTGTCGGCCGGTTCCTCGTGAGTGATCTCCTTCTTTCTCGGCAAATTTTCATTCCTACCCCGAAACTTTTTCTTTTACTTAGTGCTTGAAATACACTAAGTTTCGTGTATTATATACACAGGTAGGGCGGGGATAGGCGCGGGCATGCTCATGCGGGGGCTATGGCAGTCGATTTCGATTGCCTGGTTTGGTGACGGGCTGTACGAAAACAAGCCCGTCCGTGTCACGTCAAAAACGATTCAACCATTCTTTTGGGGGACTATGCATGGGCCTGAAACCGATTGACCGCGTCAGCTTCGAGGCGGGCGAGCTCATCCGTGAGCATCCCCCGGAATTGTACGACGGCAACAAGCAACTGGTGTTCGAGATCGCTCGTTGGGCTGGCTTCCCGTTCGAGGGGCAGGTCGACTATGCGCGCTGGCCGGCGCAGGAGTTGCCCGAGGAGGTCACGCTGCAATCGGCATTCTCCATCCGTCCCGGTTATTTCGCGTACGCGGCGCCCGGGGATCCGGCAGCCGTGGCTTGGCACGTGAACTTTTCCGACCCGCACCTGTTTGTCGCGTATGGTGGGCAGCTGCTTGCGCAGGACGAGCTCCAGGTGGCGGAGCACCCCATCCTCGGCTCGGTACGTGAAGCGCTCGATGCAAGGGGCATGCCGGTGGTCACCGTTGATGAGCGGGGCAGCCCGACGCCCGTTACGATTACCGGCGTCCAGCGCCGATGTGTGCTCGATACACTGCCGAATCCTGCAGTCGGACGCCCGTTCGGTCTGTATGGCAACGCGTTCGCCAAGGCAACAGAAGAGCAGGTGGAAGCCGCGACGCTGCCGCTGTCGCCGCCGACGATGAGCAATATTCTCGCCATGGCTGCGCCTCGGGAAATTTTTTGTGCCTACGACACGTTCGGCCGGAACCTGAACCCGTTCAGCCGGAACCTGTACAGCCGGAACCCGTTCAGCCGGGCGATAAAATACGACTGGACTAAGATATTCAATGCCCTGTGCACTGCCTTCACAGGCTTTGCGGCGGCCCGCACCGAGAGTGAACGCCTGGTTCCGGATGTCTCGCGGACCGTCATTCATACCGGATTTTGGGGGTGCGGGGCTTTTGGCGGCAACCGCAGGCTCATGACGATTCTCCAGGCATTCGCCG
>CAJWLW010000210.1 GCA_913042885.1 uncultured Lentisphaeria bacterium | reverse complement strand
TGGAACGAATCGTGTGGCTGCTTCGGCAAGTGGCTGTCAATGACGCCGATCTCGGCGATCATTAAAAACGTCGTCATGCTGGCGATGCTTGGCTTCGGCTTCTGGGGCGGCGAAAAGGATTCGGAGTTTTCGTGGATATTCCCGAGCACGCTCATCGTTGTTGCGCTGGCAGGCGTGTACGCGGTGTCCGGCATGCCCCGCGATGTCGTGCCGATCATACCCCAGCAGACTGTCGAGGGCAATGATGACAATGGCGATGGCGGCGCCACAACGAACGGCGATGTTGGGAACAACGGCACCGATGCCACGCCGGTCGCGCCGTCACCGCCGAGTCCTTTCGCGGTGTTCGATGACGTACCGAAAATGCCGCACGACTTCGACATGAAACAGGGCCGGTGCCTGGTTTCTTTTTTCAACCCGGACTGCGAACATTGTAAGGAGATGGCCTACGAACTCGGTGAGATCTATCGCGAAACCGAAGCAGATATGGCGATCTATTTCGTGTTCTTCGGCGAAGCGGACCTGGTCGAGGATTTCTTCCTCGAAACCGAGACTGAATGCCCGTATCTGATTGCTGACTTTGATACCTTCTTCGACTTCATAAACACCAGTCCGCCGGAGCTGTATCTACTGCGGGACGGGCAGGCCCAGAAGCGCTGGAATTCGGACAGTTTCGATGCGGCAAAAGTGGCGGAAATTCTGAGCGCCGCGAAATAACCCGGCGACCGCCGTCGCGGAGATTCCACTAACTCTTTGAATACTGGACAATTGCGCCGCGGCAGTGCGGCAATTGCCGCGGCGAAAACTGCGGCACCTCGACGGTTTTTCCGCCGTTTCTTCGTCACGCAAGGGCTCGGAAAGTGTCGTTGCCAAAACTCTAAAAAAATATTTATAATTCACCAGTATCGCCACTTACGTTACGCACAGCAGTTCGATTCGAAAACTCCGCTTGATAGGTTTCGTTGCATTACTTAGATTGGACTTTGTTAGTTGTGTGATTGAACCTCTTGGATTTTGTTGAATACCTCGGGTCACACCGAAAAACCCATTTCCTGTCCACCGTCTGGTGTCGTGTGAATTGAATCGACATGACACGATTTCGACAAGCAGTGATTTGGGGAAAGGTAGATAGCATTCCTGGTTCAAGGATGCACACACCGTTACGAACACGTTGCTGAACCATTAACTTCTTTCTGATCGAGCGGACGCTGTGACGACACAGCCACACGTGGTAGCCTCTGCTGACTAAATAGCTTTCCAAATTTCAGCCAGCCAGCCGACCCGCCACAGACTTGTCGCACAGTTCCCTGCACCTGACCAGGACTACCTTAGCCGAGGTGGAACGCCGGTGAATTGTACGGAGATTTGGGGAGTTGCCAGCGAAAAGCTGCAGATATTACTTGATCGCGACAGTTTCGAACGTTATCTGACGGGCCTCGTTCCGGTAAGTTTCAACGCCGATTCGAGCACGCTGACACTGGGGGTGCTCAACGACTTTGCCGCTCTATGGCTGGAATCCAACTACCGGGGGATCATCAGTGAGGTCCTGCAGGATGTCGTCGGCGGCAAGGTCAACATCGCATTCGAAGGCGGCCACGGACCGACCAATCCCGGTCAGGCTCCAACGAATACCGGCGAGACAAGAGCAGCCGAAATGCTCGCCAAAACCATGGCTACCGACCGCGTCCGGCGCCAACAGGAACGGTGTCGGCCGGATTTTACCTTCGACACATTCGTCGTCGGCAACAGCAACCGGGTCGCTTATGCCGCCGCCAAGGCGGTATCCGAAAATCCCGGTCACGCTTACAACCCGCTGTTCATCTATGGCGGCTCCGGCCTCGGCAAGACGCACCTGCTGCAGGCCATCGCCAACGAGTTGACGAACGCCAACCCGCGCACCCGCATCGAATTCCTCACCAGTGAGGAATTCGTCAACAGCTACGTCGAGGCATTGCAGTCGCAGACCGTGCGTGAATTCCGACGCCATATCCGCAGCCTCGACATCTTGCTCATCGATGACGTCCAGTTCTTCAAGGGCAAGATTGGATCGTCGGAAGAATTTTTCCACACGTTCAATACGCTGCACAACGCCCATAAGCAGATTGTCCTCGCCTCCGATCGTACGCCCAAGGACATCAGCGGTCTCGAGCAACGGTTGGTCTCACGCTTCGACTGCGGGCTGTCGTCTGAAATTCTCCTGCCCGACGTCGAAACCCGTCTCGCGATTCTCAAGAAAAAACAAGAAAGCCAAAGCGTCAAACTCTCCGACGATGTGCTCAACCTCATCGCCAGTCGTATCCCGTCGAATATCCGCAGCCTCGAAGGCGCGCTCACCAAACTGATCATGAACATCACACTGTTCGACAGCGAAATGACCGCCGAAAAGGCCGAAGAACTGCTCGTCGACAAATTCGAAAACGAGTCTCCCAGACTTTCCATCGACCGCATTCAGCGCTGTGTTGCCGACTGCTACGATCTGCGTGTCACCGATATCCTCGGCAAGAAACGGCCGCGGAATATCGCGACACCGCGCATGATAGCGATGTACCTGTCGCGGAAACTGACGGACAACTCGCTGCCGACGATCGGTGACGCCTTCAACCGGAACCATGCAACGATCCTTCACGCCGTCGATACCATCGAACGCAAAATGGGCGACGACGTGAACCTGCGCACAAACGTCAGCATTCTGACGCGTCAGCTGCGTTCACAGCCGCAGTAGCGGAAGCAGCCGGGGGCAATCGATTTTTTCCGGTATTCTCGACACGGCTGCAAAGTCATCATAAAAGGTGTTATATTATCTTGTCCTGCATAGACTTGCGGGACCGGTACTCCGCGGTTTTACCGCTTGACGATGCGGGGACGCAGGTGTACATATTGGCGCTGTAATTGAAACACCAACAGGCTTATGGGTTCCATCAACTTCCCTGTTCAACGCCTTCTTCCCGTTGCGCTGCTTGCCGCAGTCGCCATTGCTTCCGCGCAATATGTCGATGACTTCGATACTGAGGCGCTGTTTGCCAGGAAGCTGATCGAAAAGCGGATGTACGACTTTGCCGAGCGCCAGCTCAATTTCGTCTCGAGCAATTTCAAGAGCGAACAGGACCAGATCAACATCCTTTACGGCCGCTACTACGGCGCCCGCGGAAAACGCAGCAAAGCCGTGGAGTACCTGAAAAAGGTTCCCAGCAGCAGCGCCCATTATTCCGGCGCCTGCCTGGCGCGGGCTCTCGTGGCCTCCAAGCCCGAGGACAAGGCAGCAGGTTTTGCCGCCTACCTCGCGTCCCTGGGCCCGCCGCCACTGAAAAACACCAAGCATAGCGACGAATTCACCAACGCCATGATACGCTACGCCGAGGCGCTCAAGCGCCTCAACCAGCCGGCCAAGGCCGAAGAGATCATCAAGCTCATCCCCAAATACCTGCCAAAATCCGGCTTTGATGATCGCATGGCAGAGTTTCTGGGACTGCAGGCCAAGCTGGCCGCCGTCGATATTCTGGTGGACAAGAAACGACCCTCGTCTCAGTACGAGGCAGATGTCAACGCAGCGCTCAAAACGATCGAGGGCATGATGTGGCACGAGCCCGACCTGATCACCGCCCTCGTCTATACCGAGTTCGGCCATGCCTGCGTACTGCTCAATCAACCGGACAAAGCGATTAAAACCCTCAACGGTGTCGCCGGCGATCTGGACAACATTGAAAAAGCTCTCAAAAAACAATACGGCAACATCTGCGGCTCACCCTTGGCCCCAGCCTACTATTATCTGGGCGAAGCACTTATGGCGAAAGGACGCACCGCCCGCGACAGCGGTAACAAGGGCGACGCCCAACGCCATCTGCTGAGGGCCCTTCAGCAATACTACAAGTGCGCCAAGCGCTACAAATGTGCCCCGATCTATGACAAGGCATCACAGAAGGTGCTGTTGGTAAAGGATATCCTGGTCGACAAGTTCGGTGTCAATCACGACAAACTCAACGCCAAGTTTCCGCCGACCAACGAACAGGCGGTAAAAATCGCCGCCGGACATGCCGAGTACAGATTGCAGCAATACAGCCGTGCCCTGCCACATTATCTCGAGGGCGCCCGGCTCAGCCTCCGCAGCCGCCAGGCAGCTGAGGCATTTCTCTTTGCCGCCATCTGTTACTACAAGACCGATCACTACCTCGAAGCCGCCGCTTGCGCCGACTTCATGGCGGAACGCTATCCCAAGAACAGGTACACCTGGGACGCGCTGTTCAATGTCGCCACCATCCTGCGCGTCAGGAGCAACGAATTCCGCCAAGCCAACCTTGCCCTGTCCGATCGCTATAACGGCTATTCTGCTTTGCTCATGGGACGGTTCGTCAAACTGGCGCCGGATCATCCCAAAGCCCCCACCGCAGCCAACACTACCGCCGAGTCGCAGTACGCCCGCGGCAGTCGGTTGTCCAAAGAAAAGAAAATCCTCGTCCAGTCCGGAAAAGCGCCCGAAGAAATCAGGGCGCACGTGCTCAAGATGCGCAAAGAATACCTCGCCGCAGTGCCGCTCTACGAAGTGTTGACGGAGGAATACGGCGGCACCAAGGAGGGGATCAAAGCCCTGTACCGGCTCGGCTGGATCTACCATATCGACGACGACAGCGAAAACGCCTACACCTATTTCCTGCGGTACTGTGAAGTCCAGCAGGAACCTGTCCGGGAGAAATACGAATCGAAATTTCTCGCTGCACGTCGCCTCATGTTGCTCGACAAAATCGATGACGCGATGGAACACTTTGAGGGATTCCTCGCGTGGACCAAACCCGGCACCGCCTATCACCGGACCGAACACCTCGGCACCTACCGTGAAAACGCCATCGGCTTCGTTGCCTGGTGCTACGACATCAAAGCTCAGAAAATCAGGAAGGAAATTATCGCGTTGAACCAGAAACTGCTCACGGCGCCCAGTGAACTGCCGGAGGACGGGCAAGTCGACGAAGGGGCAAGCGACGACGGCGAAGGGGGTGATGCGGCGGAAGGTGAAGGCGGTGACGACGGCGGAGATCAGGTTGAAGCCGTTGTCGACAAACCCCTCACCGCCGCAGCGATCGCTGCCCGCATCGAAGAGTTGCAAGCGCAGTTCGATGCATACAAAGCCCGCGCTACCCGTGAGTTCATCGACTTCGTCAACCGCTACCCCGATTCCGGACAAACCCCGGCGAACTTGGCCAAGATCGCTTCGCTCCATGTCGAACAGAAGGACTTCACCAATGCCGAAACCTGGCTGATCCGCCTGAACGCGGAATATCCGAAATCCAACGCCGCTGTTCAGGCCAGGTTCACGCTCGGCCGGGTCTACATCGAAAACAACAACTACCCGAAAGCATCAGAGACCTTCAGCAAGATGCTCGACCGCCTGCCCAGCTATCCGCTGGCCAACCTGGTCTATGTCGGCTCCCGTATGTATATCGACGGCGACCCGGCGCGGCCGGGGCTGACCCCCGAAATCATCCTCGCCGCTAATCACGAGATCGTCGCGCGCGCCGAAAATCCCGAACATCCTGACCGGGATCGTGCCCTCAAACACCGCAATCGCGCCATGTTCAGAGTGGCCACCTGTCTGCTGGCGACGGAGCAATTCGAGGAAGCCATTGAACTGTTCGAACGCATGATGCGCGAAAGTCAGGCTGCCAAGGAAAGCGGCGGCAAGGAAAGCGCCTACTACTTCGAGATCCTGCACGGCCGCGGCATCGCCTTTCGTCATGCCGGGCGCCTCGAAGAATCCAGCGCCAGTTTTGACAAACTGCTGTCGGAAATCAACCGCGACCGCTATCCGGGCCAGTACTACGCCAGCCTCGTGGGTGCCGGCATCTCGATGGCCGGCGGCGATAATGAGGAGACCGTCCGCAGATCAGTCGCCCGATTCATGCAGGTCATTCAGTTCGCCGATGCCGACAGCCCCAGGATCAGGCCGTCGGTCGAGGATGCCTATATCGAGGTGGCACGCGCCTTGGCCAGCCTCGGCGACCAGGAACGCGCCATCGGGTACAAGCGCGAGTACCTGGCGAAATTCCACGACGGCCGCTACCGCAAGGCATTCAATTCACTGCCGCCGAAACGCTTTTAACCCAACCGAGGAATCAGACATGAAACAAACGATAATCGTATTGGTCCTGCTGCTCGGCGGATCGATCGCCGTACAGGCGCAGCGGCAGACGGATTACTACGTCATCCTGCGCGACGGCAGCAAAGAGTATGGCACGAAATTGAGCGCTACCAGCGACGGGCGGGTCTCCGTGCACAACGACCGGGGCGGCAAGCAGACGTTCAGCCGCACCCGCATCAGAGCGGCAGTCTCCCCGAAGCCCGCCGCTGTCATGGATGCTGAGGATCTCGTCTCTCGCAAGCAATATGATCGCGCCCTCACCAAGCTCGATGCCTCTTTCAAAGAGTACAAGTGGATCGGCTGGGGCGCTCACATCTGCAATCTGCGTGGTCTTTGCCACCTCAAGAAAAACGCCGTCGCCCAAGCCGAAGCCGCCTTCAAGGAAGGCTTCAAATTCCCCGCCAATTCCAAAACCAGAAACCAACTCGGCAAATCGCTGGTGGAGGTATATCTCCGACAGGAAAAGATCGATGAGGCAGAGAAAGTGCTCAGAAAGATGAAGCCGAAGAGCCAGGAAGACTCGACCTTCGTCTTCAACACACGCGGCAAAGTTCTGACCGCCAAGGGCAAGAAAGACATGGCCGTCCTCAGTTACCTGAAGACCATCATGCTCTACCCCAACGATCCCAATACCCGCGAAGCCTACAAGGAAGTCATCGCCCTGCTGCGTGAAATGAAAGACAACCGCGCCGACGACCTTGACAAGGATATGCGACGCCGTTTCAACTGATCGATTTTCCCAACACAGGCCGCGAGATTTGTTGTAATTCCCGGTGGTGGTTTTACACTAACCCCACACAGTTGTCTGGAGCCACATCAGCCCGGATAGCAGTTCATAAATCAGATCCCAATCCCAGCCCCACACCGAGCGGTCGTGTATCGTCGGCAAACCAATCTGGAGATCCCGTAATCATGTATCGAGTGATCCTCACTGTTCTTGCAACATTGCTGCTTTTCGCCAGTCTCACTGCAATCGATGTCCAGGCCGCCGACGCCGGCGGGGATAACGCCACAGGGGAAGTCCAGAAACGCAGTGACGATCCGAGTAACAAGATCAAACAGCCGGGATTCGTCGATATTGTCTTCCTCAGCGGCCCTATCTCGGTCCTGATCTGGTTGCTCATCTTCAGTTCGTCTTTCGCCATGATCGCGCTCATCGTCGACGGCATCCTGCAGACCAAGCGCGACAAGATATTGCCCGTTCATGTTGTGGAGGGCGTGCGCGCCGCGCTCGACGAAGGCGACCTCGGCAATGCCGTCGCCATCTGCGAACAGAACCCCGGCCCGCTGTCCAATATCCTGATGGCTGGGTACTCCAACATCACCGACGGTTTCGACGTTGTCCAGGATGCCGTGGCTGCCGCCCGCGATATGGAAAGTGAGAAAATCCTGCAGCGCATCAACTATCTGAACCTGTGCGGACAGATCGCCCCGATGCTCGGACTGCTTGGTACGGTGACCGGAATGGTGCGCGCCTTCGGCAGCCTCGCCGACGCCGGTGCGATGAAGGATCAGTTGCTGGCGCTGGCCATTTCCGGCGCCCTGTGGACCACCGTCGCGGGCCTGCTGATCTCCGTGCCCGCCCTGCTCGGCTTTACCATTTTCAAGAACCTGGCCACCAAGTTCCTGCTCGAGACCGAGGCAACGGTGCTGGACCTCATAAAAATCCTGCGTAACGCCGAAGTCGAAGACGAAGACGAAGAAGAGACCTACGAATAACCATGCGCAAAGCCAATGACGTGGAAATTGAAACACCGATCACTTCGATGATCGATATCGTGTTTCTGCTGATCATCTTTTTCGTCGTCACCTCGACGATCCAGAAGGAGGCGATTGATCGTGACCTCCAGCTCGCCAAGTCCCATTATACCGACCCGTCAGACCTGGAAGGCTCCAAGGTTATCATCAATGTCCGCTCGGGTCCCTCAATCACCGTCGGCATGCAGCGCCTGAATCTGCACAATCTCAAGGTCATGCTGCGCAAGTTGAAAAATAAAGAGACGCCAATCGTCATCCGGGCCGACGGCGGAATGACCTATCGAGAGGTCGACCTGGTGATGGCCGCCGTTGGAGAGTCCGGCATGACCCGCATCCGTCTGGCTGCATCCGCCGAGAATTGACCCATGGCACATCGCAGGAAAGAAAAGAAAGAAGATCGTATGGAAGTTCCGATGGCGGCCATGATCGACATCGTCTTCCTGTTGCTCGTCTACTTCATCCTGACCTTCAAGATCGAGCCGCTCGAAGCGCACATGACCGTCAACCTGCCTTCGCCCTCCACCGTCCCCGGTCAGCCACCGCCTGTCCTGCTGGAGGTCAAGATCCTGCCGGATCGCTACGTGTT
>CAJWLW010000209.1 GCA_913042885.1 uncultured Lentisphaeria bacterium | reverse complement strand
CCGCGCGCGGAGACATCGTGGAACTATTATTGCAGGCGGCGGTGCGCGGTCGTATGTTTCTGTTTTGCACCTAAACACCGCACGCCTGCCATGACGCCCGCCGTACAAATCAGCAAGCTCGACAAGCATTACCCGGACGTCACGGCGCTCGATGGCATCTCCCTCGAGATTCAGCCCGGCGACTTCTATGGTCTGCTCGGGCCCAACGGCGCGGGCAAGACGACCACTATCAATATCCTTGCCGGCCTGTGCAACAAGACTGGCGGCGATGTTACCGTATTCGGGCGCGACATCGTCACCGACTACCGCGACTGCAGGCGCATCGTCGGTCTGGTGCCGCAGGAATTCAACTTCGACGTCTTTGTTCGCCTCAGGCACATGCTGGTCTTCCAGGGCGGTTTTTTCGGCCTGTCCAGGCGTACCTGCGAAGCCCGCGCCGACGAGCTGCTTGCCGAGTTCGACCTGATTGACAAGGCCGACACCCAGTTACGCAATCTGTCCGGCGGCATGAAGCGCCGCGCGATTATCACCCGCGCCCTGATGCACCGACCGAAGATTCTGATCCTCGACGAACCCACTGCCGGCGTCGATGTCGATCTGCGCCGTTCGCTTTGGCAGTATATCCGCCGGCTCAACGCCGAGGGCACGACCATCCTGCTGACGACGCATTACATCGAAGAAGCTGAGGCTCTCTGCGACCGTATCGCCATCATCAACGAAGGTTCTATTGTCGCCGTCGACACGACCCGCAACCTGGTGGCGCGGCTGACTACAGAAGCGGTGCATATCACCCTGACTGCGCCGCTCACCAGCGGTACGCTCGAGAATTCCGGGGAGTTACAGATCGAGGCGGCCGAGGGCAGCAACGAACTCACCGTGACCTTCGATCGGCGGCAGACGCCTTACCACAGCATCCTCGAACGCCTGATTGCTGCCGGTGTACGCATCGACAATATTAGGCCAGCCGGCAACCAGCTGGAGCAAGTCTTCGTAAGCCTCACCAAACAATGAACAGCAGTGACGAACACATTTACGCCCCGAAACTGACGCGTGGCAACTTTGTCGGCTTCAAGACACTCGTGATGCGCGAGTGCCACCGGTTTCTGCGGATTTGGACTCAGACGCTGATTCCGCCGCTGATCACGACGGTGCTGTACATCCTGATTTTCGGGTATTCCCTGGGCTCGCGCATCACCGAGGTGCAAAATGTCAGTTACATGGAGTTCCTGGTACCCGGCCTGGTGATGATGGGCGTCATCAGCGGCGCCTATCAGAATACCTCGTCGTCCTTGTACATCGCCCGGTTCCATGGCAACATCCAGGAACTGCTGGTGTCGTCTATGTCGTCGTTCGAGATCGTGCTCGGCATCATCCTGGGGGGGGTTGCCCGCGGTATCTGTACCGGTATCATCGTTTCTGCCGTTGCCGTCGTGATGACCGGTGTGCAGATTCTGCATCTGCCGACAGCGCTGTTTTTCATTGTCGTCGTGTCGCTCGCCTTCGCAAGCTTCGGATTTTTGTCGGGATTGTGGGCCGAGGATTTTGACCGACTGTCCTTGTTTCAGACGTATGTGCTGACGCCGCTCACGTATCTTGGCGGCGTCTTCTTCTCGGTGGGCATGCTGCCCGCCTTTTGGCAGAAGATTGCTATGGCCAATCCGATTCTGTATTTCGTCAACGGTCTGCGATACGCCTTTCTCGGGATCAGCGATATTTCCCTGCCGGTGGCGGTCGTCACCGTCCTGTTTGCCGCGATCATCCCATTTTTAGCTTGCTGCGTGTTGTTCCATCGCGGTTACCATATCAAGACGTGACCTATCTGCACAACGTCTGGGATGTCATGCTGTCGCTGGCGCCGTGGCTGTTGCTGGGCACGCTGGTAGCGGGGTTGCTGCATGTGTTTTTGCCGCCGGACTTGATCCGACGTCATCTTGGGAGTGCGTCGACAGGCAGTGTCGTCAAAGCGGTCATACTCGGCGTGCCGATGCCGCTTTGCTCGTGCAGCGTTATTCCTGCAGCACTGGGCATCCGGCGCGAGGGCGCCAGCCGGGGGGCTGCCCTCGGTTTTATGATCAGCACGCCGCAGACCGGCGTCGACTCGATCCTGGTGAGCGCCTCGTTCCTCGGCTGGCCGTTCGCCGTCTTCAAAGTCGTCAGTGCCTTCGTGACCGGCTTGGTGGGTGGGCAGCTCGCCGATCTGGTGACGAAATCGATCCCGCCGCCCGCACCGGTACCGGCGGCGGCGGCGGCGGCAGCGGCAGCGGCAGCGGCGCGCAAATCTAAATTGCGGCGAATCCTGGACTATGGCATCGGCGATCTGCTGTATATGGTGTGGCGCTGGATCGTTTTTGGTGTCCTGGTTTCGGCATTGATCACGACCCTGGTGCCGGCCGATTATTTTACGGGCTCCGCAGTCGGGTCGTTATTTCCGGCGCTGATGTTGGCCTTGTTGATTTCGCTGCCGTTGTATGTCTGCGCCACGAGCTCCGTACCGATCGCCGCAGCGCTGGTGCACGCCGGATTCCCAGCGGGTGCGGCACTGGTGTTTCTGATGGCCGGGCCGGCAACGAATATTGCCACGATCGGCGCGGTCTATCGCGGTTTCGGTGCCCGTGTTCTCGGTGTTTATCTTGCGGTGATCATCGTCGGCAGTGTCGGACTCGGGTATGTTTTTGCTTTTCTTGTCCCGGTGACGGTGGTATCAGGGGTGTATGCGCATGCCGACGGCGGCTGGATTGCTGCTATTGCTGCGTGCTCGCTGAGCGCGCTGCTGTTGTGGTTCGCCGTTGGCGACACACGTCGCTGGCTAAGGCGCCAGCGCGAGAAGTCTGGTGTCCACCTGCTGGTCGACGGCATGGTCTGCCAGGGATGTGTCCGCAAACTGGAGGCTGCGATGTCTGCTGTAGAGGGCGTCCGAGGCATTCGCGCCGACATCGAAACCGGCGCTGTGGAGGTCTTCGGCGCTGACCTGGAGCGAGCACAACTGGACGCTGCAGTGCAGGTCGCGGGCTTCGCGATCCGACTGTGAAATCAGGCGGCACTAAAGCAACCGCTGAAAAGCGGTCCGGCGGGCGCCGCCTCTGCGAGCCGCGATCACGAAAATTGAGGACAGAAGAAGCTTCTATCGGCGTTGAACGGTCCGATATCACGAGCGTCGAGGCGTCGTGGTATTTTTGGCAGGGGGCCTTCTATCGGGACTGTCATTTTCGCGATCACGGGCAGGAACACGTCGTACCACAAAAATGCACCTATAGCATTAGATTGGAACCGGACGTATATTGGCCGGTCTTAATCGGCACCAGTGCTGCACGGCGTAAATCCTTCCGTAAGTAAGAAGGAAAAGATTTACCTCGTGCAGTGCTGGTCTCTCGCAGTTTGTTGACTGCATTTATCCAGCCCAGCCCGCGAACGCTCCTGACAGGAGATAATAGATGTCTTTCCTCCTCCTGCTCGCCCAAAGCACACCGCCGTCCGACGGCTCGCCTGCCTTACCTGATCTCGGCACCGTACCGTTCACTCAGATCATCATTGACGGCGGCTGGACAATGTACATACTCATCGGCATGTCCGTGCTGACGACGATAATGGTGTTTTACTATCTGCTGTCGCTGCGTTTCAATGTGATCGTTCCGCGGCGCTTTCTGTTCAATGCCGAAGAGGCCGCCACCGAGGGCGATGCCGAGGCGTTGTATGAGATCTGCCGCCGCAGCAAGAGTCCGGGCGCTGCCATACTTGGACCGGCGGCGCGCCTCATGTCGGAGCATCCCGAAGTGGATTACGCCGCGACCCGCGACGCCGTGGAAGACGCCGGCGGCCGCCAGGCAGGCCTGCTGTGGCAGCGTGTCCAGTACCTCATGGACATTGCCGTCATCGCGCCGATGGTCGGTCTTTTCGGTACCGTCCTGGGTATGATCAAGGCCTTCCGAGGCCTCAAGGAAGATTTCGGTTTGGTGCAACCCATTGGCTTGGCAAACGGTGTGCAGCAGGCTCTGCTGACAACTGCCGGCGGTCTCATTGTGGGCATTGTGGCGATGATCCTGTTCTCCTATTTCCGCGGCCGGGTGACGCGCGTAGTGTCGCGCCTGGAGGCCTCGTGCAATTTGGTTCTGCAGCACATGTTTTTCCATCCCAAGCGCATGGCCGATGCTGCCAAGAATCAGGCGAAGGAGGCCGACGAATGAACTTTCGCAAGAGCTTCCAGGAACGTGAAGTCGGCTTCCAGATGGCGCCGATGATCGACGTTGTTTTTCTGCTTTTGATTTTCTTCATGGTCTCTTCGATCTTTGCGGAATGGGAAACGAAAGTCGGTATCGAAGTGCCGACATCCCAGACTGGCGCTCAGTCAATTCGTCAACCCAACGAGATCATGATCAACGTTGATGGCGAAGGTCGGTACTTCGTCAACTCGATCGAGATGTCGCTACTGCGCATTGAAGGTCTGCTGAAGATTATCGGTGAGGAGCACAAGAGCCCGCCGGTGATCATCCGTGCCGACCGCAAAACGCACCACGAAAAGGTGATAGGGTTGCTCGACATCTGCCGAAAAGTCGACATCTGGAACGTCTCGTTCGCGACCTTGCCCGAAGAGAACCAGCCGTAGAATATTCCGGACCGGACCGCAGGCAGCAAGCATGTTGCAAGTTATCGCAGAGATTGTCCGAGCCGCGCGTCAGCAACTGATTTTTTGCCTGGCCGCCATCTGTTGTCTGCTAGCGCCCGCTATGCAGGCCCAGGAACCCGAGCCGGATGATCCACCGCCGGAGGCTGTCGAACCCGACACGACCGACGACGAGTCCTGGCGCATCCAGGCCGAGAACAAAGCCAGTATCGCTGACGGCATGTTCCGCCGCGGCTGGTACGAGATGGCGGCGCGCGAATACCTCGAGCTGATCAAGAAGTATCCCAAGTTCGAGGGCCTGCCGCGAGCCTATTTCAACTGGGCGGAATCCCTGCGTTACGAGAAGGAGATCGACCAGGCACTGACCGTATACAACCAGCTGCGCCACCATTTTCCCAGCCACAAACTCAGCCACCAGGCCATCGTCAACGTGATGAACCTGCGCCTCGAGATGGACGATCCGGAAGGCGCCCTCAAGCTGTTGCAGGAGGCCAAACCTGAGGACATGGCACCGCCTGTCCGTGAAGCGCTCCACTACCACGCCGGCGTCGTCTACAACAAGACTGGCAACATGGATGCGGCGAAACGGGAATTCAGAAAAGTGGCGAACCTGCCGCTGGGCGACGACCCGCGCTTTCGTATCTACGCGCGGTTGTCACTCGCTTACATCCACCGGCACCTCGGCGAGATCGACGCGGCCGAGAAACTTTTCAAGGAGCTGTCAGACTTTGCCGACACACCGCTGGAGCTGCGTCAGGAAGTGCTGTTCCGTCTGGCCTCGCTGGCGACCTTGCAGAAGGCCGATGAAAAGGCTGTGAAGCGTTACCGAACCCTGATTGACGAGTATCCCGACGGCGACTTTACCGATCAGGCCCGCATCAACCTCGGCTGGACATTGCTGCGTCTCGGCGAGCGGTCTCAGGAAATCATCGACCTCTTCCAGGGTGCCAAACAGCAAGGGCCGGACGCCCTCTACCTACAGGGCGTTAGTTGCAAACATCTCAAGAGATATGAACCGGCACTGGCATTCTACGACCGGCTGGCGGCGTTCGGCAAATCGGAATATTACGAATTCGCCGAGTTCGATGCCGTTGAGTGCCTATACCACCTTGGCCGCCACGGGCCATGCATCGAGCGTGCCCGCAGTTTCGTCAATGATTACCCGCACCACGAGCAGGCCGCCAACGCCTTTTATTTCATGGGCCAGAGCCACGTCGAGCTCGACCAGCTCAAAGAGGCCGCCACTGCTTTCGAGACGGCGCTCGAACGGTTTTGGGGTAAGTGGCAGTACCAGGAGGATGCGGTGATGATTTTGGCGGACATCTATATCCGCTCGCGTGAACTGAAGAAAGCCGCGGCGACCTACCGGCGGGTTATGAAGATCCCTGCCTCGAAACGGCATTTCGAGGCGCTCTATACTGCCGCAGAATGCGAGATTCATGCTGAGAATTATGCCCAGGCCTTCAAGGATCTGAGCCTGTTGTACGAAACCTTTGAAGGCCATGAGAAAGCACCGGAAGTCTTGCTGCACATGGCCGAATTAAAAATACAGATTAGCGCACCCAAAGAAGCGATAAAAATTCTCGATCGCTTTCTCGAGAAGTATCCTGAGCACGAGTTCGTGCCGCGCGCCCGTTATCGCCGTGGCAGCGAATATTACCGGCAGGGGCGCACCAACGATGCGATTCGTGACTTCCGGGTGTGCGTCCGTGTCCCGACATTCGACGAGCGCAATCTTGCCAGACTCTTTCTCGGCTACGCCCTGTGGGAGACGGATCAAGAAGATGAGGCGCTGGCTATTTTCGCGGACCTGCTGCAGTCGGAGGAACTGGCTGGTGATTTCGTGCCCGAGTTGCTGGCGCAGATCGGCCGGCGTTACATGGAGCTCAATAACTTCGCCTCTGCCGAGACAGCTTACACGCTTTTAGCCCAGAGCGATGACTCCGGCCATCGACTTGCCGGTTCGCTGGGGCTGGGTAAGCTGGCGTTCCAGCGCCAACAGTGGGACCGCGCCTACGACCAGTTCAAGCTCATCCGCGATCGAACCGACAAAACATCGAATTTTCACGCTATCGCTATTGCCTATCTCGGCGAGACCCTGCGGCAGCTCGGACGGGAAGACGAGGCGTTCATCGTGCTCAAGGACGCGATCGACATGAAGATCCAGAATCTGCGGGCCAACACGATTGCCTATCTGGCCATTGCCCGGTTGTATTACAAGCGAGGCAAGCTTCGGCCTGCGATGAGCCATGCGTGTTTTGTGTGGTTCCGCTGCGACGACCCGGTCTACACGCCACTGTCGATGCTTTTCACCATCGAGATGCTGCTCGGCGATAACGCTCTTGAGAAAGCGATGATGACGTATAAGGAATTATCGAGCCGCTATCCTCTGGTCCTGCGCGCATACGAGAATGACCCTCAGCACGCCGAGTTGTTCGCGAAGCTGCAGGATATCGAGGCGGCACCGGAGCAGTAATGTGCGGGCAACCCCGGGCTACTATATGAAGCGCCCTTGGCGCAGGAAGATCGCACCTCTAAGCCCTTAAGTCCGTGCCATTCCAGACTATGGGCAACCTATAACGGCGACCGAGGCAGTCCCAGACGGAGTATTCGTGAAGTCGACAGTATCCAGGTCGAACCTCAGGGCGCGACCACACCAGAAATCGAATCCGTTGACGTGGCCGTCCATGAAAACGACCTCGTACCACCACGTCCCTTTCTTGTGGTTGGAAAGCGTGGCCCCGGTGCGCGAAGTATAAGCGGCTTGCCCTTCGGACAGAAAGACAAAAGTAGCTGTGTTGGATATATGGTTAATTAGATTCGACTCGTTTCCTATTAACCCATCATCACCATCGCCACCGCTCATAGTCCAAGGCCCGAAGTTACCCGCCGCGGCGATATACTCGTTTCCCTGCTCATAGTACTCGTTCCATCCCGGTGTCGTGCTATCATTGGGCAGATCACCGTGGCTAGGGCATTGGGCCATCTTCATCTCGACGCCGTCTGTGTGAAAGCCGGCGTATTCGTTGAGTGGCCGCTTGGTCACCGGGCGCCACTGGGAGATAAACTTCGTCTTGCCATCCGCATCCAGGTGTGGCGCGCCGCCACTACCGGCATAAGCGGGTGCTCTGTTGCCGGCCCAATGGTCTGCGTGGCCGGTGGCATTATACTCGTCATCATAAATGGCCGGAAAAAAATCATCGTTGTCGTCGACATAGTTCATGCCGCATACGTGCCACTGCTTGAGATTACCGATGCAGACCACGAGGTACGCCTGCTCCTTGGCTTTGCCCAGGGCCGGCAGCAGCATCGACGCGATGATCGCGATCACTACTAGCAATTCAATCAGCGTGAATAGTTGATGTCTTTTATCCCTCATGTAGTGTGAATCTACACGGGCTCGTAAGGTAACGGGACAGAATATCGCAGTGACAGGTTCTTAGCCCCTGACGCTTAGTTCTCCGGGACCTCAAGCTTGCGCAACAGCAGTTCACTGGGCGGCATGAAGCGGCCGAGATCTTTCTCCTGCAGCGGTTGCAGCGTTGATTCCGGCGGTGCCGTGGCGATGTCGAGGTTGCGGTCGATTACGAAGAATGAGATCGTCAGCACCGCAATCAGTGCGAAGATCGCAACCATCGACCACTTCACCGCTATGGAAAACCGCTCCTCCCCGTTTGTTGCCGGCGGGTTCCCGTCGATTTTCTCGAGCCCGGCGTGGGACGTTTTACTCTCGGGCAGTGCTGAGGTGTACTCGGCCAACATCGTTTCCGCCCGGATATCGTAGTGGCGGCACAGGCTTTTGATGTATGATCTCACATACACCGGTGCCAACGGCGTCTCGTTGATGGTGTGCTGCTCCAGGGCGATGATGTAGTCGTTGCG
>CAJWLW010000208.1 GCA_913042885.1 uncultured Lentisphaeria bacterium | reverse complement strand
TGATTTGCCGCTACGTTAGTTCCGTGCAAGGGCGGGAGAGACACTCTGGACCTATCATACAATGGGATCGCAAGATCTTAATTTTACTCTGTTGCAGAGTAAGCTCCTCCTGCCCTTCCATTTCCTGCCCCGCACTTGTTGCGGGGCTCTTTTTTTTCGATTCGATCATTATTGCCCGATGATTTCATTCGATACGGGATCTGACACCGGCCGAATGACCGTATAAGCAAGATTATTTATATTTTATCCGTCCATCCATTCAATGTCGTGTAGTGGATAAAGCCTGTTGTTCCAGCGCTTTCTGGACAGCTATCCAGCGTGGCCGGAGCCTTGTGCGGGGGGCTTTGTGGGACCGTTTGCCACAGCTCTGAACCGGATTGGCACAGATTCTGCAATATCATCGACTTATGCCTTTTTTTGAAGCCTGTCCACCGGTCTTGGAATAACCTGAATAATAATCCATAACTCGCTTATTTTTAAACGATTACGTAATGAAATTTCACATTCAGAGCCGCTATATCCTGGCCATCGTCTCGCTGGTCCTGTTTTTGCTGCTGTCACTGGCCGCAACACTCTACTTTGTAGGGCGCGATGGCAACCGCCAGCTTACAGACTCGGGAATCCATACGTTGACCGAAGAGTTGCAGGTGCAGATGAAGCGCCAGGCCAACACGACGATCCATTTGCTGGCGGGAACCATTGCCGGCCCTCTTGCCAGCGGCGATGTCGACAAGGTGCGGGAAATTATTGCCACTGCCCGCGGGAACCGGAGCATCGTCGAGCTGCAGGTTTTCAGCGCTGACGGCGGGTTGCTGAGGGCCGACGACCAGGTGTCGGCAGGCGGCCAGGCGATCGATATGGTCACGTTGTTGGCCGCTGGCCAGGGCATCACCGAAACCAATGCCGATCGCCTTACGCTGACTCGTCCGATCTTTCATGAAGGTCAGGTCAAAGGTGCACTGCGTATGGCGTTGGCGCAGACGCATATCAACAACGCCCGGGCCCGCCTGAACAGTGAACTGTACGACATCGGCAAGAGCGGCCTGTCCCACTCATTGTTGGCGTTGGCTGTCACCATACTGCTGTGGGCGCTGGTGGGCGTCGCGATTACAGTTGCCGTTGGGCATCGCCTGATCCGGCCCATCCGCGAGCTGCGCCGGTGCGTCCACCAGGTTGGCCGCGGCGATTACGATCTCGAGACTTCCTCTGGCCACCTCGACGAAATCGGCGAGTTCATGGATGCTTTCCGGGAAATGGGACGCAATCTGCAGAAGACAACGATGTCACGTGATTTCATCAGGAGTATCGTACGCAGCATGACAGACGCGTTGATAGTGTTAAAGCCCGACGGCACTATCCGCACCGTCAACGATGTTGCCTGCCGGCTGCTGCAATACAGCAGCGACGAGCTGGTTGGCCAGTCGTTCGACCTGGTGTTGTCCGAAGGTTCGAGCGTCACCAGCTACATCCGCGATCTGATCGCTCCGGATTCGATCATCAGCACCGATACGGCCCTGGTGCGGCGCGATGGCGAACAGATCCACGTCACGCTCACTGCCTCCTTGATTCATGACACCAGCGGCACACCGGCTGGAATCCTGTGCATTGCCCACGACATTACGGAGCTTACCGCCTCGCAGCGTCAACTTGAGCTGGCATTGCACGATGCCGAAGCAGCGAACCGCACCAAGAGCCGGTTCCTCAATCGTATGAGCCACGAACTGCGCACCCCGATGAACGGCGTGCTCGGCATGACGGACCTGTTGCTGGCTACATCGCTGGATAATCAGCAGCACCAGTATATCCTCGGTGCGCGCAATGCCGGTCGGCGGCTGTTGGCGATGATTGATGATGTGCTTGATTTCTCGAAGATCGAGACTGGTCAGTTCGAATTGCAGAAGGAAGCCTTCGATGTTGCGAACCTGGTGGAAGAAGCTGCCGGCGCCATGGCGGAGCGAGCCCACGGCAAAGGATTGGAGCTGTCCTGCGACATCTACAACGATGTGCCCGTGGTGTACGGTGACTCAGGCCGGCTGCGGCAGATTATCACGCACCTGATAGACAACAGCGTGAAGTTTACCGACAACGGTGAAATCTGCGTCGAGGTTGTCGTTGAGGAGCAGTCCGACACGTTGGTGCGGCTGCGATTCGCCGTACAGGATACGGGCATTGGCGTTCCGCCTGAAGACCATGAAGCGATTTTTAATCTGTTTTCCCAAATCGACGAATCAGCTGCTCGCCGGGAAGGCGGTAGCGGTCTGGGACTGGCAATCTGTCGTGAGCTTGTGGTTATGATGGGTGGCCGGATTGGTGTCGACAGTGAGTTCGGCAAGGGCGCCTGTTTCTGGTTCACAATTGAGGCCCCGCCCGTGCCGCACGCGCCAAAAGCCCTGTTGCGCGATGCCGGCCTGGCCGAAATTTCGGTGCTCGGCATCGACAGCAACCGTACCAGCCAACGTGTCCTGGAACGCTATGTCACGGGCATGGGAGCCGTGTACCATCCCGCCACCAGCCTTGATGCGGCGATTGCTATGCTCGGATGCCAGGCGTTCAACGTCATCTTTATCGATCAGCGCCTGTTGCAGCAGCAGCCGTATCAGCTCGTCGCCCTGACTGCCAGCGGTGCACGGGCTGTCCTGTTGATCTCCGGTGAACTGTCGGCGGAATTTGTCGGCAAGTGCTCGTCATTGCAGAAACCGATCGGCCGCGCTGCGCTGCGCGCCTCTCTACTGCGTGACGATATCGACCGGGGAGTCGCGGACGAAGTAACTTTTGCCTTCGAGGAGCAGTTTGCGGCGGAGATTTTAATTGTCGAGGATAACCGCATCAATCAGGAATTCGCCAAGACCCTGCTGGAGTTGCACGGCTGCACGGTTACCGTCGTGGACAACGGCCTGCAGGCGCTCGAAGCGCAGCGACGCAAGAAGTTCGACATTATTTTCATGGACTGCCAGATGCCGGAGATGGACGGTTACGAGGCGACCCGCCGCATTCGCGAGGAAGAATCCAGATTGATCAACGGCGCGTGCTGCCACGTCCCGATCATCGCCGTCACTGCCAATGCGATGAGCGGTGATCGCGAGAATTGTCTTGCTGCCGGGATGGATGATTATCTGGCTAAACCCTTCACCCGGCAGGAGCTTGTCTACATGCTGACGCACTGGCTTGGTGAGGAGCGTACGGGTGAAGCGCCGCTGCCGCCCAGCGTCAGCCGCGAGATTTCGACTCGCGACGAGCTGATCGATATGTCCGTTCTCAATGACCTGCGGATGCTCGAACGCACAGGTGCGGAGAGTGTATTTCGGGATGTTGTATCGATGTACCTGCAGGATTCTGCGGGCTTTATCGAGTCAATCAATGCAGCGGTAAGTAGTCAGAACGCAGCCGGTCTGCGCGAAGCTGCACACGCGCTGAAATCCTGTAGCGGCAATGTCGGTGCCATGGGTATCATGAGCCTGAGCGCGGCGCTCGAGGCCCAGGCCCTGTCGAATTCTCTCGCCGGCGCCCCGGACATGATGCGTGAGCTCGAGGCCATGTACAACGACGTCTGCGTTGCCCTCGCCAGCGAACTGCAGGACACGTGCTGAGGTTGCCGGGGGACGCACTTCGGGCGGAAGCACCAGCACCAGCTTGCTAAAGCAGGTCCAGGATCGGCTGGATCATCACCTCACGAAACATCGAAAAAATCAGCATTGCCACGCCAATCACTACCGCCAGATACAGCACCATCGGCAGAATGATTGCCAGCCGGGAGATGCTGGTCACCGCGTCGTGCTGCGCCTGGTCACCGACTTTCTGCAGCATCTCGTCGAGATGCCCGGTCTCGACGCCGGTGAAAATCATGCCCTGCATCATCGCTGAAAATACGCCTGTTGCCGCCAGCGCGACGGCTACGCTATCACCTTCGTCCAGGTAGGGGCTGGCCAGCTGCAGCCGTTTGCCGATCCAAGCGTTGCCGGTGCTTTCCGCTGCCAGCGAGACGCTTTCGCGCATATCGACGCCGGCCGTGTACAGCAGTTCCAGAGTGTGGACGAACTGCGCGATTGCGATGTTCGCAACGAGCCGGCCGATGACTGGCAGATTGACTACTACCGTGTCCATCAATACACGGCACTCATCGATCCGGCGCAAGGCGCGGATGCCGAACCAGATGAACCAGATGATCGCGTATAGCGGCAGCAGCGCGGCCAGGAGATAACGCACAGCTGCCCCGATGCCGCCGCCGGGGGCCAGCCATTTGATGAACGCCGGAATCACGATCGCGGCATGCAGCAGGAGCAGCGGATAGATCATCCGCGTAACGAATGACGTGCTCACCTGACGGGCCCGCTCGAGCGACTCAGCAAGGCGCCGCATGATCGTGATCGTGCTGGCGCTGCGTTCGCCGATCTCGAGCAGTCGCACATGCATCGGCGGGAAAATCGCCGGCTGCGCCGCGGCTGCCTCAGTGAGCGTGGAGCCGTGATCGATATTGGCGTGCATCGCCACCAGCGCCCGGCGCGTGCTGCCTGTGTACTGGCCGGCGAGAACGGTCAGGCACCGTACTGGCACCATACCGGTATCCAGCATCGCCGCGAATTTCTGATACAACTCCGCCAGCGCCCGATCGGACATGGTTATTTCTCTTTCATTGGCTGGAACCGTATCACGGCAGTGACTATTCTCACATAAAACACGGCTGCTCAGCTGCTAAAGTGATGTCACATTATGACTGTAATCCGGCAGAGTGGATAGGCGTTTTCAACGTTGCTTTTGGCAACTGCGGCGAAACGTAATATATCATGTACTAACAATATTTGGAAACATTGCGTTTGATTAAAAAACACGAGAAATGCGGATATATTCAACCAAACCGGTCTGGGGTTTGCGACACCGCTGGCATTCATGCGCTGGCAATCTGCGCCGGAAGCGGCGTGTCGCAACGCAACAGAGACGAGGCAAGATGATCATAGCCGTGAGCAATCAGAAAGGGGGCGTGGCGAAGACCACGACATGCCTGGCACTGGGCGCCACCCTAGCCGGCTCGGGCAGTCGGGTGCTGATCATTGATTGCGATGCCCAGGCGAACTTGACCATGGGGCTCGGTATCGACCCCAATGACGTGCAGCAGTCGCATTCCCAGCTTTACCTCGACCCTTATTGCGATATCCACAATGTCATTCGCGACACCGGTTATTTCGATGGTCGTCTGCACGTCGTACCGGCGGAACTCGATCTGGCCGTCGTCGAAAAGCAGCTTCACAACCAGCCAAACTTCGAATTGCTTCTGCAACGGCAGCTCGATCGTCTTGAGACACCGTACGACTTTGTCTTTTGTGACTGCCCGCCATCGCTTGGAGTCCTGACGCTTAATGCCTTGTCTGCTGCCGATCTGGTGATCATCCCGATCGCCTGTGAATACTATGCTGTTGGCGGGCTCAATCAGATTCTCTCGATCGTCGATCTGGTGCGTCGCAACACCAATCCCATGCTGCAGTACCGGCTGCTGGTGACGATGCACGATAAACGGCTGCGCATGAGCCAATTGGTTTACTCGCAGGTCCAGGCCAACTTCGAGAGCGCTTTGTTTGACACCTATATCGGTATCGATTGCAAGATCAAGGAATCGCAGGCGGAAGGGATCCCGATCAATCAGTACGCCCCGCATACACGTTCAACTGTTCAGTACGAATTGCTGGCTGAAGAGATCGCGACTTTCGCTGCCCCGGCGGAGCCTGTGGCTATCGGTTAGCCTTGGCTGCTCACCGATCCGTCCCGGTGAGATACGCCGGCGGATGATTGATTGATTAGAATGGTGTTATGGTGTAGAGAGTATAAAGTATAGAGTATACCGGATCGCACGTACGTATCACTGCCAAATACAGACCGCCAAATGGCAGACAAGCCAAAGAAAAAACTCGAAGAACGGCTCGAATCGATTTTCTCACAGATGCCCGCCGTCGACGCGCAGGGTGAGGGCGCCGACCCGCCTGGCAAAGAGCCTGAGGCCAACGAAGTGCCGTCGGCCCAGCCGCCGCCTGCTCAGCCACCGTCGGCCCAGCCGCCGCCTGCTCAGCCACCGTCGGCACAGCCACAGGGGGAACCGCCCGTCCAGCCGCCGCCGCAGTACCCGGCGCAACCCCCACCGCAGTACCCACAGCATCCGGCGCCACCACCGCCGCAGTATGCGCCACCGCCGCAGTACCCGCCGCCGCCGCAGTACCCGCCGCAGCAGTACCCGCCGCCGCCGCAGTACCCACCGCCGCCGCAGTACCCACCGCCTGGATGGCCCGCTGATCAACCGCCGCCGCCGCCGCCGGGGCTTGAGCACACTTGGGTGTCGGTGCCGACGCCAGTTCCAGGCACCTATCCACCGCCGGATCCGAATCGGCCGCCTGTTCCCGGCGAGGTGAAAGTTGCTTCCGAACCGGCACCGCTCGATGACACCGCGGGCTCCGCCGCGGCGACCCTCGAAGGCATGGCGCCGGAGCAGATCATCAAAGCAAAGCGGCTGTACAACGAGGTGGTGCTGCAGATGTGCGCCGTTGCCGACAATCTGGCACAAGGCATTGCTGTCGACGCGACGCCTGTGCTGCGGCGCGTCGAAAAGGTGATCATCGAGTTGCGTAACGATGATCGCATGCTCCTGGCAATGTCCCACGCGCCGTTGGCTATGGTTGAGCGCGCAGTCGGCACTATTCGTTCGCCGGAAGTCGTCTTGTATGGTGTGAACGCGATGATCTACGGCCTCAAGATCGGCATCTCCCTGGACCTGGCACCAGACAAACTGTCCTATCTCGGGATGAGCGCTGTTCTGCAGAATGTCGGCTATCTGGGCATGTCGCGTGACAGCCTGCCGACGACACCGGAGGCTGTCCTGGCGACCCTCAGCGAGCGGCCCGGCGATTTCGACCGCTACCTCAATCTTATCAAGATTCTCCACTTCAACGTCGACACTGTCAAGAGCATCGTTGGCATTGCCAAGTTCAACGACTCCGGGCTGACCGACACGTACAACGACAATCTCGAGATAAAATTCGCCACGCTCAATCAGATTTGTGATGTTTTCGTGCATCTGATCAATTGTCGTGACCAGGGCTCCCGTTTGTCGCCGCACGATGCCATGCGTATTCTCAGCAAGGATCTCAAAGAACAATTTCATCCGACCTACGTCAAACTTTTTTTGAATCAGCTCACAATTTTCCCGGTCGGTACGTGGGTGCAGCTCAGCACTGAGGAGACTGCCAAGGTCGTCGCGGTCAACCGCGGCTACCTCATGCGTCCGGTCGTCATGGTCGTGCTCGACAAGTTCCACCATTTCAAGCCCAGTCCCGAGCGGCTTGATCTGCGTCGGAGCGTTGCCACATACGTCACTGAAGCGATCAACGACGATGACTTGGCCGAACGTTTCATCGACCTGGTATGATCGACGTTACCGCTGCCATCTTGATCGAGGCTGGAGCGATTTTCATTGCCCGGCGCCAGGACGACGACCTTTGCGGTTGGGAATTTCCGGGCGGCAAAATCGCCCCGGGCGAGACGCCGGAGAGTTGTCTGCGCCGCGAGTTGCAGGAGGAGTTTGCTATCGATGTTACCGTCGGCGGATTTGTCGGTGAATCGGTTTTCTGCTACGGTGCTCGCACGATTCGGCTGCTTGCCTACGACTGCCACCATCGCGTTGGCATACCCGAGTGCCGAGTCCACACGGCGTACCATTGGGCGCCGTTGTCCGACCTTACTGGCTATGATCTGTTGCCGGCGGACGTGCCCCTGGCGCAGCTTGTCCTGCAGCGACATCTGGCGGAAGCCTGAGGCTCAACGCGGGCAGCGTGCTTCAATTTTCTCCTCAACGAACACGGGTGGTTGATCGTAGCGTGAAATTTTCCAGACGAGCGCAGTGCGACGCTGAATGCGGGATGCCCGTTGGGAAAAACCGGCACTGCCGGAAACCGCCGACGTGGTCCTGATTCTGAAGAGATTTTGCGGCAGGTTTTACAGCCTGCGGATGCCGATTATATTCCCGTCTCAATCCAGGCCAGCCCCGGGACTCAGCCAATGTTCAACAGTAACAGCCAAATTCGCGGATTCCCGATTGCCATTCTCGCCACGCCCGGAGGTCGTCAACTGGCGACAGTCGTTGACCAGCAGTTGCGTGAGATCTTCAAAGAGAACGGTGAACAGGCGCCCCCCACGTTCTTGCGCGAGTCGGACAATCCCCGCTTCCAGAACGGCGAAGGCAAGGCTGTGATCGTCGACAGTATCCGTGGTACGGATCTGTTCATCATCGTTGATATCGGCAATTATGGCGTGACCTATCAGCGCTACGGTACCGAAGTGACCATGGGGCCGGACGAGCATTTTCAGGATCTCAAGCGGCAGCTTGGCGCGGCGAAAAACATGGCTCAGCGTGTTACCGTGGTCATGCCGCTGCTTTACGAGAGCCGACAGCACAAGATGTACGGCCGCGAATCGCTCGACTGTGCCATAGCCCTGCAGGAGCTCGTCAATCTCGGTGTCGACTCCGTCATGACGATCGATGCCC
>CAJWLW010000207.1 GCA_913042885.1 uncultured Lentisphaeria bacterium | reverse complement strand
AAAAATGCCGCGGCCGGGTCGACAGGCTGTCGTGGTCCGGCCGCGGCAGGAATGCACACCGCTGTAAACGGCAGGCGTCGCCGTCTACGCGGCTTTACTCCCTAAATAGATTTCCATGATCACCTCCTTTTTTCCTGTGTGTTGCTGTTGCCGCGAGAACAGGTGCCTACGCTGTCGTCGCAAACACAGCCTGCACATCGCTCCGGCTGCAAGAGCCGACTATTGCCTGATGTAGCAGGCTGCCCGAGTTTGTTGTGCCCAATTAACCATCAGGCAGGCACGGTAAGAGTACAATACTGCAAATCACACAGAGCGGCAAGACCGGGCCAGGTGGAATAATAGGACAGCTTGATTGGCGTTTCTGGCGAATTAGTTTACAACCGTAACGATTTTTCATATTCACCCGTCACCTCCACCAAAGGATGCACCATGAAAACTGCCCGCACCATCATCGCATGTTTCGCCGTCATTGCCTTCACGCTCCTCTGCAGTTGCACAACGTATGTCGCCGCGGACGGCAACGCGCTGATCATGAAGCGCGGCCCGAACTACTGGGAAGTTAATGTTGAGGGCAAAGTCAAGGACGTATATCGTGCAGCGCTCGCCGGGATCAGCGATCTCGAACTGAAAGTTGTCGATGAGCAGGCCGATAATGTTACCGGCCTGATTGATGGGGCGTTCGCGGACTTGTCCGAGTTCCAGATAAATTTCTTCCAGGCTTCTCCTGCCAGTACGCGGGTTCGCATCTACGTGGGGCTGACGGCGCACAAGGGGCGTTCGGAACAGCTCGTGGCTGCGATGCAGAATAACCTGTAGGACTGCGGGGACGTCACTGGGTTTCCTGGTTCAGTGCTGCGAACTCGTGGCGTTGAATGCTCGCCAGGGCGAATCCGATAAGGGCGCCGCTGAAGTGGGCCAGGAAACTGACGTTTGGGGTGACGACGTCGAAGACCATCTGTATGATGATGATCAGAAGCACCAGTACCAGCTGAGTGTGGGCGACGTGAGCACGGTCGCGCCGCCAGCCGCGCATATAAACCGCGGCTATTGCCCCGACGACACCCATAACGCCCCCGGATGCGCCCAGGACCGGTACCAGCTCGCTGTGAGTCAGCCGACTCAGCAGGACGATCGCCAGCATCGAGCCGAAGCCGGCGGCAATGTATGTCGTGATGTAGCGCAGCGGACCCAGCGCGAATTCCAGATATGGGCCGAGCGCCAGTAACGCCAGCATGTTCATCATCAGGTGTAACGCTCCGTAATGCAGAAACGTCGCCACCGCGATGCGCCACCATTGGCCGTCCATGACCCAGGCAGGGACAACCGCACCGAGAGTTGTCAGGGTTTTTAGATCGGTGGCGCCGCCGGCAGACATTTCGATACAGAACACAATGAGGTTGACGAAGATCAGCGACAGCGTGACGACCGCCTTCGACCGCTTTACAGACGGCCGGAAGCCGTAGCGTTCGTCGTGGTCGAGCTGGAGTTCTTCGTCGTCCAGGATACGCAGTGACGGGGCGGACAAGCCATCTGCAGGTGCCGGCGGATTGTCGAAGCGCCAAGCGCCTTCATGCTGTGTCAGTCGGTCGTCACTTGACTGGATCGCTTCGTATTCCTTTCTGGCGTTTTCCTCGTTGCGGCGGGCCAGCCACGCGGTTGCGAGCCAGTAGCTCTGTACTTGCGGGGGAAAGACCGCCAGCCTGTTGCGGAACAGGCGTTCCAGGGTTTCGGTGCGGCCGCTGAATGCAAACACGAAAAGACGGCAGAGGTTGCGCAGGTCGCCGTCGCGCCGACCGAAACCCGCCCTCATTTCTGCGAACTGTGCAACCATGTCGTTGAGTCTGCCGGCTTCGCCGATGGCGCGGATGTAATAGATGGCGGAGTCGAGCTCATTCCCGGCAATTTTACCGGATTCGAACCAGTCGATGAATGCCTGCCAGTCGTGGTTGAGCCGATAGATATAGGCACGGGCGAGCCGGCCGAACCAGTGGTGGTCGTTGCGGTACTGCTCGAGGCTGGCACAGGCTTCGTCGATGCGGCCGTCGTGCGCCATTCCCAGGGCCCGGCAGAGCGCGGGATGGTGTCGCCAGCCGTCGGCAGGGTGGAAAACCGCAGCGATCCGGGCGAACCAGACGGCGGCGTGGTATCGTTTCTTGATCGACAGATAGTGAACGATCTGAATGGCGACAAACGGCAGGACAACGAGGACCAGCCAGGCAACGCCGGCGGCGTAGCCGGCGACCTGCGGGGTCCGCAGCAGGCCGGTGCCGAGCAATATGAGAACGAAGGTATAGACGCAGAGCCAGCCGATGTTGCCAGTTGGTTGGCGCAGGCCGCCAATGAACTGCAGTGCGACGGTGCCGCCGACAATCCAGACGAGGATGTAGTTGGGATCCATGTCGACAGCGTCAGCCGCTTCGTGGTCGGCGGCTTGGGATCAGCCGTTTGTTGTGACAGCCTGATACAGGTTGTCGAACAGTTCGTCGAGCAAGTCGTACGGTGTTGCGGAGAACGCGACGCGAATGACCCCGGAGGCGGCGATCACACCCGTCGAATATTTCTCGAGCAGGATCGTGCGCACCTGTTCCGGGTCAGCGGACTTGAGTGCGACGCACATAAAGTAGCCGGAATTGAACGGCAACGCCTCGAAGGCTTCGGCGTATTCCGGATGGCTGGCGAGGATTTCCTTGACTTTCTCGGCGCGGGCTTTGAGGGTGTTGAATTTCTCGGTTTTCTGCGCTGCGTAGTCGCTGGACGTGTATGCCTTCAGCATGATCGACTGTGACACAGCGGGACAGTTCGAGATGTTGCCGCGGATGGCGCCGGCTGTTTTCGCCTCCAGCGCTTTGTAGACGTCCTCTGTGCCGCCCTTGACGGCGTACGTGATGAAGCCGACCCGGAAGCCCCAGACGTAATCTTCCTTGGTCGCCCCGTCGATCTTGACGGCGAGCAGGCGTTCGTGCGCGTTGGCCAGGCGGCCGAAGACGGATTCGGTGAGGATGCCGTCTTCGAAAACCAGCCCGAAGTAGGCGTCATCGATCAGCGCGACGACCTGGTTGCCGGCTTCGGCGACTTCGACCAGGACATCACGTATCCGATCGGCCTCGGCCGGGGTAACCGTGTAGCCGGTGGGGTTGTTGGGAAAGTTGAGGAGGACGATGCGTTTGCCGGTTGGTCCCTCGAGCAGTATCTCGCGCAACGCTTCGACGTCGTAGCCACCGTCAATGAACGTGTTGTGTGTGGTGATTTTGAGGCCGTAGGCATTCTCGAACAGCAGCTTGTAGTTGCCCCAGTAGAGGTCGGGCATGCAGATCTTGTCGTTCTCGTCGCCGAACATGTAGGCACACATGCTGAGTGCATGGGTGAGGGCGCAGGTGACGACCGGGTTGCTGATCTCGATGCCGTCGACGGTGGGGTTCTTGCGGTAAATACCGTTGCGCCACACTTTGCGCAGCTCTGCATTGCCGTAGCTCGGCGCGTACGGAAAGGCTTCGGCCGGGGTCAAATCGATCATGTCCTCGACACACCCCAGGCGCATGGGTGTGCCGTCGTCTTCCAGGGCGATGCCAATTGTGGCGTTGATTTTCTTGCCTTTGGCTTCGGCGGACTGGCCAAGAATGCCTTTGGCGGGGAAAAAGATGGCTTTGCCGCGAGCCGACAGCATTTCGAGAATGTTCGGACAGTTGTCGGCAAGGGTTTGATTGAGAGCTTCGGCCTGTGGATTCAACGCCATGATGATCACCTATGTTTTTTTACGTGGCGCGAAATTTTCCGCACCGTATAGTGTCTAACATCTGGACGCGGCTGACTTTGCATATCGCGTCTGCAGCCAATAACAATCATGTTGTGTTCGCAAAAATCAACTGCGAACCGGGAATTGTGGGTGTTGAATCTCGATCATCTCAATCCTGAGCAGCAGGAAGCGGTTCGTACGACGGAGGGACCGCTGCTGGTGCTGGCGGGCGCGGGTACGGGCAAAACGTCGGTGATTACGCACCGGGTGGCTTGGATGCTGAATCACGGGGTTGCCTCAGAAAATATTCTGGCGGTCACGTTTACCAACAAGGCGGCGGACGAGATGCGCGCGCGTCTCGAGGACCTTCTGCCTCAGGTCGATCACAAGATCATGTCGGTGTCGACCTTCCACTCCTTTTGCTGCCGCGTACTGCGGGCGGACGTTCATCACCTGGGATACACCCGCCGTTTCGGCATCGCCGACGCCAGCGACGAGGAAGGATTGATCAAGCAGGTCATGGGGGAAATGGGTATCGGCAAGGGCGATCTGGACGTCAACTTCTTCAAGAACGGCGTCAGCCATGCGAAAAATAATCTGCAGACGCCGGAGGATATTCGCAGCAACAGCAAGCGTGACTGGGCCGCGACGCTGGCGGAGTTGTACGAGCGCTACCAGCGGCACCTGTGCAACATGAACCTGCTCGATTTCGACGACCTGCTGTTGCAGACGCTGAATCTGTGGAAGCAGCACAGCGATGTGCTTGCCAAGTACCAGGACCGGTACCGGTATATTCTGGTGGATGAGTATCAGGACACCAACAAGGTACAGTCGGAACTTATGCGTACACTGGCGGGCGACCGTCGCAATATCTGCGTTGTCGGTGATGATGACCAGTCGATCTATGGCTGGCGCGGTGCGGACATTACGAACATCCTGGAATTTCCGAACATTTTCGAAGGGACCCGGGTCGTGACGCTGGAGCAGAACTACCGCTCGACCAATGTCATTCTGAAAGCCGCCGGCCATGTCATCAACCGCAATGAAAACCGCCATGCCAAACAGTTGTGGTCAACCAGGGGCGAGGGCGATCCTATCCGCGTTTTCGAGGCCGACAACGAGACCGAAGAAGCGCAGTTGATCGCTCGGATGATCACCCAGGTGACGTACGAGCAGCGCAGCGGCTATGGGGACATGGCGATTCTGTTCCGCTCCAACTTCCAGACGCGCCCGTTCGAGCAGAGCTTGCGCGATGCCAACATTCCCTATTGCATCGTCGGCGCCAAGTCATTCTACGAGCGCCGCGAGATCAAGGACGCTGTCGCCTATCTGCGACTCGTGCACAATCCGCGCGACGACTTGGCGCTGCTGCGTGTCCTCAACACGCCGCCGCGCGGTATCGGTGACAAATCGATCGACAATCTGAAACAGTATCAGAAGATCACCGGCAAACCGATCCTCGAACTGATGCACAGTGAGGACGTGCTCAAGGACATGCAGCCGGCGGCGGCGGAGAGTCTGCGCTGTTTTGCGAGCACTTCCGATGATGCCGAGAAGACATTTTCAGAAGTCGGCGGGCTGGCCGAGAAGATCCATCGTTACCTCGACAACATGGCCTACCTCGAAGGGCTCGGCCGTATCTACAAGAGCCATGCAGAGGGCGTGGCGCGACGGGAAAACGTCATTGAGTTTGTCAACTCGGCGGCGCAATACGAGGCGCGTATCGGCGGCACGGCGACATTGCAGATGTTTCTCGAAGCGTTTTCGCTGACCGACGACAGCGAGCGCGTTGACGACCAGAGCGAGGAAGACTCAAGCGTGACGCTGCTGACTGTGCATGCCGCCAAGGGGTTGGAGTTCCCGTACATCTTTATCGTCGGCATGGAACAAAATCTGTTCCCGCACGAGCGCTCGATCCGGGATTACATGGTCGATGAAGAGCGAAGACTTTTTTATGTCGCGGTGACGCGAGCGAAAAACAACCTGATCATGACACGGGCACGGCAGCGGCAGAAATACGATAAGCGCTATTCCACCCGCCTGTCGCAATTCATTCATGAGCTGCCGAAGGAGCTCGTGGAGTTTCCGGAGGCCGATGAGTTTTTCTCACCGGCGACGGGGAATCAGGTGGACGACGTGTTCTCGCAGCTGCGGACGCGCTTTTCGTGATGCTGGATCCCGGATGTTCGGTGCTGGATGCTTTGTCAGCCGTCGCCCAGGCAGGTGCCGACGTAGCGGGCAGACTGGATCCATGAATGATCGAGAGGCACCAGATTTTTCTTGCCGGCGGTGTCTTCGATGGGTACCGGTTTGAGCTTGTTGCCGTGGACGCCGATCATGACGCCGTGCTGTCCGTCATTCAGTAGTTCGGTGCAGTAGGTGCCGAGGCGAGTTGCCAGCAGACGATCGGCACAGGATGGGGTGCCGCCGCGTTGCAGGTGACCGAGAATGGTCAGCCGCGCTTCCTGGCCGGTAAGTTCTTCGAGGCGCGCAGTCAGGCGTACGGTGTGGTCGATGTGATGATTGTGGAAGGCATCCAGTTTGGCGGAGATTTCTTTACGCTCTGATTTCGATTCGGCAGCGGTTTTCGCGGCCAGCAATTCGTCTACGTGCGTGACGTGTTCTTTCGACATGGCACCTTCAGCGACCGCGACGATACTGAAGCGCTTACCGCGCTGGCGCCGGTCGCGGATTGCAGCGGCGACGATCTCGACATCGTACGGCATTTCCGGGATCAGAATGACGTCGGCGCCACCGGCAATACCGGCGCCCAGTGCGAGCCAGCCGGCACGGTGCCCCATGATTTCGACAACGATGATGCGGTGATGGCTGGTGGCAGTGGAATGGAGCCGGTCGATGGCCTCGGTGGCGATCGCCATGGCCGTGTCAAAGCCGAAGGTGACGTCGGTGCCCCACACATCGTTGTCGATGGTTTTGGGCAGTGTCATGATATTCAGGCCGGCGTTTTTCAGTCGCAACGCGTTTTTCTGCGTGCCGCCGCCGCCGAGGCAGACGAGGGCATCGAGGTGATGGCGCTGATAAGTGTCGAGGATGGCGCTGGTCATGTCCACCGTTTTATTGCCCATTTGCATACGGTGCGGTTTGTCGCGGCTGGTGCCCAAAATGGTACCGCCGTCGGTCAGGATACCGGAGAGCAGGTCACCGTCGAGGTCCATGGTGCGGTCCTGGACGAGGCCGCGGAAGCCATCACGGAAGCCGATGCAGTGCATCCCGAAGGTGTCATGGCCGGCTTTGCCGATACCGCGTATGGCGGCGTTGAGGCCGGGGCAATCGCCGCCGCTGGTGAGAATACCGATGTTTTGTGGCATAACGTCGCGGTGCTCCTGTTCGATGCAGACTGTGCCGTGTCATACCTGCGCGATGATTCGCTGTCAAGATCCTTTTTCAGCAGCATAAAAGCCAGGGCGATCTTGTCCTTGCTCAAATTGTTCTCGCAGTTGTTTGAGGCCGGGGGATTCACCGATCACCGTGACACGGTCATTTTCATCCAGAACAGTGTTGCCGTGCGGCACGATCATGCTGTCACGACGGTGGATGGCGGCGATGAGGCAGTCATCCGGGAGTTGAATGTCTTTGATCGCACGGTCGATCCATTCGGCGGTCTTGTCGCCAGGTTTTAGGCGGAATGTGATGCAGTTGCCCGTGCGCATGAAGATCCCCTTCAGTTCCTGCGCGTTGGACGCCGCCAGCCATTCGCTGATGAAGGTGTCGGTATCTGCTTGCCCGGCGATGTTTGCGAGGATGCGCAGGTGCTGGCCGGAGTCGTTGTCGGGACTGACGAGAAAGAAGATCGCGAATACTGCAGAGTCTTCCGGGTCGTCCGCGTTTCCGGCGATATTCACACCGTGCAGGGCGCGGGCCATGACGAGGATCGGCCGCTGGAGGTCATGCAGGCGGAAATGGGGCAGCGCAACGCCATTGGAAACAGGCGTTACACCACGGTCGCTCTGCAGAAAATGCTGCAGCAACAGGTCGCGATCGACATCGGCCTGGTCCGTGATGTGGTCGACAGCGAGGTGGACGATTTGCTCGTAATCGGCTTCTTCATCGTCGATGACACAGGCTTGTGCCACCACGATGTCGAATGGGTCATCGGCACGCAGACCTTTCTCCGAGAGGATGCCGCGCAGTTCACGTTCGAGTCCGTCGGAGCGCCGTTCTCCAAGCCGCGCGAACAAATGCAGGATCGCACCACCGGGGTTCGAAACCTTGCCTTTGGCATAACAGAAGTACCAGGCCCCACCGAGTGCCACCAGGCCGAAGATGAACAGAATGGACCAGATCCCGAGCATCGTGATCAACCACAGCGGCCCGATCATGCCGATGATCTGGGTCCACGGGTACAAGGGTGAGCGGAACCCCGGGTCGTAGGACTCGATTCGGCTTTCGCGCATGATGACCACGGCGAGACAACCAAGGGCGAAGAGAAACAGTTGAAAGGCACTTGCCAGTTTGGCGATCTTCAACGGATCGAAACACACCAGGCACAGCACGGTGAGCGCGACGGTGAGGCAGATGGCGGCAACGGGCGTACCGCCTTTGAGGTCCCGAAACATGGGCGGAATCAATCGATCGCGACTCATTGCGAGCGGATACCGGGAGGCGCTGAGTATGCCGGCATTGGCGACGGAAAAGAAAGCGAGTACCGCGGCGATCGTCATTATGATTTTCCCGGCGTCCCCGGCTATGTGTTGGGCGGTGGTAGCGACCGGCGTTAAGAGAGGCTTGCCGTTGGCGCCGGTAGCCAACAATTCGCTGCCCAGCACGCCCACCATGACGTAGGTGCCGAGACCGTAGAC
>CAJWLW010000206.1 GCA_913042885.1 uncultured Lentisphaeria bacterium | reverse complement strand
GCCCTGCAGGAGCTCGTCAATCTCGGTGTCGACTCCGTCATGACGATCGATGCCCACAATTCACATGTGATGAATGCGATACCCATGCACGGCCTCGAAAACCTGCACGGCGCCTATCAACTGATCGAATGTATGCTGCAGGACGCCGGAGATCAGATCAGGATCCATCCCGACAGCTTCGTACTCTGCAGTCCGGATCTCGGCGGCATGGAACGCGCCCGGTACTTTGCCGAGCATTTCCAGGTGCACCTTACCGGCTTCTATAAATACCGCGACCTGACCCGTGTCGTCGAGGGCAAGAATCCTGTCATCGAGCATAAATTCCTCGGTGACGACCTGACCGGCAAGGACGTACTCGTTGTCGATGACATGCTGGCCTCCGGCGGCAGCTTGCTCGAAACCGCCGCTGAACTTCGCGAACGCCACGCCAAAGGCGTCTACTTCGCCGTCACCTATGCATTGTTTTCCGGTGGTGCCACGGCCTTTGACGAGGCCTACGCGGACGGCCTGTTCAACCGCCTCTATGCCACCAACGCCACGTACATTCCGCCGGAACTTCTGGAACGTGAATGGTTCGTTGTTGCCGACGCGACCCGGTTTATTGCCAAGTTCATACACAGCTTTAATCAGGACCATTCCATCACGCGGCTTCTCGACAGCACCGAGAAGATCAATAAATTGCTTGGTCGCGAATTGATGAGATAGTGGCGCCTTCAGCAGCACAAACAGTAAACGGAATCGAGACGGATGAGTCGGGAAACTTCACCCCTGCAGCAACTCCGCTTGGCATTCATGCCGGAGTTGCCGCGCGTTTTTCAGCAACACGGAGCGTGCGTTGCGGCCGATGGTGTTGACGGGGTACCGCTCCTCACCGACCAGACCGGCATTCCCGAGCAGTTCCCGCACACTCATGGCCTGCCGCTCATCCAGTTTACCCGCGGCGACGACACCCGGCGTTCTGCTATCAACGTTGGTGTGATCCTCTCAGGCGGCCAGGCACCGGGCGGCCACAATGTGATCGCTGGCCTGTTCGACGGGCTGAAATCGCAACACGCCGAGTCGCGGATCTTCGGTTTTTGCGGCGGTTCCGACGGACTTGTCGACGACGATGGTGTCGAGCTTACCGCCGACATCATCGATGCCCATCGCAACACCGGCGGCTTCGACATGGTCGGTTCCGGCCGCGGCAAGCTGGAAAAGGTTGCCCAATACGACAAAGTCGCGGCCAACTGCAAGGCCCGCGGCATCACCGGTATCGTCATCGTCGGTGGCGATGACTCGAACACCAACGCCTGCGTTCTTGCCGAGTATTTCGTTCAGCACGACGCGGGTATCCAGGTCATCGGCTGCCCCAAAACCATCGACGGCGACCTGAAGAACGCCCTCATCGAAACCTCCTTCGGCTTCGATTCTGCCAGCAAGGAGTATAGCGATGTCGTCGGCAATATTGCCCGCGACGCTGCGTCGGCCCGCAAATACTGGCACTTCATCAAGCTCATGGGACGCACCGCATCGCACATCACCCTTGAATGCGCGCTGCAGACGCAGCCCAACCTGGCCCTGATCTCCGAGGAAGTTGCCGACAGGAAACAGACACTCAACGAAATCGTCAACGAAATAGCCGATGCCATCGCCGCCCGTGCCCGGCTCGGCAAGAATTACGGCATTGTCCTCGTGCCCGAAGGGCTCATCGAGTTTATTCCCGAGATCAAGGTGCTGATCGCCGAACTCAACGATCTGTTGGCCGATGCAGCCATGGACGATCTGGCCGAAATGCTGGCGGTTGCCGAAACCGAAGTACTGATCGAGATCGGGCTTACGGAACACTCCGCTGTGGTCTATCATTCGCTTCCCGATTCCATCCGCCGCCAGCTCGTCGAGGACCGTGATCCCCATGGCAACGTGCAGGTCTCACTGATCGATACCGAAAAGCTGCTGATCAGAATGGTCGGGCGTCGCCTTGACCAGATGAAAGCCGAAAAGACCTATATCGGCAATTACAGGACCCGTGACCATTTTTTCGGCTACGAAGGGCGCTGTGCCATGCCGACGAATTTTGACGTCAACTACACGTATGGCCTTGGCTACTCCGCTGCCGCCCTGCTGGGCGCTGGGCGTACCGGTTACATTTCATGTGTACGCAACCTCACCGCGCCGGCGGTCGACTGGCAGCCGGGCGGCGTGCCGGCAACCGCCATGTTGCACATCGAACACCGTCGCGGCAGGCCGACCCCCGTCATTCGCAAGGCGCTGGTCGATCTTGATGGCGGCCCGTTCAAGGCTTTTGCGGCGAAACGTCAACGTTGGGCCATCGAGGATTGTTATCTTTTCCCAGGGGCCATTCAGTATTTTGGCCCGCCCGAACTGTGCGACCGCACGACGATGACCCTGCAACTCGAGCACTCCGGGTAGGACGACTTACGTTCGCCGAACCTCGGTGCCCGTCATTTTACGGCGTTTAAGTCCCGCATCGTCCATCCAGAAAAGATACAGGCACGGGGCCGGCCAAGCCTTCCCAAACAAGCCGGCCCCATGCCTGATCTGTAAGACCCCGAGAATCTCGTGCCAGGCTACAAGCCGGCCCCGAGCCCGCACAAAAAATCAGTTCACTCGCGCGTCGATCGTCTGCGGGAAAAATCCGTTCAGCTTATTGCGCAGCACCTTGACCAGCGGATAGCCGTTACCCGGCAGGTTGCTGAGATGGGTGATACGCATCAATTCGCGATTGTTCTGGTCGAACAGAATGATGTGCTCACCGGTGAACAGGCCGTTTGGTACGTACTCCGCGTCGCCGATATAGGACCACACCGCGGCGCGTCGTTTGAAAGGCCGAATCTGCCGGATCCCGTCGTCGTCGCAGAGGTAGCGCGTCTTCGATTCCTGCAACATACGAAACAGCCCGCAGGCGATGACCGCATCCATTGCCAGCAGGATGCCGACCAGCACCAGGCCCAGTGCCATGGACTCACCGCTGTACACCATGCCGCCAGTCGTGCCGATAAGGGCGCCGACCATCAGAAAGATCATCAATGACAGGCCCAGCACCAGCCAACCGCCCCAGAACAGCCAGCCCCGCAGCGGCTTCGCGCGGATCTCCAACCTCGATCTGCCTTTTAGTTTGTCATCCATTTTCATGCCCTTGCCAGTGGAGGATATGCAAAGGAAAAGCATGAACCATGCCATCGCATGCCGTTGTTGATGTAGAGATGTAACCTGTTATTATTTAGTAAATTATAATCATCAATCGAACACGTGGAGTCGTCGAAATTCTATCGTCCGGGCACATTATGTGTGAAAATCACGCATCGTCAATGTGCCGGCACGACGCTGAGCGTCTATCTGCCTGGTGCTCTCAGGCTTGCAAGTGGAGATTCCCGGCCGGATTCTAGTGGTGCGCAATCACGGCTGACCAGCGAAGCCAAAGCAGCTTCACCCCAGGCCGATTTCGTCGAGCACGGCGGGATTGACGATATCCATCTGCTCGTAATTTTCCGCCATCGCCAGCCTGACGTTCTGCAAGGCGCGCTGCGCCATGGCAAAACAACTCTCCGGCGTGGCACTACCGACGTGCGGTGTCATGATGATGTTCGGCAAGGTGCGGAGGTCCTTGCCGTCTGCTGCCGGCGCGTACGGTTCGGTCGCGTAGACATCGACCGCGGCGCCGGCGATCGTCTTGGCAGCCAGGGCATCGTACAAGGCAACCTCATCGACCACCGGCCCGCGTGCCGTATTGATCAGCCATGCTCCCGGCTTCATCGCCTGCAGGCGCGACGCATCGATGAAGTGACGGGTGCTCGGCGTGCTCGGCACGTGCAGCGTGACGTAATCTGCCGAGTCCGCAACTTCGTCGAAGTCCTTGACGATGCGGCTGTAGCCGTATTGCGTTTTGAGCGCTTCTTCGTCGAAATCGCAGACTTCGATGCCAACGACGTTCATGCGCAGGCCCAGTGCGGCGGTGCGGGCGACACGATTGCCGATAGCTCCGCAACCTGCCACCACCAGTGTCTTGCCGCGCAGTTCGGCGGGCCGGAGCAACGGTCGCCATTCGAAGGACTGTCCGCTGCTGCCGTGCAAAACTTCACCGTTGGCGATCGATAGCAGCAGGTAAATCGTGAATTCAGCAACGGCATGTGACAACACACCGGGCGTATTGGTTACGATGATACCGGCCGCCGTTGCCTTGTCGAGATCAATGCTGTCGTAGCCAACGCCGAATCGTGCCAGCACACCGCCGCGCGGCATTGCCTCGTAGATTTCCCCGACATAGGGATAGACGCCGACGATCGCATAGCGGCTGGACCACTCGCGGACGCCCGCTGCAATGTCGGCTTCCGGATCATCGATGCAGCGGCAGTCCAGCCCGTCTGCTGCCGCTGCGTCGAAGACGGCTGTTGCTTTGTCGTAGGATATTTTGGTAGTCGGTACGATGGTCATAACGGTGCTCGGTGTTTGAAGTTGTCGTGCAGTGCTGGTGCGGATCAGTTACGTTACCGACAGATCCCTCGTTCGCCAGTTTGCCTGTCGTAGCAGCCGAATCCCGGGAACTCCCGTCGACGTCGCCACGCGACAGATACAAACCGAAACGGGCTGCCCGGGGTTTCGCCGTCGGCGGGCCTCGACTGCACCGGGGAAACAATTATAACCGACTGTATCGAGATGGCTACACTGTGGGAGGGGGTTGGCCGTACCGCTCCGGAAACAAGGGCGGTCGCATGTAGAACCGCCCTGAAGCTTGCTGCGAAATATTGCGATGCCCGCTATTTTTCCGGTTTCGCCGTGATGTCGATCGTCACCAAAACGTTCTGCTTGATCAGATTGTCTTTCTTACCTGGGTACGCGACATTGAACGCGAACCGGTTGAGCGCAAACTCCGATTTGATACTCAGGACACCGTCTTTCTCGGTCACATCAGCATCGATTTCCAATTGCTTTTTGACGCCGTGGAAATCAAGGTCGCCGATCAGCGTGCGGGTACTGCCTTCTTGCTTCCCGGTAACCGACTTCAGTTCGAAAACGGCTTCCGGATACTTCGCGACATTGAAGAAATCCTCGTGCTTGAGGTGGCCTGTCAGCTTTTCGGCATCACTCCAGGTCGATTCCATATCGATCGTGATTTTATGATCGCTGCCCGTGAGTTCGCCTTTGGATATGTGGAAATATCCGGTGAACTCATTAAACCCGCCTTTGTGCTGGCCGGTGACCTTGGCACCGACAAACTTGATCGTCGAGCCCGAGACGATGACGTACCTCACCGCATCCGCCGCGATCTCCGACGCCTTTGCGCCGCCTGGTGTGGAGGTTTTCGCCTTGGCGGCGTCGTCTGCGGGGTTCTTGGCGCAGCCGATCATCAGGCCGGCGGTGATCAGGGCGAGGATCGTCATCTGGTTGATTGTGTGCTTCATTTTCACGCTTCTTTCAGTTTTAGATTGACAGTAGACATACAAGGCAGTGAGAGTGGGGAAAACCTACCGCATGGCTTACCGGTCTGCCAGCCGATCGACGACCGCGCGTTCCATCACCTGTCTGCATCCAATCGGTATCACGATCTCTTGATAACCGGCAGTTCCGGCCAGGTAGCCATCTCCGTTAAAAACGCTTTCATATCGCTCACAGCCGCATCGTAGATCGCCTTACCCTTGTCGGCGGTCGCCGTTTCCGGTTTCCCCGTGTGCCCGCTGTCCGTGATCCGGTGGAAGCGGCGGAAAATGGGGACGCGGTTGGATATGCTGTCTATCGTGTGCCATTTCGATGACAGCGGTGATGTCCACGGTTTAATCTTTGTCATGTCGACCAGGTCCGGCCGCACATGCAGCATGAACGACGTCTCAAACTCGCAGGCGTGCGACACGCCCGCCGTTTCCGATTCGATCTTGTCCTGACTGATGCTGTTCTGTGCGACCGCCCACCATGACGACAGACAGAGGTAGGCGTCGTCGGCATCGTCGTTATCGGCTACCAGCTCGGTCAGGGCCGCCGAGCCCGGCACGACATTGCCGCCGTGCCCGTTGAGAAATACGATGCGCCGAAAGCCCGTGTTGAGAATGCTCTCGGCGATGCTCATGATCATCTCGCTGAACAACGACGGCCGCACACTGATCGTCCCGGCAAAATCCTTGTGGTGATGTGAAGACCCGAGCCACAAGGATGGCACCAGCAGAATCCGGTCCGGCATCTCGGCCTCGACGCGGGTGGCAATTTCGTGGACCTGAATCGTATCGACAAAGACCGGCAGGTGATGTCCGTGCTGTTCGCAGGAAGCGATCGGGACCACCACTGGGAGATTCTTGTCCAGGGCGTCAATCGCGGGTGAGCTGAGTTCGTGCCAGAGCATTAGATTCCGTACTCGTTACAGGTTAGGTGGTGCAGCCACTGCCGGGATGAAAGTCAATGTTGAAAGTGCAGCAGAATCTACCTACGCATGTTGCGGTATGCAATGGGTCAGCGGAGGGCTTGCACGCGGACTGTTGCTCTCGTCAAGTACGCCGGGATCGCCAAGGAAGAATCGAGTCGAAACATCAATCCTTGTCCGGCCGAAAGTTCAGTGACGCCGAGTTCATACAATAACGCTGGCCCGTCGGTGGCGGGCCGTCGGAGAAAACGTGGCCGAGATGCGCGTCGCAACAGGCACACAGAATCTCCGTCCGCGACCCGAAAAAACCTTTGTCGACGCGTTCCTCGATACTTTCCTCGTCTATGCTCGCCGAGAAACTTGGCCAACCGGTACCGGAGTCGAACTTCGTGTCGGAGTTGAACAGGTCGGCCCCGCAGCACACGCATTCGTACGTGCCGTTCTCGTGATTGTCCCAGTACTCGCCGGTGAAGGCGTGTTCCGTACCGGCACAGCGGGTGACATTGAACTGTTCGGGCGACAGCAGTTCACGCCATTCGTCATCGGATCGTTCGATTTTTTCAGGCATATTCATCCGGTTGGTTGAAGGGGTTGAAGGGGTTGAAAAGGTCGAGTGGTTTGGATGGTGCGTGTGAATGCCTCTTTTCCTTACTTAGCCTCTTTTAGATTTTCTGCCACTTCAACCTTTCACCCTTTCGGTCCAGTCGCGAACTGCAGCAGTACGCGACAGGCGTCGAGATATTCCGGGACATCGAGATATTCGTTGACAGTGTGGGGGCTATGATCACCGGCGCCGATGGTCACCGACGGAATGCCGTGTATCGCCGTCAGGCAATTGGCATCGAGCCCGCCGTCGATGACTCGAAAATTCGGGCGCTTTCGCGTCACCGCAAGGGCATCGACAACCGCGCTGACCGACGGGTGCCGTTTCGACATGGTGAAGGGCGGGTACGCGTTGGTCACCTTGAACTCGACGCCGGCACACCGGCCGCCGGCGTTTTTCGTCCGCTTGGCTGCTTTAGTGAAGGCGTTTTCATAGGTGCGCATCATGCGGTCGAGAAAGGTCTTGCTGTGGCTGCGGCATTCGCCGGTCACTTCGAGGCGGTCCATCACGACATTGGTCGCGTCACCACCCTCGAGCGAGCCGATGTTCGCCGTGCCGCGGTTGCGGCCCTGCTCGACTTTCCCGTGCCAACCGTCGGCTACCAGGGCGGCGTGGGCGATGGCAAAAACGTTTGCGGCCGACGCACCGTCTTCCGGGTGGCAGCCGGCGTGCGCCGCGATGCCGTGAATGTCGGCCTGCCATTGGCGTCCGCCAATAGCGCCGATCACCAGGTCGGCGGGGTCGCCGCCGTCGACGTTGATTGCCAGTTGCGGACTTCGCAAAAGCGACGCGTCGAGATGCTGCGCACCGGACAGGCCAACTTCTTCCTGCACCGTGAACAGCAGGGTCAGCGGCGGATGATCGCAGCCGCTGCTGTGCAGCTCGCGGATTGCCGTGAGGATCGAGGCGCAACCGGAACGGTTGTCGCCGCCCAGTGCTGTGTTGCCGGCGGGGACGATGCGATTCCTTGACTTACGCACCGGCACTGCACCGACGCACAGCGGCACGGTATCCATGTGTGTCGACAGCAGGCGTCGTGCTGCGTTGCGCAGTTTGCCGCGACCCGGCAGGCAGGCGATCATGTTGCCGGTCGGACTGGGGCAGCGGGTGTGGCGGTTGGCCTTGTCGTGCCGGATGTTGGGTGCCGCAAAACCGTTTTTGATCAGTTCGGCTTTGATCCGTGCGGCAACGGCAGTTTCGTCGCCCGGACCGCCGGGGATGGCAATCAATTCCATAACCAGTTCGATCGCGGCAAGCTCATCGATGGATGTAAGGTCAGGGTGCACTGGTCGTAGTACTCCATATCGTGTGATTGTGGTGCGTAACCTAGTCTCCCCGTATCTGCCGTGCAAGCGTTGCCACGGGCGCTTTACTGGACCTTGAGGAAGAAAGGACGGTGAGGCGTGCCATTGCCTGGTACAACCGGTAGATTTAATGCAATGCTCCGGTTCTGTTTCATACTTGTTGTCGCTGCTCCCGGCCCTGGTCGCGAGCCCGCGCCTGTCGTGCCGGGCACTCTGATGATCAAGTTCTCGGCGGTCGACGATGGGGCGGCGAAGGACGCTGTCCTGGCAGCGCTGGCTCCGTACGGCGGCGACGTGCTCACGAGTTG
>CAJWLW010000205.1 GCA_913042885.1 uncultured Lentisphaeria bacterium | reverse complement strand
CAGCCGAGATGCCGGCCGGGGATTTTCCCACAGCCGAGATGCCGGCCGGGGATTTTCCCACAGCCGAGATGCCGGCCGGGGATGTGCTGCCTATGGATGTACCGACCACCGAGGCGCTGCCGCCCGATGTGCAGCGGACGGCTATGTCGCCAACCGACATGCGAACAACCGATTCTGCCCACCAGCCTTCACAACCGGCGGAAAAAGATATGTCCGAATTTCTCGAGGACAACATCGGCAACAAAACGCATGTACGCGGATTTGAAGCGACGACTTCTCCGAATTTGCTTGGCAAGAAAGCGAAGGTCGGTGGTTTTGAAATAGAGACTTCTCCGAATCTGCTTGGCAAGAAAGCGAAGGTCGGTGGTTTTGAAATAGAGACTTCTCCGAATCTGCTTGGCAAGAAAGCGAAGATGGGTGGTTTCGAAATCGTCATTCCGCCACCGCGTCTCAATGACGAGGAAAAAGCGGACGAGAAGGTATCGGACTCGAGGAACCCCGTACCCGATCAGTAGAACGCAACGCTGCGTTCCGGCGGTACGAATACACTTCGGCTGCGAGCGCTCGCCGGGATTTGTTGTGCTAAACCAGCTTGCGTTCCTTGAAGCGCGTTTGATTTTCGTAGATCGAACCCGGCGAGCCGGCGGGCGGCAACGGCATGCGCACCGGGACATCGGCCAGGCGCGGCTGGTTGGTAGGGGTGCCGCGCAGAATGTGGCTGTTGAACTCGGGCAGGTCGGCCACGCCTATGAGTGGCCACGCATCGATAGCAACCATCTGGAAGAGCAGCAGTCTCCGTGGTGCCGATGACCGGTTCTGTGTCGACCCGTGAATTGTTCGCGCGTGGTGGATGGAAATGCAGCCGGCAGACAGTTCGAGCGATACCGCGGTGCTGTCGTCAAAGGCTGGATCGGTGATCGCCCCGCAGAACGAGCCATCGAGATGGTGATCATAGATCGGACCGCGATGTGATCCGGGGATGACCAGCAGCGCACCGTTTTCGAGCGTCATGTCGTCGATGCACAGACCGACCGCCAGCAGGTCATCGTTGGTGTGTGGGTAGAAGGCCCAGTCCTGGTGCCACTCGACCGGGCTGCCAAACTCCGGCAGTTTCAGGTTCAACTTCGTGCCGTTGGTACGAATGCCGTCGCCGATCAGTTGTGCCACGATATCGAGCATACCGTCGTGATGCAGGGCGTTGTTGTAGACTTGGTGCTGGTTGGTCGGTGTCTTCACTCGGCGCAGCCGTGGTTCTTCGGCCGTGTGTCCGGGTTCGAGGTCGAAGACTGCGTCGTTCTCAGACACTGCCCGCGAGCGTTCGACGAACTCGTCGGTCACCTCGCGCAAGGCGGCAATCTCGTCGCTGGAGAAGACGCCTTCGACAGCGACATAGCCGTTCTCATTGTAGAACTCGATCTGCTCATTGCTCAGCATTTGTTCCCTCCGAGAATGTCAATGTGCATCCAGCCAATTGCTTCCAGTACCGATATCGACGACGATCGGCACGTCCATCGGTAGTGCTTCGCACATACAGCGCCGGACAATTGCACCGACTGTCTCGACCTCTTCCCGCGGCACTTCGAGGACCAGCTCATCGTGCACCTGCAGCAGCATCCTGGCGCTGCCGTCGCTCCCGGCAAGTTCACGGTGCAGATTGATCATGGCGATCTTGATCATGTCCGCCGCGGTGCCTTGGATCGGCATGTTGATGGCGTTGCGTTCGGCGGCGTTGCGAATCGTGGTGTTGCGTGAATTGATGTCGCGCAGATAGCGTCGGCGCCCCAGCAGCGTTTCGACGAAGCCGTTCTCGTGGGCAAATTCAATGGTCTTGGTCATGTACGCCTGCACCAGTGGATATTGGCGAAAATACTCCTCGATCAGCTCGTTCGCCTCGCGTCGCGGACAGTTCAACCGCTGCGCCAGCCCGAAAGCCGTGATGCCGTAAGGTATGCCGAAGTTCACCATTTTCGCCTTGCCCCGCATCTCCGGCGTGACCCCGTCCATGCCGACGCTGTACACCCGCGCCGCCGTGGACTGGTGGATATCGGCACCGTCGACAAACGCCTGGCGCATTGCCTCGTCACCGCTGATCTCCGCGATCACCCGCAACTCGATCTGTGAATAGTCGGCCGACAGCAGCACATGCCCATCGTCGCACGCCACAAACGCCTTGCGGATCTCACGGCCTTTCGCTGTCTTGATCGGGATATTCTGCAGGTTCGGCCGTTCCGACTGCATCCGACCGGTGACCGTCACCGCCTGATGAAAATGTGTGTGTATGCGGCCCGTCCTGGCATCGACCGCATTGGGCAGCATGTCGACGTAGGTCGACTTCAGCTTGGCTATCGTGCGGTAGCTCAGCACATCGGCGACGATCGGATGCCTGTAGGCCAGGCGCGACAGCACTTGTTCATTGGTGGCGTATTGGCCGGTCGCGGTTTTCTTCGGGTTGTCTTCGAGCTGCAGCACGTCGAAGAGGATATGGCCAAGCTGCTTGGGCGAATCGAGATTGAACGACTTGCCGGCGGCGTCAAAAATTGTTTTGGCCAGGTGCGTCGCTTCCTGCTCCAACTCGACGGAATAACTGCGCAACGTTGCCGTGTCTACGGTGATGCCGGCCAACTCCATATCGATCAGGACCGAGACCAGCGGACTCTCGATGTCGTGGCAGGTGCGCAGCGCATTTTTCTTCTCCAGCAGCGGCTCCAGCAGTTGCCAGAGCTGCCAGGCCACATCGGCGTCCTCGGCGGCGTACTCCGCAACTTTCTCGACCGGGATATCGCGCATCTGGATTTCCGCCGACATCGACTCACCCGCCAGCTCGGTGATCGCGACAGGCTTGTAGCCCAAGTAGGCTTCTGCCAGGAAATCCAGTTTGTGCCGCATCTCCGGCTCGATCAGGGCATGCGCCAGCATCGTATCGATGATGCGCGCCTCCACGGTGATGTCGTACTGCCGCAGCACCGTCAGGTCGAACTTCAGATTATGTCCGATCAGCGCAATTGTGGAATCTGCAAACAGCGGCAGGAAATCCTTGAGAATTTCGTTCGCCTGATCGATGTCCGGCGGCACAGGTATGTACCAGCCCGTGTGTGCCTCGTAACTGACTGCGATACCGACGAGGGTAGCGTTGCGCGGGTCGAGTGCGCTGGTCTCCAGATCGAAGGCGAACGCCTTTTTTTGCGCCAGTGTCGCCGCCAGCTTCGCACGTTCTTCCGGTGTCTGCGCGATCTGGTAGTCATGCTCGACGTCGGCGATCGTTTTTATCACCGGCGTTTCGGGTTCTGCTTCGTCGTTTGCGGCTTCATTCGCGGCGAATTGGAACAGATCCATCTCACCGCCGCCGACAGCCATCTCCGCCGCGGTTTGCGGGGTGGCCTGGAACGCCTTGCCGAGCACCCGTTTGCCAAGCGCCTGGAACTCGAGCTCACGGAACAGTGTCGACAGCGCCTCGGCATCGGGATCGCGCATCACCAATTCATCGAGTGTCTCTTCGACCGGTACGTTGCAGTCTATAGTCACCAGTTGTTTCGACAGCAGTCCCTGGTCGCCAAAATTTTCGACATTCTCTTTCTGCTTGCCTTTCAACTGATCCGTATTGGCGATCAGGTTCTCGACCGAGTCGAATTGCTTGATCAGCTTTTTCGCCGTCTTCGCGCCGATGCCGGGAATGCCCGGGATGTTGTCGCTGGGGTCGCCTTGCAGTCCGAGAACATCGCAGATCTGATCGATCCGTTCGATTTCCCACTTTGCCAGCACTTCAGGTACACCGAGGATATCGATGCTCGACCCCATGCGTCCCGGCTTGTAAAGAAAGACATGCTCGTCGACGAGCTGGGCAAAGTCTTTGTCGGGGGTCACCATGTAGGTTTCAATGCCCTGTGCCGCTGCCTGCCTTGCTAATGTGCCGATGACGTCATCCGCCTCGTAGCCGGGGTAGCGCAGGATCGGGATATTGAAACCCTCCGTGATCCGGTCGACATAGGGCAGGGCGGCGCTGAGTTCTTCCGGCATCGCTTCACGGTGGGCCTTGTAGTCCTCGAACATCTTGTGCCGAGCGGTTGGTTCCGGCGTATCGAAGGCGACCGCCAGGTGCGTCGGCTTCTGGCTGCGGATGATGTCGACGAGGGTGTTCGTGTAACCAAGCGCTGCCGAGGTGTTCATACCCTTCGACGTCATGCTCGGGCTACGGATCAGCGCGAAGTGCGCCCGGTACACCAGCGCCATACCATCGAGAAGGAAAAGTTTTTTTTGGTGAATCACGGTCATGACTGAGAATTTCCGATTTCGGATTGCGGCCAGAGTTCAATCGGCACCCTGACGCCGTCAACCGCCTGGATTTGTGGTGTCGCGCATTCCTCTGCCCGCGTCATGCATCGTCCAGTGCAAAACGGAATAAGAAATACGCGCGGTTTACGGAATGGACTTCCAGTGCTAATGCCGTTTCTTGTTCTTCTTGCGCTTCGCCTTTTTCGCTTTCTGTCCCAAGGTCTTGTTGCGGCCGGCACTGCCTCCGTCGAAGCCGCCCAGACCGCCCATGCCACCCATATCCATATCGTCGTCGTCCATACCCATGCCGGGCATGCCGGGCATGCCGGCCATGCCGGGCATATCGGGCATGCCGGACATGCCGCCGTCGCCCATGCCGAACATGCGGGCGAGTTTACCCATCTTCGACTTGGTCATCATGCTGCGCATGGTCTCGAATCGCTTGAGCAGTTGTTGCACTTCGACCAGCGGTCGCCCGGCACCCTTGGCGATACGCTGTCGTCGGGAGGGTGCTCCAAGCACCTTGGGGTGCTGCCGCTCATACGGTGTCATCGACTGGATCACGGCCTCGACGTGCTTGAGGCGTTTCTCGTCGATATCGGCGTTGTCCAAAAGATTTTTGCCGCCGGGGATCAACTCGAGAACCTTACCCATGCCGCCGAGATTCTGCAGCTGCCGCAGCAATGTGAGAAAGTCGCTCAAGTCGAACTGGTTCTTGAGCATCTTCTGCTCGAGCCGTTCGGTATCTTCCTCGCTGATCTTCTTCTCGGCGATCTCGATCAGGCTGAGTACGTCGCCCATGCCGAGGATGCGGTTCGCCATGCGGTCCGGATGGAAGGCTTCGAGATCTTCGAGCTTCTCGCCGATGCCGAGAAACTTGATCGGCTTGCCGGTGACCCTGCGCATCGACAGGGCGGCACCGCCACGGGCGTCACCGTCCATCTTTGTAAGGATGATACCGGTGATGGAGAGCGCGTGGTTGAATTCTGTCGCGACCGATACCGCCTCCTGGCCGAGGGCGGCATCACTGACCAGCAGGATTTCATTGGGTTGGACGACGTTCTTGAGCTTGACCAGTTCGGCGATCAGCGGTTCATCGATCTGCAGACGGCCGGCGGTGTCGACGATCATCGTGTCGCAGCCGTCGTGGCGTGCTTGTTTGCGGGCAGCTTCGGCGATGGCGCTGACATCTTTGGTGGTGCGGTCGCTGAAGACGGGGATGCCCAGTTGGCTGCCGAGAGTTTCGAGCTGGTCGATGGCGGCGGGGCGATACAGATCAGCCGCGACCAGGAGGACTCGGCGGCCTTCGTCCCGGAGCATGGCAGCGAGCTTGCCGGTTGTTGTGGTCTTGCCGCCGCCATGCAGGCCGATCATCATGATGGTGGCGGGGTTGCCATACAGATCCAGCGGGGCGTTGGCTTCACCCATGAGTTCCGCCAGTCGGTCGCTGACGATCTTGATTACCTGCTGGCCGGGCTTGACGTGCTTGAGCACGGCTTCGCCAAGACATTCCTGACGCACCTGATCGATGAATTCTTTGACGATGTCGTAGTTGACATCGGCGTCGAGCAGGGCCAGGCGTACTTCGCCCATGGCCTCCTCGATATTGGACTCGTTCAGAATACCGCGGCCGGTCAGATTGCGGAATGTCTTCTGCAGTTTGTCGGTCAGACTCTCAAACATACCTTTCGGCGCCTCCACCAAACTCACAGGTCATCGTTGTCAGCTGCGTCCCGATGCGGGTGCTGTATGCTGTCGCCAGTCGTTCGCAGTAGGTCGCTGCTGCTTCGTCTTGCACCAGGTGGATGCTGATGCCGCCGAATCCGCCGCCGCTAAGCCTGGCGCCCAGACAACCCGGCAGGGTGCGGCCAAGCTCAATCAGAATGTCCAGTTCCGGGCAGCTATTGTCAAAGTTCTGCCTGGAGCTGTCGTGTGAATCGAACAATAGTGCGCCAAACGCTTCGATGTTACCCATCGACAGCAATTGCCGCGCCTGTTTTACGCGGGCGTTCTCCCCTACGATATGCTTTGCCCGGCGGTAGACTCTCAGGGGCAGGTGCGATTTTGCCGCATCGAGCTGGGCCACAGTCACGTCGCGCAAGGTCGTGACTCCGTCGTATTGCGTTGCCAACAGCTCGGCGGCGGTTTCGCAACTGCTGCGACGCTCGTTGTAGGCTTCCGACAGATCGTGTTTGATGCCGGTGTTGGCGACGACGAAGACGAGACCATCGGGAAACGGAATGGCCTCGATCTCGAGCGTACGGAAATCGATCATCAGCAGGTGACCAGCGCGACCATGGATGGAGCTGAACTGGTCGAGCAGTCCGGTGCGGGCGCCGACAAAATTATTTTCGGCGGCCTGTCCGATGCGGGCGAATTGATCGTCGGAAAACTCTACCTGCCATACGTGCGCGAGGGCAAAAGCTGCTGAAATTTCTAGCGCGGCGGAGCTGCTCATGCCAGCCGCCAGCGGCAGGCTGGTGCCGACGACGGCGTTGAACGCAGCTGCTACGGCACCGCGTTGCTGCATCTCTACCATGACGCCTTTGAGATAGTTGACCCAGTCGCCGGCGATCTTTTTTTTGACCTCCGCCAAGGGGAATTCGGCGTATTTGTCGTGACAGGCATCAAAAATGCGGCAGATACCGTCATCGGCTGGACCTGCGGCGAACCAGGTGGCGTTGGTCACGGTGCCGCTGATAACGAATCCTTCGTTATAATCGGTGTGATTGCCGAGCAGCTCCAGACGGCCGGGAGCGCGCGTGACAATGGCGGGAGCCGTGCCGTAACGCCGCTCGAATTCCAATTCAACTTTTGATCTCAACTCATCCATAACTGATTACTGTAGGGCTATATATAACCAATACCCACACAAGCGACAATCTCAAAAAACCGGGAATAGGTTGGAAAAATCGTTTGACACGATTCGCCAACCCCATCTCCCCTTTCTCCTCTGGGTTAAAGCCCGGGGGGGGACACTCTCTGGGGAGGCAGCAGCAGCACTTCCTAATACCCATATCCCCCCGTCGCTGCTGTCTCCCCCCTTCTCCTCCCGCTACGCCGGAGTCTGTCCTGTGCAGCAAAGCTTTCTCTGGGTGCCGGGCGATCGGCGAGCGCATATTGTCTGGGAAACCGTATTCAGAAGCCGAAGAGTTCACGGGTGCGTTCACAGGCTAAGCTGGTTACCAGGCGTTCTGCCACCGGCATCGGGATACGTCCCCGTTCGACCATTTGCCCGACGACATCACCGAGAATGCGACGGAACATTTCGTGGCGTGACGCATAGGACACCAGTTTTCGCGAGTCCGACACCATGCCTGCGAAATTGGCCAGCAGATCGACTTCGCCGATGTATTCGAGGTGCTGCTTCATGCCGGCCGGCGCGTCGTTGAACCACCACGCGGCGCCGACATTGACGGTCGCTCCGAAGGCGCGCGCCAGGGTCGTGACCGATGTCTGGTGCCCCGGGTCGAGGCAGTACAAAACGACCTTGAGCCGGCCGTCGTAGCGATTCAGTAGATCGCGCAGCGGCGTGACAATGTCGATGGTGTGCGTGGAAAGATCGCCGCCGCTGTCGGAACCGTAGTTGTCGAACAACGAATTACGGACATTGCGTACAGCGCCGATATGGAGTTGGAAGACCCAGTTTTTCTCGCTGTTGAGCGCCGCGACGGCGTCGAGAATGCAGGACATATACTGGATTTCCTCCAGTCGCGACAGCGCTTCACCGTTGTAGGCCTTGCAGAAGGCTGCATCGGCATCTTCGCGTTTGAAATCCACGCCGTAAGGCACTTCGACGCCGTGATCGGTGGCGACGCAGCCGTGCTCGGCGAAGTAATCGTGGGTGATGCGCAGGGCGTCGAGCAAGTCCTCGATTTTCTTGAATTTGCCGTTCACGCGCTTCTCCAGCAGCGTGATGTAGTCGCGCCAGTCGGGTTTGAAAATATTCATGGCGCGATCGGGGCGATAGGTCGGATAAACGCGGGTCTGCAAGTCGCTTTCGGCCAGGCGCCGGTGGTCATCTAGCAGATCGGTGGGATCGTCGGTGGAACACATGACCTCGACTTTCATCTGCCCGAGTAGCGCCTGCGGTTTCATGCCGGGTTGCTGGAGCAGTGCTTTCGAGCGGTCCCAGATATCTTTGCCGGTAGCCTCGCGAATGACTTCGGGGATACCGAGCGTACGGAACAGGTCGAGATGCACCCATTCGTACGTCGGGCTGCCGGCCAGATCGTCCCACTTGGCGGCGGCGGCCAGCCATTTCTCCTCGGGGGTGGCGTCGCCGGTGATCAACCGTTCGGGAATGCCGCGCTTGCGCAGCATCG
>CAJWLW010000204.1 GCA_913042885.1 uncultured Lentisphaeria bacterium | reverse complement strand
CACGCCAGGCCCTCACATGAAACTACTCGTAACTGCGGACCTTCACATCGGCCGGCGCTGCTCGAAGCTGCCGGAGGACGTGGCGCGTGATCACGCGCCGGTGAAGATGTGGCGGAGGATCGTTGACTTCGCGATCGCGGAACAGGTCGACGCCCTGCTCATTGCCGGCGACATCGTCGACCATGATCGCGGCTTCTACGAGGCGCTCAATGCGATCGAGGGCGGCATCGAGCGGCTGGACAGTGCCGGCATCCGCTGCATCGCGGTCGCCGGCAACCACGATGTCGAGGTGATGAAACGACTGCGGCGCACGCTGGAGACTGACAACTTTGACCTGCTCGGCCAGGGCGGACGCTGGGAGTGCGTGCAGCTGGCCGGTCACGACGGCGGCCGGCACACCGATGTCTGGGGCTGGTCCTTTCCGCAATCACAGGTGACCACCAACCCGATGCCCCAACTGACGGCCGACATGCTGGAGTCCGGGACCCCGAGCATTGGTTTGTTGCATTGCGACCGCGGCGCCGGCAGCGACAGCGTCTACTGCCCGGTGCCCGGCGGCGATTTCGCCCGGTCCGGGATCGGGACATGGGTTCTTGGCCATGTCCACAAACCTGCCAGCGCCGATTCCGTGCGCAGTGAACCGCGGAACTTCTACGCCGGCAGCCCGCAGCCGCTGCATCCCGGCGAGCCCGGCCCGCACGGACCGTGGATGATCGACATCGGGCCTGACGGGACGACAACCGTCACCCACCTGCCGCTGGCCACCGTGCGGTACGAGACGGTCACCGTTGCCGTCGATGCACCGGGTGCCGAACTGACGGCGAAAGACGATCTGCACGGTGCCGTTGTCGAGGCCGTGCGCACCGCGGCACGTGGGATCGTTGCCGACCAGCCGGATCTGCAGCATCTTTGCTGCCGCGTGCGGATCGTAGGCAGAACCCCGCTCGACGAGGAGCAGTTGCGCGACGAGTGGCAGCGCGTGTTCGCCAATGACACCGACCAGGTATCGTTCGTCGTCGACGACGTCACTGCCTATCTCGAACCCGTCGCAGCGTTTGACATCCGCCCGCATCTCGATGTCGAGGCACTCGCCAATCATTCCACACCATTGGGTGAAGCCGCCAAATTTTATCTGCAGCTGACCGGTGAGCGCGAGATGTCCGACGAAGCGCGCGCCCACGTCGATTTGATTCAGCAGAGAATCACCCACGACGTGTACAGCCGGGTGCGTTCGTGGCTGGACGACGAGGACAAAACGTTCGGCCAGGACCAGGCCTGCCGACTCGCCGCCGAACAGACCCGGCGGCTGATCGAAACGCTGCATGCCCAGGGACCGGGAGAGCGCCATGCCTGAAGATTCTCACAAGACACTGGCTTTCCGCTCGCTGTGCATTCAGCGGTTGCTGGGCATCTCAGCCGAGGATAACCTGCGGTACACCGGTAAATTCGCCTTCTGCGACGGCATCAATGTCATCATCGGGGCGAACGCCACGGGTAAGTCGACTACCGCCGCCGCCCTCAAAGCGATGCTGTGGCCGCCGGACAACGGCGGCGAGATCGACCTGCAGGCACTCATCGAAGTCGGCGGCGTGCAGCGCGACGGCAAGCTGTTCGGCAACGATATCACCTGGACAAGCCCGGACACCGGCGAAAAAATGGCCAGGCCCGAGGTGCCCGAGGAGGCATTCAGCCAATGTTACGACCTGGCACTCGAGGAACTGCTCGCCGGCAAGGCAAAAGCCCTGACGGATAGGATAGAAATAAGCGTCAACGGCGGCTACGACCTCACGGCAGCACGGCAGGACCTGAAATTTTCCACGAAGGTGAGTCGACTCGGTGGCCTGCCGAGGAAACTGACCCATTTTGAGACGGCAGTTGGCAAGGCAGTCAACGCCCAGGGCGATTACGAGCACGACGAACGCGTGCTCAATGAAAAGAGGGCGGCGGCAGTCAAGGCCGCCGAAGCCAAGGATAAAACAGATGCTGTCGCGTGTCTGCTTCGGCACCGGGAAGCCCTGATCACTACCGAGGCATGCCGGGAGCGCCGCGCCGGGTTCCCGGAGGGCATCTTAAAAATGCGCGAGGATGACCTGGACGGTCTCGAGTCGGCAATGGAGCGGCGGAGCACCGCCGAGGAGCAGCTTGCGAAGTTGGCCGGTGAGCTGGAAAAACTCAAGGCGCTCGACCTGCCCGAAACGTCCGTCGAGGCCCCAGTCCTGGCAGGCCTGGAAGAAGCCATCACCAACTCGCTGAAGGATGCCGAAAAAGCGTGTGGCGATACGAAAGAAACAGCCGGCATCGCTGCTGCGGCTGCCGCGGTTGCCCGGGAGCATGTCGGCCCCGGCATCTCGGACGAACGGCTCGCGGCACTGCTGACAGCGGACGACCTACCCGAAGAGCTGCGTGACCCTGCCGCCAAGTGGCAGGAGGCGGAAGCCCAGCACCGCGAGACGCAGCGAAAGGTGGATGGCCTCAAGGCTGATGCGGAAGAATCGCAAGCCCAGCACTCGGCAGAGACGCTGGTTGAAGGCATCGGCGAGCTGCGCAAGTGGCTGCGGCAGCCGCGCTCGGCAGTGGCGGCTAAGAAATCGTATAAAGTTTTCATCGCGGCCGTCAGCGCCGTCGTCCTGGCCATCGTCGCTTCGATTTTACCGGTTCAGTTTCTCGGGTGGGTGATGCTTGTCCCGCTTTTCTTTGTCGTGCTGTGGAGTTGGCCCCAGCGAGCGAACGGAACTGACGATCGCGGCGCGGCAGTGCTGGCTGGATTTCAATCCACCTATGAAACAACCGGCCTGCCGCCGCCGGGCGCCTGGGAGCCTGACGACGTCGTTGCGTGCCTGCGCGAGCTGCAGGATGAATTGGCTAGCGTCAGTCTGGCAGCGCAGAAGGCCGAGCAGAAGGCGGATCATCTCAGAATCGCCGAGCTGGAACTGGCGGAAAAGGAGAAGAACCTGGAAGGCTGCAAAAAGCAGATGGCGGCGGTCCGCGATGCCTGGGGCCTGGCGGAGTCATTGAGCCCGGAAGGGCTGCGCAGCCTGGTTGATCGGCTGGCAACCTGGCGCGACAAGGTCCTGGATGAACGCACCGCTGTATCGGCACAAGAGAGTGCGATGGAGGAGTTCGAGAAACATCGGTCTGCCGTCCAGGGGGATATCAGGGAATTTATTCCGACCGCCACGATCGTCGATTATAAAACGGCCCGTGTTTGTCATGGGCAACTCGTTGAGTGCCGGGAGCAGCAGCAGCGGATTGCTGTGCTCGAAGAGACCGAGATCCCTCGTCTCGATGGTGAATTGAAGCAAGCCGTCAAGGAACTTGCGGACATGACCGACAGACTGGAGCAGACCGGCAAAGACGCCGATGAGTTAAAGGTGATATTGGAGAAGTGGCAAGGCATTCTGCCCGATGCCACCTCGGCGAATGACGCCCTGACGGCTGCGAAGATACGCTGCAGCGATGCGGAAACGGTGAAGAACGGGCTTGCCCCGGCATTGCTGGAGGCGATCGAAGGAGTCGACAATGACGAGTTGGAGAAGCAAAAGGAAAAGCTGACCGAAGAGGCGGGCACACTTGATAAACTCAATCAGGATATCGGCCAACTGCGCCGCAAGATCGATGATGCCCGTGCCGGTGACCGGATCGCGGAAGCGAAGTGGAACCAGCAGCTGGCCACAGACGAGGCCGCTGCGAAATGCCGGGACGAGGCGGTGAGCCTGGTCGGCGCCCTGTGCGCCGATTTTATACGCAGCCGTTGCGAGACGCAGGGCTCGGAGGTGCTGGTTCAGGCCGGGAAATATCTCGGCGCCTTCACGCGCGACTGCTATTCCCAGCTCGTGCCGGCGCGGGGGCTTGGCTTCGAGGTGCACGACGACCGCCGCGGCCCGCTGGCGCCCCACCAACTCTCCAGCGCCACCCGGGTGCAGTTGCTGATCGCGGCGCGGCTGGCGTTCCTCGACGACCTGGAGAAGACCACCGGCGTGCGCCTGCCCCTGTTGCTCGACGAGATCCTCTGCAACAGCGACGACGACCGCACCTCGGCCGTGATCCAGGCGGTGGCCGACATCGCCGCGGACGGCAGACAGGTCTTCTACTTCACGGCACAGCACGACGAGGCGGGAAAATGGCAGGCATTCGATCGCGAGCGGAAGCAATGTGCCTTGAAGATCATTGCCCTGCCGATCGGGCACGACCCCCCACCGCCCATCGCCATCACCCGTCCGGAGTGGGCCGACGTCCCCGAACCGGCCGCCGGGGAGGGATGGGAATTCTACCTGACGAGGATCGCGCCGCCGCCGTTCGATCCGTTCACCGCGACGCCTGCCCTGGGTGAGCTGCATCTGGCCTATGTCATCCGTGACCTGCCGTCACTGCATGGGGTGCTGACAAATGGCTACAGCACCTGGGGACAGCTGCAGCGCCTGCGAGAGCGCGGTGGCGTCGAGGCAATAGCGAAATTCGTCGTCGGCGATGGCGACCAGCTGTTCAGGCACGCTGGGGCGCGCCTGGAGTGCCTGAAAATACTGCTGGCCGAGTGGCGGATCGGCCGCGGGGTGCCGGTGCAAGTAAGAGACATAAGCGAGGGTGGCAAGAGCTTTATCGCTCAGGCGCACAAACTGGCGAAGGACTGTAAATTCGACGGCGAGAGGATGATGGACCAGGCGGCCGACGTGGACGGTTGGGGCCCCGGCGCAGAGGAGAAACTAAGATCCATCCTCACCGAGGCCAACGCCCTGCCGGAAGAGGCTGAACTGGCGTCCCGCCGCAGCGCCGCCGACCTCCGTGCCTGCCTCGACGCCCACCTCAACACCGTCGTATCCGACGACATCCGGGATCTCCTGCTCGAGGAACGGGACGTCATGCTCTCGTGGTTTCCCACCAGCAGTTAGTCCCGTTCCCGCCGGACTCGAAGTTCGGGCGCCGGCGGGACTTGCAGACAACGCCAAGTCATTTCATTCGGGCGTACCATTTGCGGGACCGGAAGACGGGTGGATACGGGGTTAGTCATGGAGTAAAGGGTAGAGGGTATTGGCAGGAGCGCATTGCCGAATGCCAGGACCTTCTCCAAGCGACACGGGCTTGAGGAAGAGCTCGGGCACACTCCTGACACCTGGGCACTGAGGTGGCACTCCACCTCGGCCGGGTTATCTTCCTGTTTCTGGCCAATCAAGGGATCAACATTGAATAAGGAGAGGTATTGAATGGATCTGCAACAGATCGGACAAATGATGGAAGAGAAAGGCGGATGGGTGTTTTTCGCCATAGTTGGGGCGCTTTTTCTATTCCACCTGGCAATCCTCGCTGCCATCTGCCTTTTTCTCTCCTCCTGCTTCAAACGAATTCCCGAGGAACATCACAAACTCAAGCCGGGGTTGGTTTGGTTGCTGATGATTCCCTGTTTCCCCATCGTTTGGAACTTCTTTGTTTATCCAGCCCTGGCTGATTCCTACACTGCGGCCTTTGAGTCGCAGGGGTCTAATCCACACGGCAACTGTGGTCACACGCTGGCGCTGGTTTACTGCATCCTCGTTGCAGTTACGACTGTCCTGCCTTGGATCCCATGCTTAAACATCCTGGGTTGTTTTAATTGTCTTCTCTATCCGGCTGCCCTGGTCATCTGGATTATTTTTCTCGTTAAAGCCGGCGGTCTAAAATCACAGATCAGCGACACTCGAGCGGGAGTGTATCGAGATGGAGGAATTTGAGTTGCAAGTGCCACTGGCAAAACACTGGGACGCAGGAGATCTGGCACTTCACTGTTCGCTTGCTCTTGGAGCCGCTGCTGTTCTTGGCTTAAGCGTGATCCTCTCTGAGCAGGTGCTGCGTGGAATGGGCGTGGAGCTTTGCCGCTTCTACAGTTGGAGCAGTCTGCCCTGCCCGGGTTGCGGCCTGACACGTGCGTTCTGCGCCATCAGTGACGGCGAATTCGGTCGGGCCTGGGAACTGAACCCCTTCAGTTTTCTCTTTTATGCGGCCTGTGTGGCATTGCTCTTCTGGCCTTTCCTGCGCCTGGCCTTCCCCGGACTCCAGCTTCGCCTGACTTCTTCGCGGGCATTTGTTTTCGTCCCCCTGCTGCTCGTTGCAGCAATGTGGGTCTTTGGTCTCTGCAGGATCGTCACAACACTGATGGATAGAGGCATCCTGAACCTTTGAAGGACTGATTCAGCCTTGTCGAGACCGATACCAATATCCTAATAAAGGGCGAAATCGGGTAGAACCTTGCGGCGGCATCCCCCAGCGTGGTTCATCGTGCCACCAGCAGTCTGCTACCTATATTGGTAAGATAACCAGGGCGCAGTCATCTAAGAAGTCCCGCCGCTGCGTATTTCACTTCTCGATCTTCAGCGTCGCGAATTTTGGGAGCAGATGGAAGTTGATCCACGGCAACTGCGGCGCGGAGCTGCGTTCGCTGCCAAAGCTTTTGAGATGAACGGAGTAGTTGTACCGCGCCACGAGCACGCGCCAGGCTTCGCCCGGGGCTATCCTGTCGCCGTGCGCCGACAGGTCGGCGACGGGCATGGCCAGCTCCGCGGTCCAGCCCTGGTCCGTGTCCTTCCAGGCATTGACCGTGCCGTCGATCCCGGCCGCCACGCGCAGATCACATTGGTATTTCAGGGTGCTGGGCAAGCCTAAATGCCCCCGGCTCGGATAGAAAAAGGCGGTTTTCCTGCTGTGCGGCGTGCAGTACAGTTCCCAGTACCAGGTGTTGTTTTCCGGTTTGATGAACCACTCCACGACATCGCCCAACTGATAGTGGTGCAGTTGATCGCCCTCGCCCTCAGCCACGATGTCCGAATCCGTGAAGGACACCCCGAGGTACAGGTATTCCTGGTCCCAGGCCAGCCGGATTTCGCCCGGTTGCTCCATGCTCTTTCCCGATTTGATATCGTCCGCCGCACGCTCCATGGGATATGCAGTGGCGCGCTTCCAGACCGGGTCGTCCAGGGCGCCGTCGATCACCACCGCCGCGGGCGAGTAAACGGCGACCATTTCCGGTGGGGGCGGCGACTCGGTCTTGTTCGTGACCGCCGCGGGTTGTTTCAACGTAGTGCAGCCGCAAAACAGCAGCAGGAGTGTAGTCGCGAACAGAAAAATAAGGGGGCGATTCATGGGTGTTCTCCAGGAGAAAGGGAGGGAAGGACCTGTGGAGTTTACGTAGTATAGGTTCCTATCCGACGGTCTTCAAGATCAAGTCCTGCTGCGAGCCTGTCCCGAATGAACTCGTGAACGGCTGTAGCGCAGTCCAGCGGGCTCCCGTCATCTATGAAACCGTTCTGTTCGATGCCAACCCGGCTTCTGTACAGCCGCGCTTGCAGATGGTATTCTGCCATGCCGCGCCTTCAATTATCGCTTGAATTAAAACAAGCGGAAACTATCATAGGCGCCTCGTTCCTCACCTAATCCTGAAACATAAAGGAAAATCCAATCATGAGCAAGATTTACTTCGATCGAGATGTCAAAATGACGGCGCTGCGTAAGAAAGTTGTCGGCATCATCGGCTACGGTAACCAGGGGCGGGCCCAGGGGCTAAACTTGCGGGACAGCGGTGTCAAGGTCATCGTTGGCAACCGGCGTGATGCCTATTTGAAAATGGCAAAGAGCGATGGCTTCGAGGCGTTTCCTATCCGTGAAGCGGTCAGCAGGGCGGACATCCTGATCATTGCCATCCCGGATGAGATTCAGGAGCAATTGTACAAGCGCCACGTCGGGCCGGTCATCCGCGGCGGGCAGGTGGTTTGCTTCGCCAGCAGCTACGGCTATCGCTTCAAATGCGTGGTGCCGCCAGCGGACGTTGATGTGATCATGATGTCGCCGCGGGCAATGGGGGTGACGGTTCGCGAGTCGTTTGAGGACGGTAAAGGTGTACCCGGGTTCGTGGCGGTCGGTCAGGATCCTTCGGGGCGTTCGCTGAAGATCGCACTGGCGTTGGCCAAGGGCGTGGGCTGTACCCGCGCCGGTGTCGTGGAATGCACATTCGAGAATGAAACGGATGTCAACCTGTTCGGTGAGCAGGCACTTTGGCCGCTTTTTCACGAGGCGCTGGTGCTCTCGTACGAAGTCATGGTTGAGAACGGGATACCCCCGGAGATCGCGCTGATAGAATTTTACTCTTCCGGCGAGACCTCCGAAGTTTTCCGCCAGATTGCGCGAATGGGAATGCTCCGGCAAGCGCCATTTCACTCGCCGACTTCGCGGTATGGCACGCTTTCGCGTGCAGAGAAGTTGCCGAGCAAGGACATGAAGAAAAGAATGCGCGAAGTGTTCCGGGGTATTCGAAACGGAGATTTCGCAAAAGAATGGGCCGCGGAACAGGCTTCCGGCTACAAGAAATTCAAGAAATTGCAGAAAAGCGCTTTGAAACACCCGATCAACAAGGCCGAGTTAAAGGTGAAAGCCATTTCCGCCTCACCAAAGAATTTCAGTACAAAATAGGAATGCGATGAAGTTGAATAGAACATCATTGTGGACTGCTGGAAAACTCCTATTGGCCTTGACTACGGTGGCTGCATTGCCGTCGGCAGGGGCGGGCGGATCCTCAGAGCTTGCGGTGCCGCCGATTGCCTTGGATTCTATCTGGCGGCAGGGGAGGGGGATGATGTCTATTTCTTCGGGG
>CAJWLW010000203.1 GCA_913042885.1 uncultured Lentisphaeria bacterium | reverse complement strand
CGATCACCATGTGCGACCAATTCGGAGTCGATGCGTTCCGCTATTTCGTCATGGCCGAGATGGTCCTTGGCAAGGACGCGACATTTTCCGATATTGGTTTCATCGAACGTTACAACAATGATTTGGCGGACGCGCTGGGCAACATGTTCAATCGTGTTGTCAAATTGATCCAACGTAACGCCGGCGGGGTTATCCCGGAGCCGGGCATGCTGGAAGAGATCGACACTGCGCTGCAGGCGACGGCACTTGCGGGAGTCGACACCATGGCGGCATGCATCAGCGACATGAAGATGGACCGTGGTCTCGAAGCAGTCATGGGGGTGGTGGTCGCCTGCAACCGCTATTTCGAGCAGACGACGCCATGGTTCCTGGCGCGCGACAACAATGCCGAACGCCTCGGTACGGTGCTGTACACCGCAGCCGAAGCTTTACAGATTGTCAGCGGCCTGCTCTATCCGGTAATGCCGGAAAAGATGAACGAGTTGCGCCGCGGCCTCGGTCTGGTAGACGATCAGCTAGTGCCCAATGTCGCCCAGTTGCGTGTCTGGGGACAATTGAGCCCGGGCACCAAGACACAGCAGATCAAGGCCCTCTTTCCGCGCATCGATATCAAGGCGTATCAGCAGGAAACTGCAACGGACGCCCCGGCAGTTTCGGAGGTGGTGGAGGTGGCGGAGAACGTTATCGAGTTCGACGACGTTGCCAAGGTAAAGTTGAAGACTGCGCGGATCACGGCAGCGGAACCGGTCGAAGGTGCAGATCGTGTGCTGCGGCTCGAAGTGGAACTTGGCAAGGAGACCCGACAGATCATTGCGGGGATAGCAAAATTCTATGAGCCGGAAGCACTCATCGGCAAGATGATCGTTGTCGTGAGCAACTTGGAGCCGCGCACGATTCGGGGTTTCGAATCCAACGGCATGTTGCTGGCCGCGAAGAAGAAGAAGAAGCTGACTCTGGTAACTCTCGACGACGACGACTTCCCCAGTGGCGCCGAAGTGAGTTGAGTGCCACGACCCGGTCTATTCGTGATTGACGGGGTATAAGGATGTTTTCATGGACGGCCGGTCGAACCGTCTGTTCTACAGAAGACAGAATGCAAAACGCAGAATCTGTCAGCACGCTTCGAGCTACAGCTCCTTGCCGACAAGTGCCAGCATGACGGTCTGTCGCCGGGCTTTGCCATACGCCGCCCATTTTTGGTCCAGCGTTTCGAGCAGGTGTTCGCGCTCATCTTGCCAGTCCCGTCGCCACTTCTTCAGATTACGGGAATCGAGCCGCTCGATGATTCCCTGTCTGCAGTCCGCATTCTTCTTTGGCCGGCGGCAGTGGGCGCAGTCATCCGGGTCTTCGATAACCAGCCACTCGCCGTCGAGCGTACTGTGGACCCTGGCATCCAATTCAGTGCTCTCGAGCAACTCGAGACGGGCCTGATGAAAGTGGATTTCGTCAAAGAGCCGTTCGGCACCGGATTGGGCTCGCGCCATTGCCCGGGCATGCCGTACGCGACGGCTTACAGCCGATTCGAGATTCCGCAACCTGATCCGTGAACCCCCTTCTGTTTCAACCCATTTGGGTGAGGACGGCACGATCTGGGCCTGAATTGATTTGCCCTTGTTCAATATCCGGGTCTGCTGGCCCTCACGTCCCTCCGTCGTGCTGCGCCGAACGACATGGAACTCTTGAAAGCGGCACGTTTTCGGGTCCCGGGCATACGCCTGAACTGCAGCCGCGACATGTCGCCGCTGCTCGCGCTTGCCGGCCAGTTCGCGAATGGCATCGCCGATCTCCTTGTCCAACTTTTTCAGCGCCTCGAGGTTGTCATCGATGTCGTCGATCACTGTGGACAACTCCCGGCGCATACGTCGACTACCCTTGCGGAAAGTCCGCGGCGGCATCGCTTCGACTGTCGCCGGCCCTTCCCGCGCAGGTCCAATCTGTTGCATGACGACCCATTTTGCCTGATCCAGGGTGAGTGTGTAAGATTTTTCGTAAAGTTCGAGAACTTTGGCGCGGGTCTGATCACGTTGCTTTACGCCCGCAGAGATCTCGTTTGCCAGGTCTTCCTGCTCCACGAAACCTCTTTCGGTAACCAGATCCTCTGGCCACAAAGCCCTAAGCGGCACCTTGGCCGTTGCATTCTGCCAGGAAACTTCGACGTTGTCTCGATCAAGCCGCCGCCCGCTGACAACGTCCCCGAAGACAAGGCGGTATCGGGTGGTTTCGTCAGCCAGGTCCAGAGTCGCCTGTGCCACCACAAACAACTCGTCCGCCGTGACCAGGGGTAAGGAAATGATCAGTGACAGCATCAGTCGGCGTAAGGTTCTCATTGTTTTGTCCCCTTCAGCATGGCCATGACAATGGTCTGCAGGTCGTCGAGTTTTTTCTGGCTGCTGTCGAGAGCATCCTGTCGATCCTGCATGCGTTGCCGGGCATCGCCGACTTGATCGGTTATCGCGGCAACGTCCGTCGCGAGCCGGGACATGACCTTGTCCCTGTCGGGGGCTGTGAGAATTTCACCCACACCGTAGACGATGTCCCTGGCGTGCTCACCGACCTGGTTCACGACAAAGCCGTGGGGCTTCTCACGCTCTGCGAGATCGATCAGTGCCGTTTGCTGATTGAGTTGCTTGAGTTCCGTCTCGAGACGTGTCAACGTCAGTTGTTGCCAGTTGAATTCACAACGCTCGCTGGCGATACGCTTGACCAGTTTCAGCAACACACTTTCGATATTCTGCAGGCGGCTGACGCGGCAGCGGACGATTCTGTGCCCGTGCTGGACGCTGACCCAGGAATCGTCGGCCGAGTTGGTCCGGGCGAGCAGCAGAGTACCCGCCGCGATTTCACCAACGATTCGGTCATCGACATACGTGCGGATTGTCCCGGTGGTTCTGAAGATCCGTGACAGTACATCATCGCCGGTTTCTGAAAAGTGCCCGAACCGGGTGCGCAAAAACTCGAGTCGCCAGGTTTCGATGGCGTGCTGTTGCCGCAATTGGCTGCGCTTCTCGTCAAGGTCCAGGAGACGTGTATTGAGCTCCTCGTTCTCCTCCTCGAGTTCCTTGACCATTCGGCGGAGTTTCTTGGAATCGCCCTTCCGTTGGATGGTGTATGTGACATTCAGTCGGTCCTGGCGAAACGGAATGCGACGGCGTTTCTCCGCCTCCAGCTGGCTGATCCGGACATTCTCCACGTGAACCCCGAAACCGTCGATTTTCTGTCGATCAATGACATCCGCAGGGCCCTCGAAGCTGCCCTGGATTGTTCGGGTTTCGACGGATGGAATGCGAAACTTGATAAAGCGGTCGAAACGGAGCTTGCCACGAGCTAATCTGCGGCTAAGCAATGCGGCGTTGGTGCGGGTTCGCTCGGCCGACAGGCGTTCGATCCCGACTTCATGGTCGGCGATGCGGCGGCTTGCGGCCAGTTCCCTCTCATGCAATGTCTCGAAATCCCGGCGGCGTGCCAGATATTTCTGGTTGTTGAAGGATATGACCAACCAGTCGGGCTGGGATCGACTGGGACCACCTTGCAGGAGCGTACCGCGCCGCAACTGGCGTACGACCCGGTCATTTCGGAGCAGATCGACGGAGGCAGCTGTGACAAGATAGGTCTCAGGTGTGACGGCCAGTAGAGTGCCCGCGATGAGGAACAGAAGTACAGCAATTCGCATGGTGCGCCCGATCAATAGTGGTAGCCGTTCGCATACTATGGTGCAATTCATCAGGTATGGCTATTTGTGCCGGATATTCGACTGTAGACAGGTAATATTGTCAGCATGCTCACCTTGGTGATCCGATCTATCGTAGTTGCTGCAGCTTTGCTGCACGGTTCGTGTGCGCGCCCGCCAACGGAAGACGCCTCTGCGGAAACGCGACGGGGCACGGAACTGCGCCGGCGTTTACACGCGGAGACATCGTCGATGCAGCATTTGGACTACCGCCAGGTCCGGGAAGCGTTGAAACACACAGATGAGGACCCAGCGAATCCGGACAATGTCATTCTGTTCTACAGCGGCTGGTCCGTACCCAAGTCGAGGTTCGGCGGTCATCCGGATCAGTGGAATCGTGAACATGTCTGGGCGAAAGGCCGTGGCCGCTTCGGCACCAAACCGGGCGCCGGCACCGATCTGCATCATATTCGTGCCACGGATGTCAGTGTCAATGCGCGTCGTGGTCACCTCGACTTCGATGACGGCGGCCAGCCATACACCGATCCCAACGGCCGGACTGCGTGCCGCGTCGATGCCGACAGCTGGTCGCCGCGACCCGCTGTACGCGGTGATGTCGCACGCATGTTGTTCTATATGGCAATTCGTTACGAGGGCGGCGGTCGGGAATTGGATCTGAAGTTGGTCGACAAGGTCAATCCGAAAGTCCTGCGGGCGGAACACGGCAAGTTGTCGACGCTCCTGCGCTGGCACGCCGAGGATCCACCGGATGACGCAGAGCGCAGGCGTCACGAACGGATTCATGAACGCCAAGGCAATCGCAATCCGTTCATCGATCATCCGGAATTCGCCGTGCAGATCTGGAATGAAGAAAAGTAGCGGAATGGGACACGGCAACACTGCCGCGCCGGCGATGCGGGTGCTTTCATGTGAATTCGATCGGCACCCTGGGGCTGTAGTAGAAAGAAACGAGTAAAATTCACCGGGTTTGCCGCCTGGATCGCTTGGCTGTTGGTACATATCTAGTATCTTGTCAGCTTGAAAAGCCAGCTTTTTGTCGTCATCCAGTGGGCCTGGTCATACCGTACCCGTTACCGCGGCGTGCGGCTGACCGTCAACAAGGAGCTGCGATCGGCCCGGACAACGAAAACCAACCCTGAACTGTAGAGTCATATGAGTTCTCATCTATCCGTTGCCCAGGTCGGGCTTGTTCACTTCATGGCGTTCCCATCTGCCCAGAAAGGGGAGGGCGATATTGTCGGCAGTATCGAAAAGATCGCCGCCGACGAGTTTTTCAATTTTCTCGAAATCACCACGATTCCACAGCAGGACCGTGCCGCCGTCAAGGCGATTGCGGAATCCGCACATCTGCAGCTTGGCTACGGTGCGCATCCACTGATTCTCGGTGGCAAACTCAACCTCAACGCTACGGACGACGCGGTGCGCGGTGCGGCACTGGAGCGGTTGAAGGCCAGCATCGACGAAGCTGTCGAGCTCGGGGCGGTGGCCTGGACTTTTCTCTCCGGACCCTATGGTGACGCTGCAACCGAGGACGAAGCGCTCGATGCCTTGGTAGCGGCGACCGTGGAACTTTGTCAGTACGCTGGCGAACGTGGCCTGGCAGTGACCTGTGAGCAGTTCGATCGGGATATCGAGAAAAAGTGCCTGATCGGCCCCGCGGCAATCACCCGGACCCTGGCGGATCGAGTCAGTGGGCAGGTGGACAACTTCGGTATTTGCCTCGACCTGAGTCATCTGCCGATCCTGGGCGAGACAGCAGCAGAGACCGTGCCGCTACTGGGCGAGCACTTCAATCACGCCCACGCCGGCAACGCCTTCCTCAAGGACAAGGCCGATCCGATGTACGGCGATCAGCATCCGTATTTCGGATATCCCGGCGGCGAGAATGATGTGCCCGAGCTGGCGGACTACATTTCGGTGCTCTTGCGCACAGGATATTTCGACCGTGCCAGCGCTACCCGACTGCCAGTGTTCTCGTTCGAGGTGAAGCCCGGCCCGAATCACAACATCGATCTCGTGCTGGCCAATACGAAACGGGTATTTCTCGAAGCCTGGGCTAAGGTGTTCAAGTAACACTCCCGCCTTCGGGTCCCGATTGCCAAGATCGATCAGGAACTGAGATCACAACATCTGCAATACAGCACCCCTCCACCCGGAGTTTCTTATGCCTGAGAGTCACAACGTTCTGGAACAATTCGATCTTAATGGGCGCACGGCGCTGATTACCGGCGGTACGGGATGGCTGGGTACGGCGTTTTCAGCTGCCCTGGCGGAAGCCGGTGCTTCTGTTGTTATTGCCAGTCGCGACCGCGACCGTGGGCGTGCCGCTGCCGCAAAGCTGCCGGGTGATGCGACTCACTATGGTGTCGAGCTCGACCAGATGAACGGCGACAGTGTCGTTGCGGGGTTTGCCGAAGCAGTAGAAGTCGCCGGACAGGTCGACATCCTGATCAATAACGGCCTCGACGCGTGTCCGAAAGATCTCAAGGATGTCACCTTCGATGAGTTTGCCAGACACCAGCACAACAATGCGGGATACTTCGTGCTGGCTCGTGAACTGCGCAATCATGCCGTGGAACGCGGTGGCGGCGGGGCAGTGGTCAATATCGGTTCGATGTATGGCCAGGTTGCTTCGTATCCGGACGCTTACGAGGGAGTGAGCATTGCCAGTCCGGTCGCCTATCATTCACTCAAGGGCGGCACGATTCACATGACCCGTCACATGGCAGCTTACTGGGCAGAGGACAGTGTGCGCGTCAACTGCCTGAGCCCGGGACCTTTTCCCGGGGATGCCGTCAAATCTGAGATGGTGCAGCGACTGTCCACAAAATTGCCGATGAAACGTATGGGCAAACCGCACGAGCTAAAGGGTGCTTTGCTGCTGTTGGTCAGTGACGCCGGCAGTTATATAACCGGTCAGAACATTACCGTTGATGGCGGCTGGACGGCTTGGTAGGACAGCGATCCTGATCCCGATCACTTCCAGTCCAAAGCCGTTCCCGGTTTTGCTGCTTGACAATCTCCTACTGCGCGGCACCTCGTTCCTGGTCGGCACTCGCCACTCCAAGGAGCCGATTGATTAGAACTTGGCGCCAGTTTCTTTTAACCGCTGGCATAAATCTCGACATCATCAATTTTCCAGATGTGAGGTTGATACCCCGCACCAGAGAGCGAGACGTAGGCGCCGTCGCTGACGGATTCGGGAGTCGAATTGAAATAGCCACTAATGTCAACGGTATCCATGAGCTTTCCGTCCAGCGTCCAGGACACGGTATTGGCATCATCGGTAAGGTAAAGCCCGTAACGCCGCCCCAATGGATTAACAGCCTGGTCCGGGGAGTAATGTCTCGCTGCAAGTGCAAAGCAGGCACCACCAATGAATTGTCCTTTTGCCATGTATTCTTCGAGTGAATCCAAACGCACATCCCACTCCGAATATTTTTCGTAATCCCCGGGAATGATAGAACGGCAGAGGAAATAGTCGAGTTCCCATTTGTTCATCCAGTCAAAATGGATTTGCACACCTCGCCTTCTACTGGGAGATTTTCCTGAAGCCCGGTAGCCGCTCACCAAGTCGGAATCGACCGGTTCAGCATCGATGCTTTCCGGATCCCCCTCAAAATCCGGCACGATGGGCCCACGGTAGTTGGAAATTGTCAAGCACATTCCCGTGACATAGGGCCCCGCGAGTGGGTTGCCGATGTGTTCGGGATGATCCTTCTTGTTGGGCAACTCGCCCAGTTGGGCATGTCCCACAAAGGTGACCTCAGCGCCATTCGTACCTTTCAGGCCGGGATTGAACTGTTTTTCCCGTGTGGAAATGCCCCCATCCCCCCATTCACCCGGTGTTGTTACCGCGTCGAAGAGGCCGTATCCATTTTCTGTTCTGGCCTCGCCCTTCCACTTTATCCAGCGGGTGGTGTCAAGCTGGTCTGGCGCACCATATTCCTGATCAAAGCCATCTGCGAATTGCAGTGTCAATCCGAGGGCATCAGGATTGATGTGGCCACTTCCCGAACTTTGTAAGTCGGACATATGTGTGTCTCCTTTCAGCGCATATCGATTACATATCCACTGGAATTTCTGATACGGGTTTAATTTTTGTTATTCTGACGGTGAATACTTCATATTTCAAGGTTTTTGGTGAGTTCTTTCAATGGAAATCCAATTCTATGATGCGGCACGGCATTTTTAACTGAAATCATGTTGCAGCAGACGCAGGTGGCTGCAACCATTCGATGTTGAAATCGCTTTTTGAGAGATCAGGATGGCTACGAAAACAACGGCCGGCTCCCCCATGCCGTGGATAAGACGCCTGCCACTTGCCACTTGCCGCTTCCCCCCTATATTGGACTTGTACGAATTTGAACGAGTTCGTTGTGTGCCGCCACCGTGGAGAACGGGGGAATGTGACCGACCAGCCACATATCCTGATTGTCGACGATGGCACGATATCCGTGACGCCGTCAAGGTTTGGAACCCCAGCACTGCGACTGAACACGCTATCCACCCTCAGGAATATCCGAAATGTCCGAGACTGCTACCGTGACTGCCGACCAAGTGAACGACCAGGACCTCGAAGCCGCCGAACGCCTGACTGAGATATACGCAAAGCTGACGCAAGAACTCGGGCGCACGATCATCGGCCAAAACGACGTGCTCAAGCAGGTGCTGATGGCGCTGTTCAGCCAGGGGCATTGCCTGCTGGAGGGTGTGCCCGGGCTGGCAAAAACGTTGATGATCTCAACCATCGCCGATCTACTGGCCCTCGACTTCAGCCGCATCCAGTTTACGCCGGACTTGATGCCCTCAGACATCACCGGGACGGAAATCCTCGAAGAGGAAGAAGGCACCGGTCGCCGTCGCATGCGCTTTGTGAAGGGCCCGATCTTCGGGAACATCATCCTCGGAGACGAAATCAACCGGACGCCGCCGAAGACTCAGGCTGCTTTGCTTGAAGCCATGCAGGAGTTCAAAGTCA
>CAJWLW010000202.1 GCA_913042885.1 uncultured Lentisphaeria bacterium | reverse complement strand
CTTCGGGGTAGGGCAGGTTGGTGATGATAGCGTCGCCCGGTCGCATCCTGTCGACAGGGAATTTCTGCAGGACGCTACGGAATATTGCCGGCATGATGCCGAGATGCAGTGGCGTGCCGACTTCCGCCTGCGCGACGATCTCTCCGTCCAACGTCGCCAGCGCCGTGGAGCAATCGAAACGGTCGCGGATATTCGGTGAAAAACTCGAGCGGATCATTGCGGCACATGCTTCTTCGGCCACGCCGCGCCAGCGGTTGCGCATGATCTCGAGCATCACGGGATTGATCGGCTCAGGCATGAATTTCACCCGTCTGTATAATGATCTGTCCGCAGGCGTCCACGCGGAACGCCATGCCCGGCAGGACGACTGTCGTCGTATCCGCCTGTTCGATGATGGCCGGGCCGCTGTCGGCGTAGCCTGCACCCAGATCGGGGCGTTCGTACACCGGCGTGTCACGGGCGGTGCCGTCGAAGATCACGGATCGTCGTGACACCGGCGCGGGCACCGGCTTTTCGGGCCAGACCGCTGCCTTGGTGTCCTGCAGATCGATCGACACAGAAACCCAGGCGGCGACGACCTCCACCGGGTCGCCCTCGAAGTCGTAGCCGTAGGCGCGACTGTGGTGCTGGTGAAAGTCATGCTCGATCGCATCTTGCTGCAGCGGGCCATCGGTCAGGTTGACGGCGAGGTCATGGCCCTGGCCGAGATAGCGCAGGCGCAGGCGCCGGACGACACTCATCCGTTCAGTGGCGCCGCTGCTGGCCAGCAGGCGATTGGTCGGCTCCTGCAGCAGCTCGTCGAAGATTTCGGGAAGGCCGGGCATCATGTCGGTCAGCAGACCGAGGTGGCAGTGGATCTGTTCCTCGCGCAGTTCGGAAAGCAGCATCCCGGCGGCCGAGAAAACACCCGGCATCGCCGGCACAACGACTTCGCGCATGCCGATCTCGCGGCCGAGCTCGGCACCGTGCAGCGGACCGGCACCGCCGCAAGGGCAGAGGGAAAAATTCGCCGGGTCGTGGCCGCGTTCGACGGTGAGGCGGCGGATGGCGCTGGTCATGGCAGCGTTGACCACGTGGAGCATGCCCTCGGCAGTCTCTTCGATGCTCATGCTCAGGGCAGTGGCCAGTGTGTCGACTGCCTGGCGGGCGGCGGCGACATCGAGTTCGAAACCACCGGCCATAGCTGAGCGTGTGGCCAGCCGTCCAAGCACCAGGTTCGCATCCGTCACGGTCGGTTGTGTGCCGCCGCGGCTGTAACAAGCGGGCCCTGGCGCTGCGCCGGCAGATTGGGGCCCGACGCGTAAGGCACCCCCCACGTCGACCCAGCCGATACTGCCGCCGCCGGCGCCGATAGTGTCAATATCCATCATCGGCAATCGGATCGTTTGCTCGGCGAACATGCGTTCCTGGGTAAAGACGCCGGCACCGTCGTAGATCATCGCGACATCGAAACTGGTGCCGCCCATGTCGGCGGTGATGAGGTGTTCGGTGCTGTGCTGCCTGGCCAGGGCACAGCCGGCGACGACGCCGCCCGCCGGTCCGGACAACAGCATTTCGACGCTGCGCGCCGCGGTGACGCTGGCAGCCGAGACGCCGCCGTTCGATTTCATCATGAATAGCGGTGCGGTGATCTCATGCGTCCGCAGCTGCTCTTCCAGGTGTTCCAGGTAGCTGCTGACGACGGGCTGGATGTATCCGTTCAATACAGTGGTGCTGAAGCGTTCAAACTCGCCTTGGCTGCGGCTGATCTGGTGTGACAGGCAGATACTGACATTCGGCAGCAGACCCTGAAGCCGTTCACCGATGGCACGTTCGTGTGCCGGATTGACGTAGCTATTGAGCAGTCCGACGACAACCGCCTCGACGTCCAGTGTTCGGATTTGATCGGCCAGGGCGGCGATATCGGCGTCCTGCACCGGCACATCGATTGTACCGTCGGACAGTGTGCGTTCGGTGATTTCGAGGATATTGGCGCGTGGCAGCAGCGCCGGGGGCCGGCGCGAACGCAGATTGTAGAGCTCTGGCCGGTTCTGGCGGCGGATCAGGAGTACGTCGCGAAAGCCTTTGGTGGTAACCATGGCCATGGCGGCACCGGTACGCGTGATCACGACGTTGGTTGCCACGGTGCTGCCGTGGACGATGAGAGCGATATCGCCGAGCTCGAAACCGGCATGGTCGGCGATTGCCAGGACGCTGTCGATGACCGCCTGGGCCGGCTGCGCCGGTGTGCTGTGCACCTTATGCAGCCGTAGATCGCCCGTAGAGGTATTGACCGCGACAACATCGGTGAAGGTGCCGCCCGTGTCGATGCCGATTCGCCAGTTCACGGTTTGCGCGTCCCAGTTCAGGTTCAGTGGCGACAATGCGCCGCCAAGTCTGCAAGTTAGCCGGGGCTGTCCGATTATTCCTGTCGCTGAGCAAGTATAAAGATTGACTGCTGCGACGATTGGAAGAATCTGAAATTTGAAGGAAAGTATCCGGGTTCCTGCGTCGGGCGATAATGAAGTATTGCGATGCTGCCGGCAGTGGCTCTGGGACAGTTGGGGCGGAGCAGATTCCAACACCAATCGAACCTGAACTTTGGGGAAAGTCGTTCATGAATAAGACCCGTCTATTTATACTGGCAATTCTCTGTACCGCCCTTGGTGCGTACGGCGATGTCATCAACAAGATCGTGATTGAATCGCTGACCAGTCAGGATGTCCCGGAGGACGTGGTGCGGGCCAATATCGTGCTGGATGATGGCGCGGTGTTTTCGCAGAAACGTCTGTCGGAAGATATCAAACGTCTGATGAAGACGGGCCAGTTTGCCGACGTCGAGGCCCAGGTCAACCCTGCCGGCGACGGTACGGTGGACATCACGTTCAAACTGCGGCCGCGCCAGAGGATTGCGCAAATCAACTTCAAGGGTAATGAGGCGGTGAAGACGCGCGAGTTGCGCAAGACGAGCGAAAGCCGGGTGGGCGATCCGATGAGCGGCGGTATCCTGGGGGAAGACCAGCGATCACTGATCAAGCTTTACCGCGGCAAGGGCTTCCACGGTGTCGATGTCAGGCAGAACGTCAAAGACATCCCGGGCACCAACGATGTAATGGTTGAATACCTGATTCGCGAAAATGTCCGCTTCAAGACGCGGCGGCTGCGCATCAAGGGCAACAATGTTTACGGTACCTGGAAGCTGAAGCGTGTGATGGACACAGGCGTATCCATCTGGGGCTATATCTTTCCAACCGGTTACTACAGCGAGGAAGAGTTCAAGAACGACCTGGAGACGCTGGAGACGCTTTACTGGAACAAGGGCTATCTCGATTTCAAAGTCGATAAGGTCGACAAGGCTGTGGACAAGCGCTCTGCTCTGGTGCTGCTGACGATTTTCCTCTCCGAAGGCGTGCCGTTCAAGATCGGTACTGTGTCAATGGACGGTAACCAGATCGTCAGCAGCGAGGAACTGGCGGCGCTGGTCGAGCTGCAGTCCAATCAGGTCTACAGCAAGTCAGGCGAGACAGCCGACATCAGGCGCATCGTGGCCAAGTACAACAGCATGGGGCACCTCGACAACCGGGTTTATGCCGACCGTGACATTGACCGTACTGCCAAAGTCGTCAACATCACCTATGCGATCCGCGAAGGTCGCGCCAGCCGCATCAACGACATCAACATCACCGGCAACCGCATCACCAAAGACCACGTTATCCGGCGGGAACTGCAGATCCATCCGCGCGATCTCGCAGACGGTGGCAAGATCGAGATCAGTAAAAGGCGGCTGATGGGTCTCGGCTACTTTGAATCGGTCGAGATCAATCCGCGTTCTACCGACAACCCGAACCTGAAAGACCTGGAAATCAAGGTGAAAGAACAGGTCACTGGGCGTTTGAGTTTCGGTGCCGGCATTTCCAGTGCCGACAGTGTGATCGGCTTGATTGAGATGTCACAGGCGAACTTCGACCTGCGTGATCCGCCGGCATTCCGTGGCGGCGGCCAGAAACTCCAACTGCGGCTGCAGGCGGGGACGGACCGGCAGAACTTCAACCTGGCGTTCACCGAGCCGTGGCTGTTTCATAAGCAGTTGCGCCTCGATTATAACCTTTGGAAGCGCGAGTCTTCGAGGAACATCGGGTTCACACAGAAATCTACGGGGACCTCTTTCCGTGTGACGCGGAAGATGAAGGTCCCGTTCTGGCGGTACCATGTCGGCTACCGCTTGGAAGACACGGAGACGGTTGATTTCGCCGACGACTTCAGCGCCGAGTTCGTTGCTGCCGAAGGCGGTGCAGAGATGGTCAGTGCTGTGACATTGGGGTTCGTTCGTGACCAGCGTGACCGGCTTGTGCTGACCAGCAGCGGTTCGCGCCTGGCGATCAGTGGCGAGCTGCAGGCCGAGGGCATCGGTAGCTATATCAATCTGACCAAAATCGACGTCGAGGTGGACAAGTATTGGCCGGTATTCAAGGAAAGTGTGTTCAAGCTTTCCGGCCGTGTCGCCGCCGTTAATGAGGCCAGCGGTGACGATGCCCGCGTTTGGGACCGTTATTTTGCCGGTGGCTCCAATACGTTGCGCGGCTTTCGCGAGCGCGATGTCGGCCCGGTCGATCTGGGGAATAAGGAACCGATTGGCGGCAAGTCGCTGTTCCTGACTACGGCTGAGTTCACGACGCCGGTTTTTGAGAAAACGATTTTCTGGGCACTGTTCGCTGATGCCGGCAATGTCTGGGAAAACTCATTCGACCGGTTCGGCGACTACAACGTCGGTGTCGGCTCCGGTGTGCGTCTGATGCTGCCGATCGGTGGGATTCGTTTGGATTACGGTTTTCCGGTGGTGAGGGATCAGGATCACCTCTCCAGCGGCGGCCGGTTGCACTTCGATTTCGGCTTCAATTTCTGAAGTCGATTAATGTCGAAGTAGCACGAGCACAGTCGGCACCGATCGCCGGCAGACAGTGGAGCACCAATGCTCTTCAATTCACTGCACTTCGCTGTGTTTCTACCTTGTGTGGTGATCATCTATTTCGCCACACCCGGCCGCTGGCGCTGGACGTGGCTGTTGGCTGCCAGTTATTATTTCTATGCCTGCTGGAAAATCGAGTATCTGGCGCTGATCGTGGTGTCGACACTCGTCGACTACGTTGTTGCCAGATGCATGGCCAGAGCCGTTGCCGGGCGGCGCACGTTTCTCCTTTGCCTCAGTCTGGCAGTCAACTTGGGCTTGCTGTTTGCCTTCAAGTACTTCAATTTCGTCAATGCTTCGGTGCGGGCGGCATTCGGCAATTTCGATCTGACGTACAGCGTGCCGGCACTGGACGTACTGCTGCCGGTCGGCATTTCGTTTTATACGTTTCAGACGCTCAGCTACACGATCGATGTGTATCGCGGTAAGCGTGAGCCTGAGATGCACCTTGGCATATTTGCCCTGTACGTCGCCTATTTCCCGCAACTCGTCGCCGGGCCGATCGAACGTTCGACGCGCCTCCTGCCGCAGTTGCGGGTGGTTCAGAACTTCGACTTCGACCGCCTCAAGACCGGCCTGGTCCTGATACTCTGGGGGTTCTTCCAAAAACTGGTCATCGCCGACCGCATGGCGATGGTAGTCGATCACGTCTACACCGACCCGCAACGGACCGGTGGTGCCGTACTGCTGATCGGAACCTACGCCTTTGCGTTCCAGATCTACTGCGATTTCGCCGGTTACTCGAACATCGCAATCGGCACTGCAAAGATCATGGGTATCGATCTCATGCAGAATTTTCGGCAACCGTACTATGCGTGGTCTATCCCGGAATTCTGGCGGCGCTGGCACATATCATTGTCGACCTGGTTCCGGGATTATGTCTACATCCCGCTGGGCGGCAGCCGCGTCCGGAAATTGCGCTTACATATCAATCTGCTCCTGGTCTTCGCAGTCAGCGCCATCTGGCACGGTGCCCATTGGAAATTTTTAGTGTGGGGGCTGCTGCATGGGCTTTATATGGTTTTCGGCGGCCTGACCGCTGGGTGGCGCCATCGATGTGCTGTCACCGTCGGCCTCGACCGGCTGCCGCGGCTGCAGCGGGTACTCGGGGTGGTCATAACCTTTAACCTGGTCTGTTTGGCCTGGATATTTTTCCGGGCGGATTCCATTTCTGACGCCGCGTCAATCGTGTGCAATATTTTTCGAATGGAAGGACTCGGTACGGTCGCGGAATGCCTGACCCAGCCGGGCCGGCTGAACGAAGTTTTCGGGCTGTCGCGCACCCACCTCGTCGCGGTTGCAGCAGGACTGGCCATTCTTGAACTGGGCCATCTCCTGCAGATGTGCGATCGTCTGCAGTTGCGTGCACTGGCCGCCCCGACCTGCTTGCGCTGGTTGGCGTACATTATTCTGATCCTGGTGATTGCGAATTTCGGTATCTTCCAGAATCCCAGACAATTCATCTACTTCCAGTTCTGACGCTCATGAACCGACTCGAAAATCCGCTTGTTTGCAGTCTTGTGTTTGTCGTTATCGTGCTGGGAATTTTCCAGTTCGAGAGCGTCGTGCTCGATCGGCTGGTGCCACTGGACCAGTCGGTGAAGGTCAATTGGATCTACAGCCATGCAGGGACATTCGATTATGCATTCGTCGGTTCGTCGGCGGCCTATGCTGGCATCGACGGCAAAGCACTTTCCGACACACTTGGCGGATCGGTCATCAACCTGGGACTCGACGGTACTGCTCACCCCGAGCAATACATGGTGTTGGCGGCATTTCTTGAATCCAACGATGTTGGTACGATCATTCTCCAGGTCGATGCCTGGGGCCTCGACGAGAACGCCTATGGTTATCCGTTTCATGAATATCTTCACCTGCCTTACCTGGACAAGCCGGTGGTGGCTGAGGTAGTCGCCGAGCGACGGGGTGGCCGCCTGGCTGCCTGGAAGTATGTGCCGTTTCTCAAGTACGCCGAATTCAACACCCAGATCGGGGTCCCGAACGTCGTGCATGTGATTGGCGGTCGCCAGCCGGAATTCGATGTCTACGGTTCGAGTCTGCGCAATCAGGCATTTAACCAGGCGGAGCTCGAGGCCCTTGCCGCTGCCGATGATCATCACTCTTACGCCTGGAGTACAATGCGCGCGGAATATTTCGAACGCATGCTGGAGCTGGCACGGAAGAAAGGTATTCCGGTAATTGTCTATTTGACGCCTGAGTATCACGAAGTGCTCGAGTACAGCCCCTGGCGCCACCAGGTCGTCAGCTATTACCGGGAGACTGTGACGGCGGCCGGCCAGACGTTTCTGTCGTACGACGACGATCCGCTCTGCCGGGACCGCCTGAATTTCTATAACACCTCACATCTCAACCGCGATGGTGCCGGGCGGTTTGCGCCGCTGCTGGCCCGCGACGTACTTGCGGCGGTGCGCCGGGATTGATTGCGTTTCATGGTCGAACCTTTTGAACACCCATTGCAGTGTCCCGCCAATCGGCTGCTGAAACGCGTCGCCGATATCTGTTTCTCTATCTTTGCACTGGTGACTATCCTGTGGTGGCTGCACCTGGTTTTCGTTATTCTGATCCGTGCCACCTCGCCGGGGCGCGCGGTGTTCCGGCAGATCCGCATCGGCAGGGACGGCTGCCCGTTCATCTGTTACAAATACCGGACGATGGTGTACGCGGCGGATGAGCTGGAGAAACCGCGGATCATGGAGGACAGCGCCCATCGAGTGACCTGGATCGGGCGTTTTCTGCGCACCAGTAACCTCGATGAGCTGCCGCAATTCATCAACGTGCTGAAAGGCGATATGTCCGTCGTCGGCCCGCGTCCGCACATGCTGGGTGAGGACGAACTGCTGCCGGAGCATATCCCGTACTATCGCCAGCGTCTGCTCGTTATACCCGGTATTACGGGGTGGGCTGCGATCAACGGTTTTCGCGGCGGCTCCGACATGGCGCACATGCGTTGCCGGGTCGATCTGGATGTCTGGTACATCCGCAACTGGTCGCTTTGGCTGGACCTGCGCATTGCCGCGACCACCGCCTGGCGTATGCTGACCTTCCGCGCTGGTGGCCAATAGAACGGTCAGAGCAGGTTGGCGGCGATCTCCGCCAGCTCGCTGCGTTCGCCTTTGGTCAGCGTGATGTGCGCTGAGATCTTTTCGTCGCCGAACCGATCGATGAGACAGGAAAAACCGTTGGAGTATGCGTCGACATACGGGTTGTCGATCTGGTGCAGGTCCCCGGTGAGCACCACCTTGGTGCCGCGTCCGACGCGGGTGATGATGGTCTTCACCTCGTGCGGCGTCAGGTTCTGTGCTTCGTCGATGATCATGAACTGATGCGGAATGCTGCGGCCGCGGATATACGTCAAAGGTTCCACACCGATTTCGTCTGAGTCGAGGATGTCCGGTGGCAGCGACCGCCGCCGGCTGCGCCGGTCGATTTCACGGATCAGTTCGATGGCGTCGAAGATCGGCTGCATCCACGGCCGCATCTTCTCGTGAACGTCACCCGGGATATAGCCGATATCGCGGCCCATGGGCATGGTCGGTCGTGAGACGATCACGCGGTGGTAAACGTCTTCCTGCACCACCTGAAAAAGCCCGGCAGCGACGGCAAGCAGTGTTTTGCCGGTGCCGGCCTTGCCGAGCAGCGTGACCAGGTTGATGTTTTCGTCCAGCAGTGCGTCAAGTGCGAAACACTGCCCGAGATTGAGCGGTTTGATGCCGAGAATCCCAGCACTGG
>CAJWLW010000201.1 GCA_913042885.1 uncultured Lentisphaeria bacterium | reverse complement strand
TGAGCCGCCGCGTAGATGATTTCCAGTTTGTTGTGCTGGCCGGTATCCAGATGCGCCGCAAGCTCGTTAATCGCCCGCTGGGTGATCGCATCGATCTGCGGCTGATGCTCCCGGCGCAAGCCCATCAACTCTCCGTGCGCCAGGCCGGTGACAGCGATAGTAACGGCGAAACAGACGATCAGCAGCTTGGATTTCATCGGAAACCTCTTCGAGTTTGAGTTGAATGTGTGATTGCGGGAATCGAGCGCTCACCCTCCTTAGTCGTCGGCAAGGACGCTAAGGTTACACTTGACAGCATCTTTTTTTTTGACGGCATCTCCGGGCACGGCAATCTTGACTCGTGAACTGTTCGCACTTACGTTCAGTGGCATGGTTCCGGATGATATCAAAAACGTACTGGCCGGTTTCGCGATCGAGGGCGACCTCGTCGACTGCACACCCTACGGCAACGGTCATATCCACGACACCTACGCCGCGACCTACAGGGATGGCGACGGTTCCAGGCGGTTCATCCACCAGCGGCTGAACCATCACGTCTTCAAGGATCCCGTCGGCATGATGCGCAACATTGTCCGGGTCTGCGAACATCTCGGCAGCAAACTCGACTCGGGTCCGCAGCAGGTGCTGGAAATCGTCAAGGCACGCAACGGCGACACGTTGTGCCGCGACGCCGACGGCTACTACTGGCGCACCTACGTTTTCGTCGAGAACACTGAGTATCACGACTTCGTCCAAAACCCGGGCCAGGCGGAGGCGGCCGGCTTCGCATTTGCCAGGTTTCAAGGGATGCTCGTCGACCTCGACGCCAACGATCTCAACGAAACGATTCCCGGCTTCCATCATACGCCCTCACGCATGGCGGCACTCGAATCCGCTATCGCCGCAGACACCGCCGGGCGAGTCGCCCAATGCCGCGACGAAATCAATTTCGCGCTGGCCCGCAAAGACACGGTCCGGATCGTTACCGACGGCCTGGAATCCGGCGAGATTCCCGTGCGCGTCACGCACAACGACACAAAGATAAACAATGTCCTGCTCGACGTTAAAACCGGTGCCGGTGTTTGCGTCATCGACCTGGACACGGTCATGGCAGGTTCGCTTCTGTATGACTTCGGTGAACTGGTCCGGACCTCGACCGGCGACTTCGCCGAGAATGAAAAGGACCTTGGCAAAGTGTCACTCGACATCGAACGCTACGAAGCGCTGGTGCGCGGCTACGTCGGCGAAGCAAAGTCATTTCTGCAGCCGCGGGAGATTGAACTGCTGCCGCATGCCGGTTTTCTCATGACTTTCGAGAACGGCATCCGCTTCCTGGCCGATTACCTCAACGGCGACACCTATTACAAGATTCATTACGCCGAGGAAAATCTCGACCGCACCCACACCCAATTTTGCCTGGTCAAGGATATCGAAGAAAAAGTCGATCAACTCGGCGCGATCATCGACAGGTATGTCTGACACAACTGCAGGCAAGCAGAACAGGCCACTGCCGCCGTTCATTTCGTCACTACTGCGTCACCAGCGTATTCAGAAGCTTCAAATACCCGGCCGGTGTGCCGGTGTCGTGACGCACGCCGTCGAAGATACAGCCATACACCGCCTCGTCCGCAATCAGACCGGCAATCCCCGACGTCAGACAAATCTCCCCGTCCGCCCGTGGCGCCGCAGATTCCAAATAGCCGTACACCGCCGGCGTCAACAGGTAACGGCCGGAGATGGCAAGATTGCCTGGAGCCTCCGCAACTGGCGGTTTCTCGACGACAGCGCTGACACGAAGGAAGCCGTCCGGCGTTGTTTCGGCAGCGACAATTCCGCGCGACATCACCTTTTCGTCCGGGACTTCTTCCAGGCCGAGCACACTGTTGCCGACCTGTTCGAATACGGCGACAAGCTGACGCGCAACCGGCACCTCTGCGGTGATCAGTGCGTCGCCGAGCAATACCAGCGCGGGTTCATCTCCGACCGCGTCGCGGCCGCAAAGCACGGCATGCCCCAGGCCACTCGGCTCATGTTGGATGACAAAGGTAAAGGCGACACGATCGAGCAGGCGGTTCAGTTCGTCCAATAGTTCGGACTTGCCGCGCGCCTGCAGAATATCGTCCAACGCCGGGGCCGGCGAGAAGTATTCGCGAATAGCCGTCTTGTCCGGACTGATCACCAGGACAATCTCTTCAACGCCCGCCGCCACCGCTTCGTCGACAATCCAGTGGATCACCGGCTTGTTGCCCAACGGCAAAAGCTCCTTGGGCACAGCCTTGGAGACCGGCAGAAAGCGCGTCGCCAGGCCGGCGGCGGGCAGAATGGCTGTACGCACCGCTGTCATACGTCCGGGATTTCCGGTACGACGACTTCGCAGTTGATCGCCTCAAGACGCTCGCGTAACACTTGCAGTGCCGTGTCGTCTTTGTACGTTCCGACGATCGTCCCGCCGCTGCCTGCGAACTTCGCAGATGCACCGGCATCACGTGCGACCGAGACCATGTTGCGGTTGGCCGGGGAGATGCCGTTGCCGGAGATGCGTTCGCGGACGTCGAAGTTCTGATCCACCAGCGCTGACAATTCGTGCGGCCGCCCTTGCGTCAGACATTCGTAGCCGCGCTGTGCGATATCCGCAAATTCGTGCATCGCATCGATCACGGCGCTGTCGCCACGGTCGAAGCGGCTGTGCAGATCACCGTGGTACTTGCCCGAGACTTCCGCCTGTACCCGGTCGTAGGCCACATAGACGTTCGGCATGCTGGCTTTGTCGATGCGCTTGTAGTCGCCGTACTGACGTGACTTGATGAGCTGCTCGTCGAAATCCATGAACATCACGCCGTTGTACACCTGGATGACTCGATCCTGCAACCCCGCCTGGATCGTCAACTCCTCGGTCTCTGCCCGCAGACACAGAGTCGGAATGATCTGCATCGGCACATCGATCTCGTAGAACTTCATCAACGCCCGGAACATCGCCGTACACAGGGCGCTGGACCCGCCCATGCCCACCAGGCGCGGGACTGTCGACAGGTAACGAACAGTGAAATTCCGGTTTGGCAGTTCTACACCGTTCTCACGGCACCAGGTAACAAACACCTTGGTCGTCGCTTTCAGCAGACGAATGCCCCCGTAGTACCCGTACAGCCCGATCTCGGTCAGAAGATTGTCCAGGCTATCGAATCGGAGGTCTTCCACAGCGCCCGTGACGAAATGAATCTCCGGGCTCTCCCACAACTCCAGGTCCGCCACGAAGTTCGACATCGTGAAGGAAATGGTCTTGCCGAAAAAACCGTCGGACGGATTGCCAAGCAACCCCGCTCGCGCGTATGATCTGGTTTTGATGAGCATGTCTTGGACTCCAAAGATTCGCGGCATACAATAGCGCCAGAACGGCGGCACATGAATCCGTAACTTTAAAAATCAGTGGACCGCGACTACCTTCACGTGCAGCCGTTCGTCTCCCCACCTGGCATCTTATCATTCTACGTTTGTCCAGAAACAATGAAACCAACACTGGTCATCATGGCCGCCGGGATTGGCAGCCGCTACGGCGGCTGCAAGCAGATCGATCCGATCGGACCGGCCGGCGAGATCATCATCGACTACTCGATCTATGACGCCTTGCGGGCCGGCTTCGGCAAGCTGGTGATGATCGTCAATAGCACCATCGAAGCAGACTTTCGAACACATATCGGCCAGCGTTTCGAGTCGCAGATCGATACACACTATGTCATTCAGGAGATCAACGCACTGCCCGAACCTTTTGTCGCTCCAGCAGACAGGACCAAGCCCTGGGGCACCGGCCACGCCGTGCTGGCCTGTCGCGGCCACGTCAACGAACCCTTTGCCGTGATCAACGCTGATGATTTTTACGGACGCACCACGTATGCCGTTCTCGCAGAGCACCTCGCAACGCTCCAAGACCTCAACGCGCCGACATACGCTTTGGTGGCCTTCCGTCTCGGAAACACGCTCTCCGACCACGGCACCGTCGCGCGCGGTATCTGCAAGGTCAGCGAGGACGGATATCTGCAAACCGTCCGCGAGTGCCTCAAAATCGAGCGCTGCAACGGCGGCGCCCGCATGCAGGAGGAAAACCGCACAACCACCGAGTTCACCGGTAACGAACCGACATCGATGAATTTCTGGGGCTTCATGCCGCGCGTATTCGAACAGTTGCAGGAACGATTCGTGCCGTTCCTGGAGAAACACGGCAAAGACCCGAAGTCTGAATTTCTCCTGCCCGTGATCATCGACGAACTCATCGGCGAGAGCCGCGCCCAATTGACTGTTCTGCACTCACAGGAACGCTGGCACGGCATCACCTACCAGCTGGATAAGCCGCTGGTCATGGCCGCTGTCCAAAGCTTCATCAACGAAGGCACCTACCCCGCGAACCTCTGGGAGGAGAATTGACATGGCAAAAGCTGTCGCATTTAATGACGTTGCCCGCCTGGCCGATCCCGCCGACAACGTCGCGATCACTATCCGCCGCCTCGAAGCCGGTACCGAAATCGCCCGTGACAACGCCCGCTACACGCTGTCCCACACCGTCCTCGAAGGCCACCGTTTTGCGGACTCCGCAATCGCCGCAGGGGCCAAAGTCTTGTCCTGGGGCCTGCCGTTCGGGACCACCAGACGAGACATCACACCCGGCGAATACCTGTGCAACGATCTCATGCTCGAGTCGTTGCAAGGACGACGCCTCGATTTATCGCTGCCGGAATCCGCGAACTTCGATGATTTCGCCGAGCCATACCACCTCGACACCGCCACGCTGAACATCGGCAAACAATTACCACGCCTGCCCACTGACCGGACGTTCGACGGATACCTCCGTGCCAACGGACGCGGTGTCGGTACCCGCAATTACATCGTCGTTCTCGCCACCACTTCGCGCACCAATGCCGTCGTCAAACGTATCGTCGCCTCGATCGACTCCAGCCACCCGAACATCGATGGCGTTGTGCCGGTGATGCATACCGAAGGCGGCAGCCGAGAGATGCCGAACAATCAAGACTTTTTCGTGCGGGCACTGGCCGGTTTTGTCGTCCACCCCAACGTCGGCGCCGTGCTCGCCGTCGATGTCGGCGACGAACCCGTCAACAACGACAGCCTGCGTAACTTTCTCGAGACGCAGGCCTACAACTGGTGCAGTCATCCGGTCGCCTTTCAGAGCGCCGGCGGCAAAAGCGTTAAGCAGGTAATTGCCGATGGACGAAAAACGATTCTCGCCTGGCTCGACGACGTTGATCGTACCCGGCGCACACCGCAATCCATCGCCAACCTCAACCTTTCCCTGCAGTGCGGCGGGTCGGATGCCTTCTCCGGCATCTCCGCCAACCCCCTCATCGGCGCCCTGGCAAAGTCGATCGTGCAATACGGCGGTAAAGCCTGTATCGCCGAAACCACTGAACTCATCGGTGCCGAACCCTACATGCTCAGCAATGTGCGCGATCACCAGACCGCCAGGAAATACCTCGAGTACATAGAAGAATTCCGCGCCCTTGCATCGTGGCACGGACAAAGCGCCGAAGGCAACCCATCCGGAGGAAACCGCTTGCGCGGTCTCTACAACATCATCGTAAAATCCATTGGTGCCGCCCGCAAAAAAACACCCGATATGCGGCTGGATTACTCGATCGATTACGCCGAATTGATGGCCGAGCCCGGCTATTATTTCATGCACACGCCCGGCAATGACCTCGAGAGTATCGCCGGACAGGTCGCCGGCGGCGGCAACCTGATTTTCTTCACCACAGGCAACGGCTCGATCACCAATTTCCCGTTCGTCCCGACTGTCAAAGTCGTAACCACCACCGGACGCTATGAGCTGTTGGAAAACGAAATGGACATCAACGCCGGCCGATACCTCGATGGCATCGACATGCCGACGTTGACCCAGGGTACTCTCGAGGAATCGATAGCCGTTGCCGGCGGCAAGCGTACCGCCGGCGAGCGCGCCAACCATTCACAGGTGCAGATCTGGCGGGACTGGATGCAGGCGCCCGGCGCTTCCCCCGCCGCAATCGCAGCCGGGGAAAAGTTCGATGACCAGCCACTGGAAATCGACACCGCAGCCGCAGCCGACTGGCAACCCTGGCGCGACGTGCCGCGAAAACTCGGCCTGATCCTGCCAAACAGCCTGTGCTCCAGTCAGGTCGCCGGCCTCATCGCCGCGTCGCTCCAGGACAAAGCAATCGGCGCGGATGCCGGCGTCCGGCAGTACGTGGCATTGCCCCACACCGAGGGCTGTGGGTGCTCCTCCGGCGAGGACGACATCGCCGCGCGTACTCTCGCCGGATATCTCGTGCATCCCTACGTGCAGGTCGGCGTCCTGCTCGAGCATGGCTGCGAGAAATTCCACAACGACTTTTTTGAAGATCTCCTCGCAACGCGCGGTGTCGATCCAACCGCATTCGGCTGGGGCAGCATTCAGCTCGACGGTGGAATCGACGCCGTAACACAGAAAATCGAGCAATGGGTCATTGACCGCCTGCAGCAGGGGCTGCCTGCTACCGCCCCTGCCGGCTGCAGCGTCGGGTTGCACAGCCTGGAGCCTGTCACTGACACGACCGCGGAGGCACTTGCAATTGTCGCCGCCACCATCGTCGCCGGTGGTGGCACAATCGTCCTGACAGCCAATGCTTCTATCCTGGCATCCGATGTTTTTTGTTCGAGACTGGGTCTCGAGACAGTGCAGCCGACGATGGCCTATGGACGGGCAAACGAACGTGCCGGCTTTCACATAATGGACGCACCCAACAGCGACGACATAGAACTTCTAAGTGGTATAGGCGCTGCCGGGGTTCAAGTCATCTGCGTCGTCACCGACAGCGAGTTGTCCCAGGCGAATCCGATGATTCCCACCCTGCTGATCTCGACAACGCCCGATACTGACGCCGACCTCCATCTTTCAGGCGATGCGGCACACGATCAGCAGGCATTGCTGGAATTGTGTGCGAGCTGTGTGTGTGGCGACTACGAACCCTACCTCAATTCCTCCGAACTGACCGCCTTCCAACTCGCCCGAGGCCGTCTCGGCTGCTCTCTCTGATATGCTTTATCCCCCGCCTTAAGTTACCTGTCTTTTAAGGTGTCTTTTCAAGAGATGCAAGCTTTACGCTCACTCAGCTATTCCACTTGTCTTTGTTAGAAGTGTCGGGAATTCGTTTTTTTGACGGCGGCGTGAACCGGGGCGACGTAGAATAGAAAAACGAGTAACTCGAGGATAAACATGACAACAACGACAACGAACCCCGTCTGATAGGGGGCCCGAACCCCTAAGGCCGCGCCGGTAAAGCCGCCCAGGAGAGTGCCCATGACAACACCTAACGAGAGGGTGAATTCGACAACGGCACAAGCACGGCCGCGCCGGCAATCGCTGCTGCCAGAGATAGCATAGTAGAGGCTGGAGAAGTAGTTGAAGCCCAACATGCAGCCAAGGCTGCTCAGCCCGATCAGGAGTCCGAAAGGACCAGTGGCGACACAGACGACAGCCAGGCCGGCAAGCCCAAGGATACGGGCGCCAATGATGGCTCCCAAGCGATGATGCCAGAAATCAGAGTGATGCATCGCCAGATAGGTGACCATGACCGCAACACGCATGGTCCCCAGGATCAAACCCTGGCCGGGTGCCGACACGTCAAGAGCAACGGCAAGGTCGGACAAGAGGTACATGACAATGCCGACGCAGCAGGTGCCGGCGATATTGGCGACCCAGCACATGCGGCCAAACGCAACGGACAGCCGCTGGTCTACTGCCATGGGCGGCAGCGCCGGCTCAGACTCAGGCGCACTGGCATCTGATGGCAGGCGCAACAACAAGATCAGGACCGCGCCCGAGAGCAATACGGCAAGGACGATCGGAGCGAACGTGTTGACGACGAAAAGGAGGCCGGCAACAGTTTTGCCACCAAGTAACCCCAGGTTCCAGGCAAAACAGAATATCATCAGTGTGCGCGTTTTGTCCTTGCGCGACGCGCCGCTGTCAAGATCGCCAAGCCAGGGAATGAGGCCGGCATAAGAAGCACCGGCACCGACGCCGCAGAGGAAATAGAAGGCCAGGAAAGGCCCACGGAAGTTCTGGAAGGCAAGGGAACCCACAGTGCTGATCAACAGCAGCGAGGCACCGAGCAGCGTGGTGAAGCGGCGACCACAGCGGTCGCTCAGTTGACCCGCCGGCAGAGCGATGATCGCCCAGCCGGCAGCGGCAACGGCACCAACAACACCCAGGCTGAGCAGGCCGGCACTTTCCTCGGCCAGTAGACGCCCGACAGCAAAAATAAATGTTCCGCACGTAGCATCGATCAGGAAAGTCACAACATAGAGTTGGCGTTTGATAGTCATCGGGTACACAATTTGGTAAATTGCCTGACTACTATCTGGCAGACGCGTGAATTATTCAACAGGCATAATCCACAAGGCCAACGTATATTCCATAAAACCACAGAGACGAAAGATGACATCCCGACATGAAGGCACAAAAAACGGGCGCAGGGCTTTGTGGGCAGCACTGGTTGTAATCGTCCTGACGATTGTTTTTGGAGCATGTGCAGCGGCTAACCGTAGTGCGGTCGAAAGCTTCATCAGCCAATTGTTCGGTCCGCCCGCAGTCAAACTCCGCGAGGCATACAAGGACAAGCTGGACAGCCCGAGTTTCGACCATTCGGCGCTGGACACGTTGCTGAAGAAGCATGTCGACGCCAACGGTTGGGTGGATTACGCCG
>CAJWLW010000200.1 GCA_913042885.1 uncultured Lentisphaeria bacterium | reverse complement strand
CGAGGCGACGCAAAAGGATGCCCCCGACAGTTTCCTGCCGAACTACCTGGCGGGCAAACTCAACTACAACGCCGGCAATTACCGTGACGCCGTGGGGTATCTACAGAAGGCCGTGGCGCTCGATGACACGCACGATGAAGCGCTGATGCTGTATGCCAGCGCAGCGGCACGAGAAAACCACCCGGACGTTCCGAAGTTGTTTGCGCGACTGCAAGCCAGTGACCGATTCGACGATTCGTACCTGCTCTGGAACGAACTGGCGATCTGGCACATGTACCAGGGCAATTACATCGAGGCTATGAGCAACTTTTCGAAAGCCATTCGTTGTTCCAATCAACATCCGTCTGTGTACCTCAACACGGCTGTGATGTGGGATCGGTACGCTGGTCGACACCCTCTGGCAAGGCGCTACTACGAGCGCTACCTCAATGTTGCGAGTGATCACGACGCCGAAACAGTCGGCCATGTCGAAGCGCGCCTGCAGCAACTCACCGGCCACATTGCTCAGGTCGTGCCACGACAATCCTCTGATGATCAGTGACCGACTCAAAGAAGAAATTAAAGATCGCTGCGATATTGTCGACGTCATCGGTTCTTATATCCCGCTGAAACGCGCCGGCGCCTCGTTCAAGGCGGTCTGTCCCTTTCACAACGAGAAAACGCCGTCCTTCAACGTCAGCCCGGACCGTCAGGCATTTTACTGTTTCGGCTGCCAGAAAGGCGGCGACGTGATCAACTTCGTCATGGAGATCGAGGGGGTCGATTTCGTCGGCGGCCTGCGACTGTTGGCGCAGCGCAACGGCATCGAGATCCCCGATGAAGACGAATCCGGTCCTGGCGGCGAAGGCCGCAAACCGAAAGTCTCCCGCGACCGCAAAGATCGCCTCTACGAGCTGCACGAAAAACTCGCCGGCTGGTACAGCAAGAATCTTCGATCCGAGGTCGGTCGCCAGGCCATGGCCTACGTGCGCGGCCGCGCTCTGAGCGATGACATGCTGGTGCAGTTCGGCATTGGCTACGCGCCGGACTCCTGGGAGATGACGCGCAACTGGGGCCGCCAGCTCGGCTTTTCGCTCGAAGACATGCTCACCGCCGGCATCCTCACTGTGAAGGAGGAAGGCGCGCCGGCGACCTCGGCGTACGACCGTTTCCGCAACCGCCTGATGTTTCCGGTCTGGAACGAGCAGGGACGCATCGTCGCTTTCAGCGGCCGGACGCTGGCAGAGGATCAAGGTGCCAAGTACATCAACAGCCCGGAAACGCCGATCTTCGAAAAGAGTAAGATCCTCTACGGTCTGAATTTCTCACGCCAGGGTATTAAAGCCGAAGGTGCCGCCGTTGTCTGTGAGGGCCAGATCGACGTCATTGCCTGCCACGAAGCCGGTCAGACCAACGCCGTAGCGCCGCAGGGTACCGCCTTCACCGAACGCCAGGCATGGCTGCTGAAGCGCTACACCAAGAACCTCATCCTGGCGTTCGACGCGGATAATGCCGGTATCAACGCCGCCATGAAAAGCCTCGCCTCTTTCCTGCCCGCGGGCCTCAACGCCCGTGTCGTCATGTTGGGCGATGGCGAGGACCCCGACAGCATCCTCCGCGCTCAAGGTGCCGACGTTCTGCGCCAGCGGTTGCAGGAGAGCCGCGAATTTTTCGACTTTCTGCTCGACACCGAAATCGCCCGTAATGACATCACCCAGACAGCCGGCAAACAGACCGTCGCCGACGGCTTCCTCGAAGCTGTATCGCAGGTGCCGGATCCGGTTGTCCGGGCCAACTATTGCCAAGTGCTGGCGTCACGCCTGCGGATTCCTCAGAACTATGTTTTTCAAGGGCTTAAAGCCTTGACCAATCGTCAGCGCCGACGTGATCGCGTGCGGACTTTTGCCGCGGAGGAGTCGGTGCTGGCCCTGAACGACGAATCGCACATCGAGCCGGAACGCGTGCTGTTGGAACTGACCTACCACGATCAAGGCTACATGTCGCGATTGGTGACCGATTTGCCGGTGGAAAACATTCGGCTTACGCAAATCGGCCGTCTGCTCAACGAAGCATTGGCAGCAGCGGCACAGGGCGAGGAGTGGGACGAGATCCGCGGATTGATCGAGGAACGGGCAGGCAGTTTGCAACTGCCGGAGATCAACAAATGCCTGTTCGCTCCTGAGTTCGCCTCCGGCAGCGAGCAGAAACGGGAACAGAGTTTTCAGGAATGTTTGCTGCGTATCCGTGACCGGGCACTCGGTGACGAATTTGAAGCGCTGCGAGAGCGGCAGCGTAATGCGTCGGTTGCAGAGGATCGTCTGGATCTGCGCCGACGCATCTGGGAGGTGAAACAACAGCGCAACGAAGTGCAAAGCGCGTTGCGAAACCTTGGCAACAACCCCGCAGTCTGACGCTGCGGAATTCTGCGTTCAGTCCATATGGAAATGACACACGAAACCAACGGCGAATTGCTGCTGCAGTTAAGCCACTGCCTGACTCCGACACACCGGATCAACAACGCCGCGATTGTGTTGCGCGGTGGCAGGATCCTGGCCGTCGGCGGCATGTCCGCATTCAAGCAGACACAGCCCAGCCGGATCTTCAGCATGACCGACTGCTATGCTCTGCCGGGTTTCGTGGACACCTCGATCTACGGTACCGGTGGCTGCGACTGCATGCATGCCGACCGCGGTGCCGATATCGCCGAGATGTCTCGGATTTTGGCAGCCCATGGCGTCTGTACTTTTTTCCCGACCACCATGTCCTATGAGCGCGAAGGCCTCCAGCGCGTTGTCGAGTCACTCGCCGACTGCTGCGACGAACAGCTGCCCGGTGCCGTGGCTGCCGGCATTCACATTGAAGGCCCGTTCATCAATGCCTCAAAGCATGGCGCCCATCGCGAACGCTACATCCGCCCGATCGACCTAGGCGAAACCGCCGAACTGTTGCAGGCCGGGAAGGGCAAGATCCGGATCTTCACCTTCGCACCCGAACTCGACGGCACGGTCGAACTTGTAGAAAAACTGTGTGCGGAAAATGTCATCCCGGCGATGGGTCACACGATTGCCAATCGTGATCAGGTGGTTCGTGCCATCGAGGCCGGCGCCTCGCGATGCTCCCACCTCTACAACAGTATGGAACCGCTGAAACAGCGCGACGTCGGTCTGGCAGCCCTGGCACTTACTGACGCTCGGCTCTGGGTCGAACTCATTCCCGACGGCATTCACATTCATCCGGGCATGATCGACCTGGCCTGCCGCTGTATTCCGCATGAGAAGCTGGTGTGCATCAGCAATTCCATGGCTGCCGCCGGCGTTGGTGACGGTACCTTCAAGATGGGCGAAGACGACACCCACATCCGGGACGGCCGGCCCGAGCTGGAAGATGGTACGCTCGCCGGCTCGATCCGCTGCCTTGACGACGATTACCGCAACCTCAGCACCTACACCAATCTCGACGACACCGAAGTTGCCGCCTGCTTCACCAGCAACCCTGCCGCCAGTACCGGTCTTACCGACCGCGGCGAAATCAAGCCGGGTCGCCGAGCCGACATCGTTGTGCTCGACGCCGAACACAACGTGCAGATGACCATAGTTGAAGGGCGTATCGTCTACAACCGCCGCAACGTGCAGCCGGAGGAGCATTGATGCGGAGTTGCCTAATCACATTCGCCGTAGCAACAGCAATTGTCCTCCTGAGCGGCTGTCGCGATGACACGACCCCATCAACGCAACTCGCAACGGTGGCCCCGGTGACGTCTTTTCCGCCGGTCGAAAAAAAGTACGATCTCGTGCTCTATTCGGCCCACAGCGAGGCGCATATAAGGGCCTGTCTTGACCGCTTCAAGAACGCCTTTCCAGAAATCTTTGTTGAGTTGGTCGCACTGCCCGCCGAAGAACTGCTGGAACGGCTCCGGGCGGAAAAGGACGAGCCCCGCGCTGATCTTTGGTGCGGCGTGCCCGACAGGCTGCTGGCCGCCGCTGCCGCCGAAGGGTTGCTGCAGAAATTCACGCCTGCCTGGGCTGCCAATGTGCCGGATGCCTACCACTCCCCGGGTGATCTGTGGTACGGCACGTTTATCTCACCTACGGTCATCGTTTACAACCGTGACCACCTTACCGTCGAAACAGCACCCACCAGCCTCGCCGACCTGATGCAGCCGCAATGGCAAGACCGTATCGTCCTGGTAGATCCGGTCCAGTCAGATATCATGCAGACCATATTCGGCCTTTTGATCTGCCGGCTGCATGCTCGCGACGGCAAACCGGGCAAGGGCTTCGATTGGCTGCGGCGGCTGCATGGCAATACCGCCGTCTACGTCGAGCCCGACAAACTCTATGAGAACCTGACGGCAGACACGCCGGTTTCCATCTGGCACCTGGCCGACGTGCATCGCCAGCAGCAAGCCGGCACGTATCCGCTCGAGGTCGTTGTGCCGGTGTCACCGACGCCGGTGCAGGTGGAAGGGCTCGCCGTCGTCGCCGGCGCGCCCAACATCGAGGCGTCTGCTGTCTTTTACAATTTTCTCACCCGTAGCGAACTCGTTATTCAGGTGAATGAGTCGGATCGCATCCCGGCTCGGGCGGACGTGCCGGCCGATCGCATCCCGGCGTGGATGACCCAACAGCAGATCACCCCGTCAAAGGTGGACTGGCGGTTGTTCGCGCAAAATTCCAAGGGGTGGATGACGCATTGGAAGAAGAAAATCCGCGGCGAAAAAACTCGATAGCCACCGGTCAGTCGACCGTCGTTTCGTTTTTCCGCACTTGCAGAAAGATCAGCAGGCAACTGCCAACCTGGATCGCGTCGCCTTCGCTAAGGATATGACGTGTGCGGGGATTTCCATTGACCTGCAGTCCGTTGGTCGAGTCCTGATCCACGACGACCCAATCGGTGCCGTCCGCTTCGAAGCAGCAGTGCACACCCGACACCCATTTTCCGGACACTTTGATTGCTGCGTCGTCGCTCCGTCCGACCGTCGTACCTTTGTGCAGTGACAACCAGTAGGGGGCCACTTCGCTCTGAACCACGAGCACGTATGCTCCCGGCTCCGGCGGCGGTGGATGATTAAGCAGCAGTTGCCGGGTCTTGCGCAAGCGCCGGGAATTGTCTTCGAGCTGATCACTGGCGCGGGTGCGGCGATAAGCGGTCACCAGTTGTTGTTCGAAATTGTCGCTCATTACATCTCTCCGATTTCCAGCTTTATCGCTTTGACCTCTTGCTGCAACATCGAAACGATCCGTCGGCGATGCTGATAAATCGTGTTCTCCGAAACATCCAACGATGCGGTCACCTCCGCTGCCGGCCGTTGTTCCAGCACATACATGCGAAACGATTCGAAGATATACGGTTTTACCCGCTTTTTGACACGATCGAGCGCATGCATCAACAGATGCTGCTGCCACTCGTGCTCCCAGTCATCCTCCCAATTCGACACCCATTCCTCGGCTGTGTTTTCGAGGGTCGGGGTCTGCTCGTTGTCGTCGGTCCGCCATTCCTGATACTTACGCTCACGCCGGAAAGCATCGACGATCCGGCTCGACACAATGGTCAACAGAAACGTGCGGAACTTGCCCTTCACACGGTCGTACCGAAAGTTCGGCATCACCTTCGTCAAAGTGATCATACTCTCCTGCAGCACGTCCTGCGACATGTCGCCTGAGCAGCCGCGGCTGCGCGCGAAGTTGAGGATGAGCGTACGATAATATTGATGAAACTGATTCCAGGCCTGCCCGTCCTGGATGTCCTGCATGCGAATCAGCAGGCTTTCGTGCGTGATATGATCCATTCGCAAATTCTCCCGTATCCCCGTGGCCTGTCTTGCCGCTATTCCGTCCATTCCTCGGCTTTCCAGACAAAGACCCGGCCGTCTTCGGTACCGGTAATCACCGTTCGACCGTCCGGTGTGAACTTCGCATGGGTGACCGCCGCACCGTGCCCGTCGAACGTCAGCAATTCGAGACCGGTCTGGACGTCCCAGAGCTTGGCGGTCTCATCGCGACAGCCGGTGACGACACGACTGCCGTCCGGCGAAAAAGCGGCGCAGGTGATCGCCGCCGCATGACCGCGGAAGAAGGCATACGGTTTGTGTGTTGCGGCCAGCGACAGCAGCCCAACGTGCGGTTCTGCAGTATGCACGTACAGCGAAGCATCGGGGGAATACACCGGTCTCTGCAGGTCGTTACCGGGCTGATCTTGCGCTGCGATCGGCTGGCGTTGCGCAGTGCGCAGATTCATGCCGCTGTGATCCCAGACATTCAGCTTGCCGTCGCTGCTGATACTGGCAAAGCCGTCACCTGTCAATGCCAGGCCACATACAGGCTGCTGATGGCCGTGCAGGGTGTGTAGCAGGGCACCGTCGTTGAGTTGCCAGATCTGGATGCTGCCGTCACGCGAACCGGTCATCAGGCGATCGCCGAACGCCGTGCTGGCAAGGACGGCGGCGGACTGCTGTTCGAGCACCATCAGCCGGCGGTACGCCAGGATATCCCAAAGGCGCACCGTGTTGTCGGCACCTGCAGTGGCCACCATGGCGCCGTCAGGCGATACCGTCAGACCTCGAACGGCACCGTCGTGGCCGCGCATCACCAGAGTTTCCTGGGCGGTGTCGATGCGCCAGATGTGGACCGTGCCGGCGGCGGTGCTGCTGGCAAATCGGTCGCCGTCCGGAAAGTAAGCTGCCGCTGTGACCCTGTTGTGATGTTCGTAAGTCTGCAGTAATTCCTGGCGCGCAATGTCCCATACCTGGATGCTGCTGCCGCTGGCAGTCAACAGTTGGCGACGACCCGGTGCGAAAGAGACGGCCTGCACCGCCGCATTATGCTCGAGGCGACCGACCGGTTCGATGACCGGCTGGATGGTTACTTTCGTAGTCTCCTCCACTGCGATGTTTGGAACCCACCGGCTGAGGCTGCCGTCCCAGTCCGGCGTGGTCACTTTGTCGATATCAACGTCGAGCGCACTGGCCGGTGGCGAGTCGATCCGCCAGATCTGTACGGAACCATCTTGGCCGGCACTGGCAAAAAACCGTTCGCTCGGGGCAAAGACAACAGCAGTAACACCGCCCGGATGCGCCTCAAGTCGCCGCAGCAGCTCACCGTTGCGGATCAGCCACACATCTACCTGGCCGTCGCGATAGCCCGTCACCCCGATGCTGCGATCGGGCGACAGCGCCGTGCACACGGCGATCGCCCCTGGTGTCGCCTTGCGCAGAATCTGTTTGGTGCCATTAGCAGCCCGTTCGGTCACTGCCCCGTTGCTTGTTGCCAGGATCAGTCCGTCGTTGTCGTGGTGCCGATCGACATAGCGCAGCTCGGCCGCACATTGCAGGGATGTCAGCGGCCTGCCATTTTCGATGTCCCAAAGGATCGCCTGGCGGTCACTGCCGCCACTGACTAACCGGCTACCGCCGTCAACGAACGCCACGGAGTTCACCTGCTCCTTGTGCGCCCGCAGCACTGTCGCCTCCGGGCTGCAGAGATAGAGCAGCCGGCCCCACTCATAGTTGCGGTGCTGGACCGGGCATTTCAGCAGTTCCGCCCGGGCGGCGGCCAGGTTGAAACTTCCGATTTCCTTGTTGATCGCCGTGATGCGGGTGATGTACTTGAGCTTCTCCTGATGGCGTTCCGCCAACTTGACGCGCTGCTCCGCCTGGGCAGCGATCTCTGTCTGGCGTTTGAGCGCCGACTCCGTCTCTTCGTTCTGCTGTTCCTGCTGCCGCACACGTTCGAGCAAGGCTTGCAGTTTCAATTTCTCGGCGTTGGCGTCCTGACGGGCAATCTCTGCTTTCTTGGCCTCGGCCGCGAGCTGCTGCTGCATGCGTTCCGCTTGCTGGCGTAAGCGCTCGGACCGTTGTTTCGCCTCCTCCGCCTGGATTTGGGCCTGCAACGCCTGCAGGGTCTGCTCCTCGGCGAGGCGGCTGGCTTGCTCGGCACGGTGAAGCGACGCCTCGGCCTCCTGCCGAGCGCCGACCGCCTGCTCGCGCTGCTCCTTCACCAGAACCAGGGCAGCGTCGACACGAACTTTTTCCTCTTCGACCCGTTGCCGCTGGGTTTTCTCGCTCAACTGTGCGATCTCGGCCTTCTCCTTCTCAGAGCGAATCGAGATCACCGCGACCGTCAAGGTCACCAGCACAACGATGAACAGGCCACGCACAGTATTAGCCAGAAACCGCTGCCGCTTGTGCTGGGCGAGGCGCTGCTCACGGGCTGCGGTGAGGCGATTGCGCAGCGGCTGAAATCCCGGAGTCTTCTGCAGCAACGAGTCGGCGAGGTCAAGATCGTCTTTCTCGAGAGCGGTTCCGGCGTAATCCATACGGGTCGCTAATTTGCCCTCGCTCGCCGGCTGATTGCCGTCCCACAGCGACAGCGCCTCCTTGAAGCCGAACAGCGCTTGAGCGTAATCGTTATAGTCGCTCGTCTGGTGCGCTGTGGCGAGGTCGCGCATTGCCTGCTCGGACAGGGCGATGCTCTCGGAGTGTGACAGGTACGCGCGGAGCGCGGTCTGGAACTGCTTGACCGACTCGAAGCGATCCGCCGGAACGTCGGCCATGGCTCTCATGGCGATCTCCGCCAGCTCGGTCTGCGGCTCGATCGGCTCGATGACATTGTGCGCCGCCGCATCCATCATCTCGTTCACCGTCCGGCCGATATGCGGCGGGTGCCCACTGATCAACTCGTACAGCACAGCGCCGAGCAGGTAAATGTCGGTACTCACACCGATCTGTTGGCGGTCCGCCATTGCCATCTCCGGCGCCATGTAAGCCGGTGTCCCGCCAACGCTGCTGCGCG
>CAJWLW010000199.1 GCA_913042885.1 uncultured Lentisphaeria bacterium | reverse complement strand
ACCGGTACACCGAACTCGGCTTCCAGTTGTTGTTTCGACGAAACAAGTTCCCAGGTAATTTCCTCAGGATCGAGCAGGGGCAGCATCCGGTGTGTGACGCCGTGCGAACCGATTTCGACGAGCCCCTTAGCCGACATTCCCTTGGCACGACCCAGGTCATCGGCCTTCGCCAGACCGTCGATAAACAGATATGCCGTCGCGGGGAAACCATGCTTTTGCAGCACCGGATAGGCAAGATCGAAGAAACTTTTATAACCATCGTCAAAGGTGAGCACAATCGTCTTTGGTGGCAGTTCTTTGCCGTTCGCGAGATAATCGGCAAGCTCGCTTGCATTGATTATATTGAAGTGATTGTTGGCCAGGTAGGTCATCTGACGCTCGAAATCATCAAGCGCAATGACCAGGGTGCTGGTAGCCGATTCGTCTTCCGTAAAGCCATGGTACATGAGCACTGGCACCGTCCGATGCGGCAGGATGAGCATGAGCGCAACGGCAACAACCACGGCTCCCGCAGCTGTCACTGCTACCGCAGATATCTTCAGACGTCGCTTGGTCTGTTGCTTCACGGTGTCAGCGAGTGAATGAATGGCGTGATTATGGCGGCTGCAGCCTCATTGCCGGCCGGTGTCCAATGCCCGTCCCTCTGGTAGTACAGACTGCCTGTGTCGAGTTGCTGCATCCCGGGCAAAAGGTCCAGGACCGGGATTTCCAGATCTTGTCCCACCTCAGTCAGCCGCGCCGAGATGCGGTCGGGCTTGGCGCGCTGCGTGTCGAAATAAAACGGGCAACGCATGACTGCGAAGGTGACACTCGCGGCCTTTGCCCGAGCATTCAGCTCCGCCAACAAGCCCGTTGTCAGCTCCCAGGCAGCATCGAGCTCCTGGCGATTCTGGTTTTCACGCATTCCGATGGCTTGCCGCCGCATGATATGGCCGCAGCGCATCATAATGTAGGCATACAGCGCTGAGTGCCTGGCAAAAAAATTGTGTGTCGAAGTGAGAACACCCGCGGACGGTTGCCGGCCTGCCGCCGACGCCTGTTCCCCCTGAGGCTTGCGGGCGTTGTCGACCAGGTCATTGCCGTTGACCGCCCAACGGTCCTCAAGCAGCATGGCCAGCACGACGATGTGGGGATCAAAGGTCATCGCGACCTGTGCAATCTGCTGGGCCTCGACGGTGCCCGTGTCAGGTATGCCCATGTTGAATATTTCGTACTGTCTGTCACCTGCCCCATCAAGTAGCGACTGGAGCAATGCAGGATACGTCTGGTCCTGGTTGACGCCCCAACCGTAGGTGAAGGAATCGCCGATGATGACAACGCGCGTGATCTTTTCCGACCGCTTTTTGAGATGCTCCGAATCACGGAATCCGAGACTGTTGTGCTTCATCGACATGACGTACTCAGACGTCGTCAACCTTGCTTCGTAATGCGGCCGGAGAAACGGCAATAAACGTTCCGCATCGGGGGACACCGGCGTGATGATTTCTTGTACGGGCTTGAGATTCGGCACAAAAATCCGCACCGAAATTTCGAGTAAAGACACGATGACTATCGCGGGAACAACAGTTATGACAGCCAAAAAGGCCAGATGCTTGCGTTTACTCAGCTTTTTGCCGTTCTTCATGCGCCCGCTTCGGGGTGATTCGAGAGATATTTCGACCACATCGTGTCACAAGGTAACGCTCGAATTTAGGTTTGGCGACAGACGCGGGTGGAGTCCGCCTTTCACTTTGCGTGCAACCGGACTTGGTGAACCCGGCAGTTGATGTACCTTGCCACTATGGATTATGACTCTCACACTCGGTGAAGGGCAAATGGCAAGTCTGATTCTCGAAATGGACGACAAACGCAAGAGCCATCGACTGACCAATGAAGTCACGTTGCTTGGACGGTCCGACGTCTGCGACATTCCGGTTGTCGGTGTTATCGACATCAGCCGCGAACATTGCGGAGTCCGAAAACGCGACGACGGCACCTACGTGGCCCGTGACCTGGGCTCACGCAACGGCACGTTCATCAATGACGAACCGGTGACTGGCGAGTCAGAACTCCACGACGGCGATATTCTTCGACTGGGCAAGCGGGCGACCTATCGTTTTTCCAACAAGGCCGAGCGCGAGGGCAAGGAAGTCGAGTTCGGAGTGCGCGGCGACACGGCACTGTCCGACGCTCTCGGCGAGATCAGTGGTGAACTTCGCGACAAGGACTTCGGCTCGGTGATGAAGGATATCGTCAAACAGGCCCGCCGCCCGGGGCCGCCGAAACCGGAAGAATAGGCGAAGCACGGAAATGCCGGCTACTTCTTCAGCCCGGCTTCCTTGTAGTACTTCATGGCGCCGGGGTGGACGGGCGCCGACAGGCCTTCGAGCATCTGCCCCTTCGTCAGCTCGCCGTAGGCCGGGTGCAGGGTCTTGAACTTGTCGAAGTTTTCGAACACCTCTTTGGTCATGGCATAGACGATATCATCGGCTACCGCAGCTGAGGTGACAAGCGTAGCTTTGACTCCGAACGTTGAGACACTACCAGTGTTGGTGGCGCTCGGATACTGATGGAGCGGAATATCGGCCGTCACGTAGAACGGAAACTTCTCCAGCAGCTTGTCGATTTCGGTGATCGGCACAAAATGGACTTTGCGCTTGCCGGCGGTGGCTTCTTTAATCGCCCCATTGGGATGACCGACAGTGTAGAAGAAGGCGTCGATCTGCCGGTCCTGCACTTTTACCGGTGCATCCGACGCCTTGATCTGCTCGACGTGAATGTCGGTCTCGAAGTTCAAGCCCACCGATTCGAGCGCATCGATGGCGTTGCGCCGATTGCCGGAGCCGGGCGCCCCGATGTTGACCCGTTTGCCCTTGAGATCCCGCACCGATTCGATGCCGGCATCATCCGCCGAAATCAGTGATACGAGCTCCGGGTGAATCGAGAATACCGAACGCAGGTCAGCCTGCGGTTTGTCCTGCCATTCGCCGACCCCGTTGTAGGCATTGTGCTGTATGTCGGACTGCGCAATGCCGAATTCAAAATCGCCGCGCATCACGGCATTGACGTTGTAAGCCGAACCGTTCGTACTCTCGACTTTGGCTCTGATGTGGTACGTGCTCGCCTTCGCATTGATCAGATCCTTGAGAAAACCACCAGTCGGGAAGTACACGCCGGTTTTGCCGCCAGTGCCGATCGAGATAAACGTCGTCTCTTTCTTTGCGGCAACATCAGGGGCGCTGCCTTTGCCGCAGCCCGACAGGATTACAGCACCGGCGAGGATCGTCGCATAGACAAACAGGGCCCGACTCATAGGATTCTCCTTTCGATTGTTGTCATTCAAGTAAAGTGCCCGCTAACGTACGATAGCGCCTGACCATTGCAAGGTGTGCGCAGCGAAGCAGGATTGCATTGGCGGAGGTCTGTGCCGATATTATTGGCGGCAACGATTTTCGATGTGCTCCGGTAGCTCAGTTGGATAGAGCAACAGCCTTCTAAGCTGTGGGTCCCTGGTTCGAGTCCAGGCCGGAGTGCCACTTCCCCTCTACGCGTGCCTTTCCGTGGAACGGTCGTCTACGGGGGGATGCTGGTTTGCAATTCCTCAGGCGCGAGTGAGCTTCACGAGCCCACGTTCACTCCCAAGGTTGACCCCGCCGATCGCTATCAGCAACCGGCCCATCACCGTCTCTGCCAAAAACCGGATGTCGGCGATGTGGATATCATTCTTGCGACACAGTTGCCGAAATTCGTCGACCGTGACCAAGTGTATGTTTGGCGTCTCGTACCACTCGAACGGCAACGTCTTGGACACCGGCAACCGCCCTAACAATACCGATAGACGGCAACGATAATACGCGAAGTTCGGGAAGCCGACAACACAGGTCGGCGCGATGCGCAGCATGTGCCGGATGGTGTCCAGTGCGCTGTGCAACTGCTGGATCGTTTGATTCAGCAGGACGCAGTCGAAGGCGTCGGAGGCAATGCGCTTCAGCCCTTCGTCAGCATCAAGTTGAATTGCCGGCAGGCCTTTGCTCATGCACTCGACGATTTCGTTGAAACCGAGGTCGAGGCAGATCCCCGTTACGTTCCGCTGTTTCGTCAAAGCCAGCATCATCTCGCCACCGCCGCTGCCGACGTCGAGGACCCGGGTTTCCGGCTCGATCATCTCGCAGATCAGCTCCCTGTCGACCAGGTTGTCGGAACCGTTGACTGTAGACGGATCGGCACCATTGAGAAAGGCATCAACGGCACGCCCCAGCGTTTCATACTCGAGCAGGAAAGCATCATGCCCGTATGCCGAGTCGATCTGGAAATAACTGACGTTCTTGCGCGCAGCCACGAGATTCTCGACAATGTCCAGCTGCTGCCCCGGCGGGAACAACCAGTCGGAACTGATCGAGACGATCAGGAACTTCGACTTCGCGTCGCGAAACGCCTCGGCGAGGCTGCCGAACTCCGCGACCAGATCGAACATGTCCATCATCCGGCTGATATACAAGTATGAATTGGCATCGAAACGCTTGACGAACTTGGAGCCTTGGTGGTTCAGATACGACTCGATCTGGAAGTTCGTCGAAAACAAACTGGACTGCCCGGGGTACGGCGACGCCCGTTCGTCCCGGCCGAACTTGGTCGCCATCGCCGCCGAAGACAGATAGGTCACATGGCCGATTTGCCGAGCCCGCGACAGGCCGGCCGCCGGGCCCTCGGATTTGTCGTAGTAATCACCACCCGCCCAGTTCGGATCCGACTCGATCTCCGAACGGCCGATAATGTCGAAGGTCAGGGCCTGTGGCGACAGGTTGACGCCGGACGCCACGCAGATACAGCGTTTGACATAGTCCGGAAAACGCACTGCCCACTCGAGCGCCTGCATGCCGCCGAGCGAGCCGCCAATCACGGCGTACAGCTCGGAGATGCCGAGCTGGTCCAGCAGCAGTTTCTGCACCTGCACGACGTCACGGATCGTGATCAGCGGAAAGTCGGTGCCGTATGGCTTGCCGGTTGCCGGGTTGGTCGAGCACGGGCCTGTCGTGCCTTTGCAGCCGCCAAGAATGTTGGCACAGACAACGTAGTAACGATCCGTATCGATGCCTTTGCCCGGCCCAATCAGTTCGTCCCACCAGCCGGGGTCACGGTCGTCTTCGGCGTGGTAGAAGGCGGCGTGCGCATCTCCGGTGAGCGCGTGGCAAACATAGATCGCGTTCCGGCCGTCGGCCGCCAGTGTGCCGTACGCCTCGTACGCAACAGTCACTTCGGTGAGCACCTTGCCGTCGCTAAGCTGCAAACCGTCCGGCGGCAGGTCGAGCTGGATATCTTGGGTCTGAACGATGGTCTTTGACATACGCGATACGCAATAGGAACAGTGCAAACTCTACTCGAGCATAGACAACTTATTCCGTCGGGACCTGAACGAAAACCCCTACTGCTATTCTTTCCGCAGGCATTTGTCCGCCATCGGACCACTTTTCAACGCTTATCGTGACGCCATTCGATTCCCGGTCCGCATTTCGCGTGCGGCCGAGTGCCGCCATCAGTCCCGCTCAGATCACGTAACCCTCGAAGTCGGGCGGGGGGACGTCATGCGAGGGTTCGGCGATCATGCCCGCGCCAACCGTGCCGTTGGTGGCTTCGTCGACGATGATGAAGGCGCCGCAAGCGCGGTTGCGCTTGTAGCTGTCGTACATGAGGGGCTTGGCCAGCTTGAACCGGACGTGCCCGACCTCGTTGAGTGACAGGTATTCCTTCTCGTGATCTTCTTCGAGGGTGTTGACGTCGACGCGGTGGCAAAGCTCCTGACACATCGCTTTGACCGAACTGGTCGTGTGCTTGATCTCGTACTTGCGGCCGATGACCATGGGACGTTCGTGCATCCAGCACACCTTCGCTTCGAGCTCTTTGGTGACGTACGGAATGTCGTCCGGCTTCACCAGCATGCCGCCGCGGCTGACATCGACATCGTTCTCGAGCTGGATCGACACGGACATCGAGGCGTAGGCCGCGTCGAGCCGCTGATCGAAGGCGTCGATGGACTTGATCGTCGAACGGATGCCGGTCGGCAGTACCATGATCTCGTCGCCGACATGAAATACGCCGCTGGCGACCTGACCGGCATAACCGCGGTAGTCGTGGTGCGCTTCACTGCGCGGGCGGATGACGAACTGCACCGGGAAACGCGCATCAGTCAGGTTACGGTCACTGCCAATGTGTACAGTCTCGAGAAACTCCATCAGCGACGGGCCGTAATGCCAGGGCATCTTGTCCGAAGGTTCGATCACATGTTCGCCGTGCAGCGCGCTGATCGGAATACAGGTGATGTCCTGGATGTCGAGCTTCGTAGCAAAGGCCGAGAAATCGGCGCGGATCTCGTCGAAACGAGCCTCTGAATAGTCAACCAGGTCCATCTTGTTGATGCAAACGACCAGATGCGGAATGCCGAGAAGTGAAGCAATGTACGAGTGACGCCGGGTCTGTTCGATGACACCGTTGCGCGCATCCACCAGCACCAGTGCCAGGTTGGCGGTCGAGGCGCCGGTGACCATGTTGCGGGTGTACTGCACGTGGCCGGGCGTGTCTGCGACGATGAACTTGCGCCTGGGCGTGGCAAAGTAGCGATAGGCAACGTCGATGGTGATACCCTGCTCCTGCTCTTCCCGGAGGCCGTCGGTCAGGTCGGCCCAGTTCACCTGTTCGTCGCCCTTCAAACGGCTGACACGTTCGAGCGCTTCGAGCTGGTCGTCGAACAGGGATTTGCTGTCATAAAGGATGCGGCCGATGAGCGTGCTCTTGCCGTCGTCGACACTGCCGCACGTACTGACGCGCAGCAGTTCCATATGATCGTGATCGAGGCTCATGTAATGTTTCCCAGGTTTAGAAATAGCCTTCTTTCTTACGGTCTTCCATAGCGGATACGGAGAAGCGGTCGTCGGCCCGGCCGCCGCGTTCTGAAACGCGTGTAGCGGCAACTTCGACGATGATCTCCTCAATGGTTTCAGCACGTGACTCGATGGCACCGGTACAGACCATGTCGCCGACGGTGCGGAAGCGGACGTCTTTTTCGACGATCTCTTCGCTCGGCTTCGGCTGCAGGTACTCGCATTCGCTCAGCCACTGATCGTCGCGGAAGAAAACGCGGCGTTTGTGGGTGAAATAGATGTTGGGGATCTCGACCTTTTCACGGGCCAGATACTGCCAGACATCGAGCTCCGTCCAGTTGCTGAGCGGAAAGACGCGGATGTTCTCGCCTTGCTGGACGTTGCCGTTGTATAGATTCCACAGCTCAGGGCGCTGGTTCTTCGGATCCCAACCGCCGAACTCGTCGCGGAACGAAAAGATGCGTTCCTTGGCGCGCGCTTTTTCCTCGTCACGCCGGCCGCCGCCGAAAGCAGCATCGAACTTGTGCTCTTTGATCGCCGCAACCAGCGTGGCACTCTGCAGACGGTTGCGGCTGATCTGGCCAGGCGCTTCCTCACAGATGCCTCTGGCGATGGCCTCTTCGACGCTGGCCACGACCAGACGGCCGGACATCTGTTCGACCAAGCGGTCGCGGAATTCGAGCACTTCCGGAAAATTGTGGCCGGTGTCGATGTGCATGACCGGAAACGGCATCTTGGCTGGATGAAATGCCTTTTCCGCCAGGCGCAGCATGGCTATGGAGTCCTTGCCGCCGGAGAACAGCAGGACGGGATTCTGGAACTGCGCGGCGACCTCGCGCATGATATGAACCCCTTCCGATTCGAGCGCGTCAAGATGAGTGAGTGTGTATTGATCCATTGGACGGTCCTATATGATGTAGTCGGGCATGCCTTCATTCTGGTTTTCGAGAATCGATGCGAGGGTGATACCGGCAGCAGCTTCGCGCAGGCCGACAGCAAGGTGCCGCCAGACAATCTCGACACCTGCACCGTTGGCGGTCCGGTTGTCGTCATTGACCAGTTCGAGACTGCCCTCGAAGGATTCGATGACATCGAGCACTGTGATCTGTCCAGGGGCTTTACCGAGGGTGTAGCCGCCGTGCCGTCCGCGCACGGTCTGGACGAGGCCGCCGCGTTTCAGCGGGGCAACCAGTTGTTCGACATACGGCTCGTTGACGCTCTGTTGTCGTGCGATCTGCTTGCCGGTCGCCAGTTGGCTGGTTCGTGCGTGCCTGGCGAGCTGCAAGAGGATCTGCAAGCCGTACTGAGTCTGTTTCGACAGCTTCACAGCAAAACTCCAATAAACTATGTGTGTTTTATATACTATTCTTGGAGAAGCGCCCGGTGTCAAGATGGAAGAAGGAAAAAGTGTTCAGCGTTCAGGCCACTTTGAAGATTCAAAACGTCGTAACCGCACGCCTCATGGCACCAATTCGAGTGCGACTGCGAGTAAATACCCTGAACGCACCTGGAGGCCTACGGGTTCTGGGCCTGGTCGTCTTCGGTGTGGTCCTGGTTGGCCTTGCCGCCGGCGTCCTTGAGAACGGGAATCGTTTCAATCCGGTTCCTCTCGATGGCAATGTCGAGAGGGGTCTCGTCGTCATCGTTGCTCAGGTTCACCTTGGCACCGGCGGCGAGCAAGATCTCGATGACCTCGTTATGACCTCTGCTGGAAGCTTTGTACAGTGGTGTTTCGCCATCTTCATTGAGCGCGTCCACCGACGCTTTCGCCGTGATCAAAGCGTTCGCGATGTCGACGTTGCCGTCCTTGGCAGCCTTGTGCAAAGCGGTCTCGCCGGCGGTATCCGCTGCCGCCACATCAGCGCCGGCGTTCAACAACAGGTACACGGAATCTGCGTCGTCGCTGTCGGCAGCCTTGCGCAGCGG
>CAJWLW010000198.1 GCA_913042885.1 uncultured Lentisphaeria bacterium | reverse complement strand
CGCCAGCCTGAAGGCCGACACAATCGTGATCGAGGAGATCTATATCGACAGTCCGACACTCACCTATGAAGTCGGGTTTGGCAACAGCAACCTGACGACGATCCAGAAGAACATTGAAAGTTTCTCGCTGGAGTCGGAAGACAAGCCGGAGAAATTTGTCAAAAATACAAACATCAAATCCGTCGTCTTGAAGAACGGCAAGATCGCCTTGAGCGCCAAAATCATGCTGGGCAGAACGGTGACTGTCGACCTGCCGCCTATGGGACTGGTGAATATCAATACCGATTCACCCGTGAAGGCCGGCGCCAAAGTTCTCGGTGCCGTTTTGCACACGGCGATCGGAGCAGTCGATGGATCGGAGTAGGCACAGATGCCGTGAAGGTCGGGCCGAGGTTGAGCCATCGGCAGCACGATGTGGAGCACCAGCGCGCTTGTGCATCTGGAATGCGGAAGGCATACGTCTATACACAGACCATGAAATGGGCGACAGCATGCAGATTTACGAGATAACCGGACTCGATGGGGATACTGTTACCTCAGTGTAATGCCGAAATGAACGTTTCAATCGGAGACTATCATTGGAAGAGAACGAACAGAGCGAACAGAGCGAACAGAGCGAACAGTATGAAAGGCAGGAAGTCCCGGTCAAGCAGAAGGGCCATCCTCTGAAATACTTCAAGCCAATCGTCATCCTCCTGCTGGCGATTATGGTGGGCTTTGTCGTGTGGCAGAATACCGAACAAATGGAAATCCATTTTTTCTGGAAAAAGGTCTATCTGCCGGGTGCGGTGCTGCTGGCCACGACGACGGCCATCGGTTTCGCGTTGGGCGTCCTGGTGTCGGTGATCGTTAGCTACCGCCGACGCCCACGCGGATAACGCCTGGCAACGCCCTCCCGGGGCCGATTCAGAGGAAGTGGCACCGGCGTTCGCTGGGCCTGTAAAAAAAATAAACAAAATTACCCTTCCATCATTGATTCCATACATTTGTGTGTTATTATGGCATCGTCGTATCACGATTAACCATGACCCGGAGCGCAGATGAAACGGGGACCGACAGGGCATTCGAGGGAGCGGGTATTCCGCTTTGTGCAGGCACGGTTGCAGGCGGGTGAGCCACCGACGATCCGTGAGGTGCAGGACGCCTGCGGCTTTCGCTCGATCCAAACTGCCCGTGAGCACCTCGAGGCGCTGGTCAATGAAAATCGCCTGACCAAACAATCCGGCAAGTCGCGCAGCTATCGTCTCCCCAACGAAACCTCGCAAGCCAGCATGGTGCCGATCCTCGGCCAAGTGCAAGCCGGTTCGCTTACCACCGCAGTACAGGATCTCGATGGATATTTGCCCGTCTGTTCAAGGGATGCGGACCACTGCTTCGCGTTGCGGGTCAAAGGTATGAGTATGATCGGCGTGGGCATCCTGCCAGGAGACCTCGTGGTAGTCCACCAACAAAACACGGCCAACAGCGGCAACATTGTCGTCGCATTGGTGGATGGCGAAGCCACTGTGAAGACATTCCGGCGCAACAATGACCGGGTTGAACTGCACGCCGAGAACCCAGCCTTCGAACCGATCGTATCGGATGGCGAGGACGTCCAGATCCTTGGCAAAGTCGTCGAAGTCCGGCGCATTTTTGACCAGTCGGTCGGCAACTATCAATCTGCTTAGTCGTGTTGCTGCCGGCCGTGATGCTTCCTTGCCCTCAACGGGCAGGCAAATAGCACCCGTGCTCACAATTCCGAATCCGTTCCCAGCTACAGGATTCGGGGTTGTGGGCGCTTTTTTTGTCGCACCGACGCCGTATCGTAAAAGCCGCCCACCGAGAGTTCCGTGCGGGCACCGCAGGTAAACCACCGGGAACTGATGAAGCAAACCCCGCCGCAATCGATCTGCCTCAAAGATTATCGTCCACCGGATTATCTGGTGCCGCGGGTTGAACTGCATTTTTCTATCCACCCCGCCGTCACCCGTGTGCGCTCCGTCCTCGCGGTAACCGCCAACTACCCGGAGGGCGAACCGGCGCGTCCGCTCGAGCTCGACGGCGAAGATCTCCACCTGGTGTCGCTGTATCTCGATGGCGTTGCCCTGATGACCGGTGACTACATGCTGAGTCGAGAGAGACTGGTGATCTCCAATGTTCCGCGCCAGTTCAGGCTCGAGATCGAGACCGAAATCAAGCCGTACGAAAACACCGCACTCGAAGGCTTGTACCAGTCCGGCGACATCCTTTGCACCCAGAACGAACCCGAAGGCTTCCGGCACATCACCTATTTTCCTGATCGCTCGGATGTGATGAGCGTTTATACCACGTCGATCGAAGCAGCCCGCGAGCGATATCCAGTCCTGCTGGCGAACGGCAACGAAGTGGAAACACGCACACTCGACAATGGCCGCCACATGGTGAAGTGGCACGACCCATTCGCCAAACCCTGTTATCTCTTCGCGCTGGTAGCCGGCGACCTGGGGGTAGTCGAAGATACTTTCACCACCCGGTCCGGTCGCGAGATCGCCATTCGTTTTTTTGTCGACAAAGGCAACGAACCGCGCTGTGGCCATGCGATCGAGTCACTGAAAGGCGCGATGGTCTGGGATGAGCAGCGTTTTGGCCTGGAATACGATCTGGATATCTACATGGTCGTCGCAGTCGACACTTTCAATGCCGGGGCCATGGAGAACAAGGGTCTCAATATTTTCAACTCACAATATGTTCTGGCTGATCCGAAGACGGCAACCGATGCCGATTACCAGGGTGTCGAACGGGTTATTGCACACGAATACTTCCACAACTGGACGGGCAACCGCGTCACCTGCCGCGACTGGTTTCAACTGACACTCAAGGAAGGACTCACCGTCTTTCGCGACCAGGAATTCTCCTCGGACATGTCGTCACGCGCCGTCAAGCGGATCGGCGACGTCCGCATCCTGCGCGAAGCCCAGTTTGCGGAGGACAGTGGTCCGACCTCGCACCCGATCAAGCCGGCGTCTTATATCGAGATCAACAATTTCTATACCGCCACCGTTTACAACAAAGGCGCGGAAGTCATTCGCATGATCCATACGCTGATCGGCGATGACGCCTTCCGGCGCGGGATGGACCTGTATTTTGAAAGACACGATGGCCAAGCCGTGACTACTGAGAATTTCGTTGCAGCGATGGCCGATGCGTCCGATGTCGACCTGTCGCTGTTTCAGCGCTGGTATCACCAGGGCGGTACGCCGACCTGTGAAATCACCATGGACTGGAACGCCGAATCGCAAAACTGCTGCCTGACTGTGCGGCAACACTGCCCACCCACCGACAATAAGCCGGCCGCACCGTTCCATATGCCAATGGCCTTCGGACTGCTCGGCGCCGATGGCAGTGATCTCAAGGCTACGCTCGTTGGTGGAACCACGGCGTCGGACATGGTCGAGATCACCGGGACCGAACAGTCATTCACCTTTGATAACGTCCCGGAGCGTCCAGTGCCATCACTCTTCCGGGAATTCTCGGCGCCGGTACACGTGAACTTCGATTACAGCCGGGATGACCTCGCATTCCTGCTGGCGCACGACAGCGACCCGTTCAATCGCTACGAGGCCGGCCAGCGCCTGGCCATCGTAGAATTGGAGCGACTAATCGCCAATGGCGTACTGCAAGCAGCAGCGGTAGCGGAAGACATTACAGATGCTTTCGGGCGTCTGCTCGATTACGGCAAGCAGGATCCGGCATTTGTTGCCGAAGCGCTGGTGCTGCCGAGCGTCACAACGCTGGTCGAGCGTATGGTCGTCTGTGATTTCGACGGCGCGCACGCAGCGCGGCAGGCCTTGTCCATGGCCATCGCCGAACGACACGAATCGAAAATGACGGCGTTTTACCGATCTCTGCACGGCGTCGAAGGACCCTACACGCTTGATCCGGAGGCAATGGGGCGGCGTGCCCTCAAGAACACACTGCTCGCATACCTCACGCGTGTTGAATCCTCAACGCACCTCGAGACTGCAACATCGCAGTTCGAGCACGCCGACAACATGACCGACGAACTCGGCGCGCTGCGCGCCCTCAGCCAGGTTGCCTGCGCCGAACGCTCAATGGTGCTCAAAGCATTCCGTGCACGTTGGCACGCAGAGGGATTGGTCATGAACAAGTGGCTGGCAACCCAGGCCGCTGCAACATTGCCCGACACTCTCACTGTCGTGCAGGCCCTCGAGAATGACAATGTCTTCGATCCGATCAACCCGAACAAGATCCGGGCGTTGTTCGGCGCCTTCGGTCGGAACCTGACACAATTCCATCATGCCACCGGCGAAGGCTACCGTTTTCTGGCCGACAAAATCATTGACATCGACAGTTTCAACCCCAGCATGGCGGCGTCGCTGACGGAATGCTATCGTAAGTACGCGAGGTTGGATGCGGGCCGCAAAGATTTGATGAGACCGGAACTCGAACGTATCTTGGCGCGACCGGGGTTATCGAAGGATGTTTTTGAAATCGTCACCAAAACGCTGCAAAACGGAGCGTGAACGTCGAATTGTGCCCTGAGATGTCCAACACCGAAAAATTCAACGGCCAACGAGCACTGATCACCGGCGGCACCAAGGGGATCGGCAAAGCGACCGCATTGCGACTGGCAGGGCGAGGTGCGCATGTATACCTCAATTACGCGTCCAGCCAGGCCGATGCGGAGGAAACACTGGCCGAACTGCAAGCGCTCGGGCACAGTGCTGAACTGTTGAAGGCAGACATCGGCGACCCGGAACAGGTGGCGACGTTGTTGAAAAAAGTTCATGCGGACGGTCCGCTGGACATGCTCATCTGCAACGCCGCGTACAGCACCAAGGTGCCATTCGTCGAGACCGAGTTTTCTCTGCTGCAGCGCAGTCTGGAAGTGAATGTTCTGGGCAATTTCAATCTGATCCAGCAAGCCGGTCGCGTCATGAGTGAGGCTGGCGTCAATGGCCGCATCGTTATCTGTTCGTCGCCGCACGGCACCTTTGTTTTCCCCGATGCCTTTGCCTACGACGTTTCGAAAGCGGCGCTCAACCATCTTATGCGCGGCGTTGCCCTGCCATTGATCGACGACGGCATTCGCGTCAATGCGGTGGATATCGGCTGGACCCTAACACCCGGAGAGCGGGCCTTCACGACCGAAGCTGAGCAACACGAAATCTCGCAGACGATCATTCCGATCAAGCGCTCCGCCGAAGCCGATGAAATCGCTGGGGTGATCGAGTTCCTGTGCAGTGACGAGTCGAGTTACATTGTCGGTTCACTGGTTGGCGCCGACGGCGGCTTCGCCCTGCGTCCAAGTACACAGGTGTGAGGACGGGCGCAGGGACCGTCCTGCCGAATCGGACCCATTCGACAACCCTGAGCGATTGACGTAGCGGTTTTTCGGTTTATCTTACAGTAAGTGACATACAAACTCGGTGTCTTCGGGGCAGGGTGAAATTCCCGACCGACGGTGAAAGTCCGTGAATCCTGCAGTTGCAGGATTGAGATGGTGAAATTCCATCACCGACAGTGACAGTCTGGATGGGAGAAGACGCTGGACCGGCTGAAATATGTCGTGTCGTTGGTGCATTCCTCTATGCGTCGCCGATACTGTCGGTCTTTATCCCGGTCTGCCGGCTGTTGCTGCGGTGGACTAAACGCTCCCGAAGATGCCTGAATCTACTGGAGCGTTTTGCGTTTATGGCAACACCGTTGGATAACTTGATCGATAAAGAACCCCTGCAATTTGCCGGGCAGGTCAAGATGCCAAGTCATTACTCCGATCAGGATTTCGACTTGCACTGCTTCGTCGACACGTGCGGGAGCGAACACGTTGCACTGGTCCACGGCAACGTCGCTGGTGGCGAAAATGTACTGACTCGCGTCCATAGCGAATGCCTTACCGGGGATGTCTTTCATTCAGCCCGGTGCGACTGCGGCGAGCAGTTGGACAAGGCAATGCACGCAATCGTGGAGGAGGGCACCGGCCTACTGATTTACCTGCGGCAGGAGGGGCGCGGAATCGGACTGATCAACAAGATTCGAGCTTACGGACTGCAAGATCGGGGTTTCGATACTGTCGAAGCCAATGAACATCTCGGTTTTCCACCGGATTCCCGGGTATATACGGCTGCGGCCGAAATTGTTGCCGCCCTGCAGGTGAACAGTATTCGTCTGCTGACGAATAATCCAAAGAAGATGGCTGGCCTGGCCGACTGTGGGGTGAACATAACCGAGCGCATTCCGTTGATCATACCTGCAAAGGCACACAACGAGTTCTATCTGCAGACGAAACGAGACCGGCTCGGGCATCTCTTGTAGCAACGCCGGTCTGTATTATTGACGGCAACGTATTGCTCACCGAGCGCAGGCCGCAAGCAGCAAAGCCCCCGGAATTGCCAGGCTGTCACCGCAACCGCGACGCTTACACCGTCAGGATATCAACTTCCTTGGCTTTGGTCTGGTCGTCGATCTGCTTGATGTAGTCGTCCGTGAGTTTCTGGATATTCTCCAGCAGATCGTGCATGCCGTCCTCGCTGATCTCTGATGTCTTCCTGGCATTCTTGGTGGCGTCGTTGGCCTCACGCCGATGGTTGCGCATCTCAACCTTGGTTTCCTCCGCCCGTTTTTTCACCTGCTTGGCCAAATCCTGACGCCGCTCTTCGCTGAGCTCAGGAATCGGCAGGCGGATGACACGGCCATCGTTCACCGGCGTGATCCCGATGTTCGACGATTGGATCGCCTTCTCGATTTCGCCAATCACGTTCTTGTCCCAGGGTTGGATGACGATCAGCCGTGGCTCCGGTGTCGTGACACCGGCGATCTCCTTGACGCGAGTGACCGAGCCGTAGCATTCAACCGAAATATTATCAACCAGAGTAGTGGAAGCCTTGCCGGTGCGGAATCCATCAAAGGCCTCGTCAAGAGCCTCCATCGCCGACATCATTTTCTCTTCGCAGTCGTCCAAAAGCACACTTGCAGCCATTCTCATTACCTCCTAGTCTGAGTCAATGAATGTAACAAAACCCCAGTCGTTTACAAGATTACGGCGGTGCCGCAATCAGGGAAGGGGAGAGTATGTCGGCGAGGCGTCGTCACCGGTGAAGTTCTGCAGGGGAAACACTGTCCCGAACAACGAATCGACCATGTACAGGGCCTTGCCGCTCCGGTTCGTGGTCCGTGAACAAACAATGTGCCGGCCATCCGGGGCCCAGGACGGCGATTCCCAGTCTCCCGACTTGTCAACGAGCACCTTGAAGTTGTCTTTCGGCAACGTGGCGTTGGACATCTCGACCATGGCAATGACATAGCGGTTCCCCTGACGCATCGAGAAACAGATCTTATTTGAAACCACCGACCAACTGGGCGATACACATTCGCTCGGATCCGCAAGCAGACGTTGTGGCGCACCGCCCGCCGCGGGCATGAGATACAGTCGGGGCCGGCCCTGGCGGTCCGAAACAAAACACAGCTTACTGTCGTCCGGAGACCAGCATGGTGACGCTTCGAGTCCGTCGGACGTGGTCAGTTGTCGCGGCTCGTCCTCGGGTAGATTCATGACGTAAAGGTCGACGTTGCGACCACGACTCAGGGTCATGGCGACACGATCGCCGCTGTTCGACAGCGCAGCACCCGAATTCAGCCCGATCGACTGTGTCAATCGGCGCCGCCGGTTCATTGCCAGGTCGACGAGGACAATGTCGGTATTGAACCGCCGGTACAGAGTGTAAGCCAGATAGCGCCGGTCGCCGCCCCAGTGCGGTTCGACCGAGAGGCTGCCGTTGGCAGTAAGTGGCTTCGGGTTGGCACCGTTGAAGTCGGCGGTGTAAATCTCCTTAACGCCGTCTATTTCCTTGACATATGCCAACCGCGCCTCGCAAAGGCCCGGTGTCTGAAACACGGCCTGGAGCAACTTATCGATCGCGTCGTAGGCCTGTATATCGGTGCCGCCGACAGAGACCGGTGTCTCCAGAGAGACAATTTCGGTTCCGGACTTGTCGGCCAACTGCAGGTGATGCGAATCGCCATCGTCGGAAACGGAAAAGGTCAGCACGTAATCAGCTGCGGCCTTTTTTCGCAGCGTACGAAACCAGTCGGAGTATGTCAAGGTCGATCGCAGCAGGTCGGTCAGTTCTCGATCTCCCCTGACCGGAGTCACAAAAACCGTCGGGTTGCCGATATGTGACTGGCCCTGGACATAGATGGTCGCATCGGCCGCGAGGCTGGCGTTGATGATCGTCAGGCACAGTAGAACGGCAAGATGTCGCATGGGGCGGAGGAGGGGAGGGGATGTTGTGGGATTTTTGATGGTGGCTAAAGGTCTTTCAGTGTACGAACGCCTCTTTCAACTATCTGTCCAGTTCAATCACGACTTTACCAATATGTTTCTGAGATTCCAAATAGCGATAGGCCATTGGTGATTCGTCGAAACCGAACGTCCGGTTGATGCAGGGGCGCAGGTCGAGAGTTTCGCAGGCGCGAACGAAGTTGCGAAATTCCTGCATCGACTCCATCATAATACCTTGCACCGACAAACGCCGCATGATGATACCAACGGTGTCAATCGTCGCCTCAACGCCATCGAGCACGCCGATCAAAACAATACGAGCATTCGAGGCACAGGCCTGCAGCGAATTGGCGAAGGTTTTGCCGCCGGCAACGTCGAGCACCACATTGACGCCGCCGCCAGTGAGCGCTTTCACCTGTTCAGGCCAGTCGTCGTCCCGGTAATTGACGGTGTGAGCAACGCCGTAGTTCTCCTTGACGATCGCTGCCTTCTCCGGGCTGGCCGTCGTGACAATCGTGTGAATGCCGAAGGCCTGCGCCAGTTGAGCCGCAAA
>CAJWLW010000197.1 GCA_913042885.1 uncultured Lentisphaeria bacterium | reverse complement strand
GGAACACCAACCCACCGCCTTTTCGTGCGCATGCAACAGCAATGCCCTCAGCCTTTAGGGTGTCGAGCCCCAGCGGATTATGAATACCGTGCCATTCGACATTGCCCAAAGGAACATAGGCCACTGGACAATCTTTACGCCTGGAGATTATCTGAGCCGGCCTCAGCATCTGATACCTGACTTCTTCCATTCTTACCACCTCTGACACTTTTTTGCTTTTTTGTAACCCGATCTTCTCTTGGTTAGTTAGTTACTGAACTAAGGAACTGTGCGCAATGTTCCAAGTTTGGAAGTGGGTATTATGGCCATAGCCCAGGACTATTGCAATCTTTGCCTGCCCTGCGTGCCAAATACCCGAAAGCGGATTTCACGGTTACACGCAGCCAGGAACACCGGCAAGCTACGATAGGTCCACGCCACAGCACCAAGGGGTATTCGTCATGTCGGAGCGACCATTCCACGTGACTTCTGATGGTGACTTGGACGCACCATTACATCCAGTCAGTTAGAAGCCGAGCGAAATGCTCGGCGCTTTCAAAGTGGGTGTTGTGCCCGCAGCCGGGGGCGATTGCGACCTGCACATCACTTCCTGTAGTGCCAATCTGCCCGGCGATATCCACGTACTTGTTGTCCTTTTCTCCGGCCACCACCCGCATTGGTACCGCGAGCTCGGGCAGGCGGTCCCACAAGGATGGCTGCCGGCCAACGCTACAGGTGCGAAGTACGCGGGCCAGTGCCATCGGGTCGTTCTGCAACCTTCGCGATTTCATGTGCTGCCGCTGCTCGGGCGTCAGCGATGCGAAGACGGGCTGGCTGTACCAGTTGTCCAGGAATTCGTCGAACGGCCGGGTCTCCAGCTCGTGGGCAATCCGCTCGTCATGATGCCGCCGGGCCTCACGTTCTTCAACTGACGGCAGACCGGGCGAGGCGGACTCGAGTACCAGCATCCGGAACGATTGCGGACTGCGCAAAACGCTGTTGAGAGCGAGGCGGCCGCCCATCGAGTAACCGACCAGGACGACGTCTGTACAGTTGAGCGATGCGACGGTCTCGATGATGTGGTCACAGACGTCGTCGAAGGTATCGAGGTCGCACGGAGTCTGGCCATGGCCGGGCAAGTCGATGGCGATGCAGTAGCAGCCATCGGAGAGATGTGCGATGGTATCGCGCCAGTCGCCTGAGCTACCGAGGAATCCGTGCAGAAAAACAACGGCCGGCGTCCGTGTCATTCGCTGTCGGTATCGGCATCCGGCTCATCGGTGGCGGAGCCGCCCGTGTCGCCTGCTTCCGGTACCTCTTCGATCACCGCTTCATCGGACGGTGCTTCGTCGACTGCGGCTTCTGCGTCGTCGCCGATGTCATCGTCGTCCTTCAGATGGCCGATGAGGGAGACGCCGGCGACTTTGTCTTTGCGGCGCAGGTCAATGACTTTGACGCCCTGTGAGGCCCGGCCAATCGTGCGGACCTCGTTGGTACTGATGCGGACCATCTGGCCGCTGACCGTCGTCATCATGATCTCGTCACCCTGCTCGACCAGGAGGCCGGCGGTGACGCGGTCGTCGTCTTTGAGTTTTATGCCGGTGACGCCTTTGCCGCCGCGTTTGGTGAGGCGATAGCCGCCGGTCTCTTTGTCCTGGACGGCGATACCGGTGCCGATGTTGCTGCGTTTGCCCATGCCACCGACGGTGACGATGAGCAGGTCGGCGCCTTTTTCGGTGACGCACATGGCGACAACGTCGTCGTTGTCGCGACCGAGCCGGATGCCGATGACACCTTTGGTGACGCGGCCCTGGGGCCGGGCGCCTGCTTCGGAGAAGCGACATACCATGCCGTGGGAACTGATCAGCATGACTTCCTGCCCGCCGTCGGTGAGTTTGACATCGATCAGGTCGTCATCCTCAGCGATTACGATGGCGCGGATGCCGGCGCGGCGCAGGTTTTTGTATTCGGAAAGGCGCGTTTTCTTGACCATGCCGTTGCGGGTGGCGAACAGCAGGTACTGGTCGTCGACATCGAGGGCCTGGACGGTAAGCATGGAGCGGATCTGCTCGTCCGGTTCGACATCGATGAGATTGATTATGGCTTTGCCGCGAGCATTGCGCTGGCCCTCGGGGATCTCGTACACTTTGAGCCAGTGCATGCGGCCTTTGCTGGTGAAGAAGAGGATGTAATCGTGTGTACAGGCGCTGAAGACGTGTTCGACAAAGTCCTCTTCTTTGGTCTGCATACCGATGACACCCTTGCCGCCGCGATGCTGGGTGCGGAAGACATCGGCACTCTGGCGTTTGATGTAGCCAGTGTCGGATACGGTGATGACGCAGATGGACCGGGTGATGAGGTCTTCGATGTTGATTTCGTTATCGCCGACGACAATGTCGGTCCAGCGCTCGTCGTGGTACTTGTCACGGACTTCGATGAGTTCATCCTTGACGACGTTGAGCAGGAGGTCGCGGCTGGCGAGCAATTCCGTGAGGTACTGGACGCGGAGCATGATTTCATCGTACTCTGCCTGGACGTCTTCCATCGCCAGCCCGGTGAGCTGGTGCAGGCGCATTTCGAGGATGGCGTTGGTCTGTTTCTTCGACAGATCGAACCGCTCCATCAGCTTTTCCGCAGCGTCGTCGCGGGTGCGCGACTGGCGGATGATTTTGATCACCTCATTGATGTTGTCGATGGCGATCAGCAGGCCTTCGAGGATATGGGCGCGGGCCTCGGCCTTCTCGAGCTCGAACCGGCAACGCCTGGTGATGACCTCGTAGCGGTGGTCGATGTAGGCCTGCAGAATCTGGCTGAGATTCATCGTGCGCGGCCGGTTGCCGTCGACGACGAGCAGCTGGGCACCGAAACTGGTCTGGAGCGACGACATCTTGAAGAGTTGGTTCAGGACGACATTGGCGACGGCGTTCTTCTTGATGTCGATGACAATGCGGATGCCTGCGCGGCTGCTGGATTCGTCGTTGAGCGCGGAGATGCCGGTGATCAATTTTTCATTGACCAGTGCGGCGATCTTCTTGACCAGCGTTTCTTTGTTGAGCGCGTATGGGATCTCGGTGACGATGATGCGTTCGCTGCCGCTCTTGGTTTCTTCGATCTCGGCCTTGGCGCGGACGGTAATGATGCCGTGGCCGGTTTCATAAAGCTGGATAATGGGTTGAATGCCGATAATCGTGGCGCCGGTCGGGAAATCCGGGCCCTGAATGTGCTGCATCAGCTCCTTGACGGACGACATCGGGTTGTCGATCAGGTGGACCGTGGCGTTGATGACTTCGGTCAGGTTATGCGGCGGAATGTTGGTGGCCATGCCGACGCCGATACCGGTGGAGCCCATGACCAGGAGGTTGGGGAAGCGCGCCGGCAGTACGGACGGTTCTCTATTGACCTCGTCGAAGGTAGGCACCATGTCGACGGTGTCCTTTTCCAGATCGGCAAGCAGTTCTTCGGCGAGTCGATGCAGGCGGCATTCGGTGTATCGGTAGGCCGCGGGGGAGTCGCCGTCGATACTGCCGAAGTTGCCCTGACCGTCGACCAGGGGGTAGCGCATCGAAAAGTCCTGGGCCATGCGCACGAGCGTGTCGTAAACGGATTGGTCGCCGTGCGGGTGGTAATTGCCGATGACTTCACCGACGACTTTGGCGCATTTGGTGTAGGACCGTCCATGGTTCAGGCCGAGCTGGCGCATGGCGTAGAGGATGCGTCGGTTGCCCGGCTTCATACCGTCACGGACGTCGGGGATCGCCCGGCCGACATTGACACTCAGCGAATACTGCAGATACGCCGAGTGCATGATGTCTTCGATATTCGCCGGAAAATCGTTGCTTTGCAGTGTCGCGTTGTCATCCATGATGGTCCTTCAGGTGGTCGCCAGGCCTCAGTGTCCGGTGGCAGGCGGAACGTTCAGATATCCAAATCTTTGACAGTGGCGGCGTAGCGTTCGATGTATTCGCGGCGCGGCTCGACGACATCTCCCATGAGTAGAGAGAAAATGCGTTCGGCTTCGAAAGCGTCGTCCATGGTGACCCTGAGCATCTTGCGATGCATCGGGTCCATAGTGGTTTCCCACAACTGGTCGGCATTCATTTCCCCGAGACCTTTGTAGCGCTGAATCTGGATGCCCTGTTTGCCAGATTGCTTGATCTGCTCGATCAGGTCCATGATGGAGAATGCGCTGACCGTGTCCTCTTCGCCGTCGCGCACCATATTGAACAACGTCGTCTGACCGTTGCCGAACAGATCGGCGGTGGAGAGATTGTACGTTTCGAGCTGCTTGGCTATGTCGTCGAAGAGGTTGGCCTCGAAGATTCGTGCCACCTCGATGGCTGACTGCAGTAGTTTCTCGCGCGCGACCTCGGCCTGAGCGTCGGCGTCGGCCTGGGCTTCTTCCTCGCCTTCGGCGGGCGGCATCGATTCCGTGCGTGGCGCCAGGCTCTCACTGATTTGCTCGATGTACTCGGTCTCCTCGGCGTCGGAATAAACGTAGTGTTCGGACAGCGTGCCGTCCGCCAGGCGGACCGAGATCCGAGCGATGGGGAAGGCGCCGGTCTCGGGATGGCGTGCCGCTATATAAGCTTCCGGCTCGATACCATGGCGGATGAGGCTGACGAAGAGGAAGTTGATTTCGCTGACGAGTTCGACCAGGCCCTTGATGGTTTCGATGGGGATATGGGACTGGCCGTTGGAACTGTGAGAGATGGTCAAGTCTTCGATGGCCTGTTCGATGAGGAACTTGTCGAGTTGTCCCTCGGTCTCGATATATTCTTCGCGTTTGCGGCGCTTGACCTTGAACAGCGGCGGCTTGGCGATGTAGATGTGACCTTCCTCGATGAGCGGTTTCATCTGGCGGTAAAAGAAGGTGAGCAGGAGGGTACGGATGTGTGAGCCGTCGACGTCGGCGTCCGTCATGATGACGATGCGGTGATAGCGCAGTTTATCAATGTTGAATTCGTCGGCGCCAATGCCGCAGCCGATGGCCGTGATCAGTGCCTGAATCTCGTTGTTGCGCAGCAATTTGTCGAGTCTCGCTTTTTCGACGTTGAGCAGCTTGCCGCGGATCGGCAGGATCGCCTGGAAGCCGCTGTCGCGTCCCTGTTTGGCGGAGCCGCCGGCGGAATCCCCCTCGACGATGTAGATTTCGCATTTGGCGGGATCGCGTTCGGAGCAGTCGGCCAGTTTGCCGGGCAGTGAAAATCCGTCGAGGGCGCCTTTGCGCTGAGTCAGTTCGCGGGCGCGTTTGGCGGCTTCGCGGCCGCGGGCGGCGAGCAGGGTTTTGTCGACGATGAGGCGGGCGACCGCCGGGCTCTCTTCCAGGTAGGTCCCGAACTGTTCGTTGACGATCTGTTCCATGATGCCGCGCACTTCGCTGTTGCCCAACTTGGTTTTCGTCTGTCCCTCGAACTGCGGGTCCTTGACCTTGACGTTGATGACGCAGCAGAGGCCTTCGCGCACATCGGTGCCGGTGACGGATTTTTCATTCTTGAGACTGGGGACAGTCTTCATGTAGTTGTTGATCGTCCGCGTCAATGCGGCCTGGAACCCCGAAAGATGGGTGCCGCCCTCAATCGTATTGATGTTGTTCGTGTAGCTGAAGATCGCTTCGTTGAAGCTGTCATTGTACTGCATCGCCACTTCGGCCTGGACGTCGTCCTTTTGACCCTCGAAGTAGATGACTTTGGACAACGCCTGCTTGCCGCGGTTGAGGTGCTCCACGAACTCGACGATGCCGCCCTCGTAGTAGAATTCCTCCGCGCGGATGCCGTTTTCGGGGCGCTCGTCGTTGAGCAGGATGTGGATGCCTTTATTGAGGAAGGCGAGCTCCCGCAGGCGATTGGCAAGGATATCCCACTTGTACTCGGAGACCTGAAAGATCTTGCTGTCGGGCTTGAAGGTGATGTCGGTGCCCGTGTCGCTGGCCGGGTGCGTTCGGGTAAGTGGCGACTTGGTGATGCCGCGCTCGAAGCGCATGTGATGCGCCGACCCGTCGCGCCGCACTTCGATTTCGAGCCATTCGCTGAGGGCGTTGACGCACGACACACCGACGCCGTGCAGGCCGCCGGAGACTTTGTAGGAATCATGGTCGAATTTGCCGCCGGCGTGCAGGAGGGTAAGGACGACTTCGACGGCGGGCATGCCGGCTTCGTGCATGCCGATCGGGATGCCGCGGCCGTCGTCGGTGACTGTGATGCTGTTGTCGAGGTGGATCGTGACGCCGATCTGGCTGCAGTGACCGGCAAGGGCCTCGTCCACACTGTTGTCGACAACCTCATAAACCAGGTGGTGCAGGCCGCGCTCACTGGTGTCGCCGATGTACATGCTCGGCCGCTTCTGCACCGCCTCGAGGCCTTCCAAAACCGAGATGTTGCTCTCGTTATACTCGGTGCTGCCTGTCGGATCAGGCGCTGGGTGGGTGACTTCCTCCGCCATCGCGGGCGATCTCCGGGATTGGGTTAGCGAACACTTGGTACCACAATGAAGTTACTATAACGTCAAAAGCGGCGGTTTACTACGTGCGATGACAAAAAAAAGGGGGCTATTAGCGAAATTTTTAATTTTTACCTATCATAAGCGACGTTTGGCCCCGAGCCAAGGTTCTGCCGGAAAGTGTGGAAAATAGATTTTTTGCCATCATATTCGGAAGTATACATGTTGTAACTCTCGTTGTTGTATGGGTATGGGAACGGTCGGCAATTTGGGCCGATCTGTCACCGGCCGGGAAATCTCCCAGACCTAGTTTAAACTAGTTATTCTATTGTTGCCATTGACGATGGCCCATCGAGAAAACATATTAGTTGTTCATTCACCTCGTGTGGCTCCATCGTATGACTCTGACTGGGAGTGTAAGATTGCGCCTGCAGTTTCTTGGTACTGGCACGTCTTTCGGCGTACCGCAGATCGGTTGTGATTGCGAGGTCTGCCGTTCCGACGATCCCCGCGACAAACGTCTGCGATCCAGTTTGTGGGTGCGCGGCGAAGCCGTCAGCATCGTCATCGACACGACGCCGGACTTCCGCTACCAGTGCCTGCGTGCCGACGTCGACCGGGTTGATGCGATTTTTTTCACGCATCACCACGCCGATCATTTCTTTGGCCTCGACGATGCGAGGGTTTACAATCGTATGCAGGAGAGCGTGATCCCGGTGTTCCTGCCGGCGTACATGGTTGAACAGTTCGAACAAACCTATGCCTATACGCTGACTGAGTGGCCGGACGGTATCACACGGCCGCGTTTCGAGCTGCGGCCGATCGATCAGCAGGAGTATCGCAAGCTCGTGTTTGACGAAATTTCCGTCATCCCGGTGATCGTGAATCACGGCGCCGATGAAATCAACGGTTATGTTATTGAGACAGCCCGGTCGAAGGTAGCCTACCTGACGGATTGCAAGACGTTGCCGCCGGCCACGGTTGAACTGGTCCAGGGCGCTGATGTAGTCATCTTGGGGGCGTTGTGGAACCGCGACTGGCAGCACCCGGCGCATTTGAATCTGGCAGGTGCCAGGGAACTGGCGGCGGAGCTGCAAGGCGCGCAAACGTGGCTCACACACCTGAGCCATCACATGGGTTTGCATGCGGAGACCAACAAGCTTCTGTCGAATGGCGTGCAACTCGCACACGACGGCCTCGTATTGGAAGTTGAATAACGATGCCACCTGGGCGGGATCATGGCGCAAGCGAACGTCGAAGGAAAAGTCGGCACGAATCATCCTTGGTTTCCGGCTGTAAGTCATTGCACTGCATGATTTAAGCTGTTGTACGGCGACTGTGTTATGGAGGTTTCCAGGTCGCATTGTGTGCTCGCAGCAGTTCAGGGCCAACCACTTCTCCAGCGACCAGTGTGTCGGTGACATGATGGCACGCGACCCCAAGCACAAGTTTCGTCAGAAGATGTGTCAAACTCGTTGGTATTGTTGCCGGGGATTACATGTATCTGCAGGACAATCCCGATCAGATGCAGAAGCTCAAGGAAAATAATCGGTCTCACGGGGAAAGAGCAGCCGCAGTCGAAGTAACGTTCGGTTTGAGCACCAACCCGTAGGGTTGACAGCATGGCTATGGCTAAGAAAATCGGTATCGGTATTTTTGTATTGATCATTCTGGCGGGCGCGTTTCTGCCGGAAATTACCAGGTTCATGGCGAGGAGCGCGTTCAAGAAAGAGAATGTCGAAAAGTCGTGGGCGCCGAACCTGGCGTTTATTTCAGCCCGCATCAATATGCGGTTTTTCCGCTACAAAGACGCTGCCATTATCTTCAGGAAGGGGATTCAGGCGTTTCCGAAATCGAAAGAAGCACCCGCCGCGATGTTTCACATGGCCCAGTGCTATTCGAAAGACGGCGACCCGAAAACCGCCCAGAAGGTGTACGACGCTTTCATTAAAAAATATCCGAAACATCGGTGGCGGGATTTAGCAGAGAAACGTACGGAGTACATCAAGGCCAACCAATAGCTCATGACACGGAGACGCTGTCCCATGATCCCTCGGCACCATCATCATTCCGCGGCTGTATTACTCGCAGGCTTCGCGGCTGCGGCATTGTTCCTGTTGGGCACTGAAAATGCTGATGCCCGTCGCCTGCGGGATGCCAAGGTTACCGTCGGTTTCGGTGAGGATTGCGAGGAAATTCTGCTAGATACTATCAAGAAGGCACGCCGCGAGATTTACGTTGCAGCTTACTCATTCACTCGCAAACAGATTGCCGAGGCTCTGATCGACAAGCACCGCGACGGGGTCATGGTCCACGTCAAGGTGGATGCCGGCCAGGCCGCCGGTCAATGGAGCAAGCCGATCGTCAACAAGCTGCGGCGGCACGGCATCTCCGTCGACCTGATCGAGATGCCGCCATACAAGCACATGCATCACAAATTCGTTGTCGT
>CAJWLW010000196.1 GCA_913042885.1 uncultured Lentisphaeria bacterium | reverse complement strand
TCGCAGTCGTCGGCAGTCCCATGCCGATGATCAGGCTGGCAACCGCAGTGATCAGCAGCAGCAGAAAAACATTGCCACGCGACAAGGTGCCAATGATGTCCGTGATCGTGCCGGCCAATCCCATATCAACGATGCCAACGACGATACCCGCCGCCGCGCAGGCCAGCGCCACACTCACCATGTTGCGCGCCCCGGATGCCAGACCGTCGAGTATGTCACGCAATCCCATCACAACTCCGCCCACAACACCCCGGGCAACCTTATGACCAGCTGAAACCGCCGTGCCGAAACTCGTCTCCCGCATTGGTGCGGCGTCCACCTGTGTCATTTGCAGCGCCTGCCAGATCCGGCGCGCCACCATGACGATCGCCAGTACCCAGATCGCGTGAAAAACCGACGGCTCCGGTGAGCGGCGCTCGATGATCAGAAAGTACAGCAGCACGCCAAGCGGAATAAGAAAATGAAAACCTTGGAACAACACTGTTCCAAAGGACTTGAGGTTCTCTTTGGCCATCCCCATCAGCCCCAGCTTGCAGGCCTCCAGATGGGTGATGTAGAACAACGTCGCGTAAGATACCGCCGCCGGAATGATCGCTGCCTTCACGACCTCCAGGTACGGCACGTTGATATACTCGGCAATGATGAACGCTGCGGCGCCCATGATCGGCGGCGCCAGCTGCCCGTCGGTGCTCGCCGCTACCTCGATAGCGGCCGCCTTCTTCGCAGGATACCCAACCTTCTTCATCAGCGGAATCGTGAACGTGCCCGTCGTCACGATATTGGCGATACTCGAGCCTGAGATCATGCCTGTCAGCCCGCTGCTCAGCACCGCCGCCTTCGCAGGGCCACCGCGATATCGGCCTAGCAGGCTCAGCGCCAAGTCGATGAAAAACCGCCCGCCGCCAGCTCGATCCAGCATCGACCCGAACAGCACAAACAGAAACACGATCTTCGCAGACACGTCCAACGGCACACCATAAACGCCCGCGTCCCACAGAGTCATCTGCTCGACGTAACGATAAAGCGAGACGCCCTTGTCGAAGATAAACTCCGGCATGTGCTCGGAGGTAAAGACGTAAACCGTGAAGACCAGAGCGATCACGGCCAGGGCGGGACCGATCACCCGCCGCGACGCCTCCAGCAGCAGCACCAACAGCACGATCCCGATGCCGATGTCGCGCACCAGTGGCTGCCCCTGACGCCGCGCCAACCCCTCGTAATCGATCGCCAGATACAGCGCCGCCAGACAGCCCACCACCGCACAGCAAACATCCCACCACGGCAACCGCCGCATATCCGCCCAGGCCTTAATGCCGAAACGCGGCTTGCGAAACAGCGGATAGTTGAGGAACAGCAGCAGCATCGCAAAACCCAGGTGAATGCTGCGGACACGGATCGAATCCAGACGTTTCTCGAACACCAGGTCACCGGCAGCAACGGCAATCTGAAACAGCGACCAGGCGATCGCGATCAGCGTAATGCACATCCGCCAGAAGCGGCCGGGCTTACGGAGGATGCCGGCCTCGAATTCGGCCAACATCTCCGCCTCCGTCTGCGAAGCGGCGTCCGTTGCCCCGTTACTGCCTGTGTCCGGATCCACGATCCCCCCGATCTGTCGTGTAAGAGCCTTTCTCGAGCGTTTTAAACATGTCCTGAAAATTCATTAAGTATCTGCAATCGTGAATAGTTGTGAAGTTTCGCACAATCTTATCCACAAGTTATCAACAAACTGTTTCCGAAACTACGGCTACACCGCAACACGTTGAATATGAAGTAATAATGTCATATTCTTGTTTCCATGGCCGCTGGAATGAACGGAAGATACGACGTTATGAACAATTCTGGACATCGGCTGCGACTTGTGAATCGCCCGGGGTCAGACCTTGGCACAGACCTGCAGGCAAAAATCCTCAATTGCCAACGGTTCGTCGACATTGAACCGCAAAGATTCCAGCAGCCCCTCGGTCACGTCCAGGCTGCGCCGCGCCGCGCCTGGATTTAACGGCGGCGGCCCGGCATCACCCAGGCAGCCATACAGCTCAGGATGCGGCAGGTGATCGACGTCGACGCCGTGCGAACGCAAATACTCCTGAGCGAACCAGGTGTGCACAACACTGAACAAAGATTCGCGCCGCGACAGATACAGCGTTGCAGCCTGCGCCAGAAACTCATCATCCAATCGCTTCTGCACCGACCGGTCCAGGTTGGCCGACTGGGCCGTCAAGCTTTTGTGCTGCTGTTTCACCTCGGTTTCGGCTTCCTTCTTCAACGACTGCAGTGTCGCCACGATGTGCAATGCCGCGTCCACTGCGATGATCGCTCCCTTGCCCTTCGTCATCGTCGAGATCACGCGGATCAGCTCGTCCCGTCCGGTGAAGTCATAGCCGACACGGTTCTGTAGAATTGACAGCGTCTGACAGCGTGAGCGGATGGTCGGCAGCAGGCTCATCGTATTGCTGGTCAACAACAGCAGCAGCGTGCGCGGCGACGGTTCCTCGAGCGTCTTAAGAAACGCGTTTTGTGACGCTTCATTCATCCGATCGGCGTCATGGATTAGACCGATCTTGATCTGGCCGTCCGACTTGAGGTGCAGATAGTGCTCCAGTTCACGAATCTGTTCGATAAGAATCTGTCGCGACTTCGATCGCGGCTTGAGCACCTGCTGGTACGCATACGTGCCGTTCGCCAGGCGCGTGCAAATCTCGCAGTTGCCGCACGCGTCATTGTCAACCGGCGCCGTGCACAGACACATCTGTGACCAGCCCAGCGCGAATTGCTCGAGCGCCGTCGGGTGATCGCCGGTGATCAGATAGGCGTGCGCAATGCGGTCACCGTAGCGCGCCTGCCACAGCCGTTCGATCAGCGCCGGATATTTATTTCTGAATTCGCTCAAGGGCATGACTGACCTGCTCCCGGATCTGGTTTTGGATGATTCGCTGGTCGCCCCCGCCGTCGATCACCTTGACTCGGTCCCCTGCGGTCTCCGCAATTTTCAGGTACCCCTCGCGCACGGTCTCGTGGAACCGCCTGGACTCTTCTTCGATGCGGTCCTGGACGAATAACGTCTCCATCCGCATCTGGCCGCGCTGCTGCATGGTCTCCGGATCAATGTCGAGAAGTATCGTCAGGTCCGGCATGCGCCCGCACGTGGCCAGTTGATTGATCTGAGCGATCAGCGCCAGATCGAAGCCACGGCCGTAGCCCTGGTAGGCTGTCGTCGAGTCCGCAAAACGATCGCACAGCACGACGCCGCCGCGGGACAGGCAGGGCATGATGATTTTGCGGGTCAATTGGGCACGGCTGGCGCCGAAAATCAACAGCTCGGATTCGTCGCACACGGCGTCCTCTCCGCAAACGTGCTTGACGATGTGCCGCAGTTCCTCGCCGACTCGCGTGCCGCCCGGGTCGCGCGTCTCCAGCACCTCATGGCCGGCCTCCCGCAACCACTCGGCCAGCAGCCGCGTCTGGGTCGATTTGCCGGAGCATTCCGCCCCTTCGAATGTGATGAAAAGGCCCTCGGCCTGCCGCGTGTTCTGAACCATTCGCCAAGTTATTGCCAGATAAACAGAATACCAACGCGAGGCAATGTGGAAGGCACGGCAAAGCAATGTGAGGGGCGGGTCCCAGCACAGCGACCACAACCGTCATTCCGGCCGCTGCACCATCTCGGAAAGCCGCTGCCGGCGGAACAGGAAGCGGAACAGACACCACAGAACAAGGAGAATCGTCGCGGCGCCCGCCGTCAACGCAAACCAGTCCCCGTGCCGTGTGTAAAAGGTCAACGGCAATTGCTCCCACACCGGCACGTCATAGACCCGCGCGGCCCGGATAAACCGCGTGTCACTGCCGTACAGCAAAGCCTCGACCCGGCCGTCCGGCAGGATCAGGCAGGTGTCGGTGTTGTTGCCGTTGCGCAGCAGCGGCCGGCAAGTCTCCACCGCACGCAGAACCGAATGCGCCAGGTGCTGCCGCGATGCCGACGTCGTGCCGAACCAGGCATCGTTGGTGATCACGATCAGCACATTGGCGCCGCGCAGCACAGAATTGCGGCTGATCTCCGGAAAAATGTCCTCGTAACAGATATTGATGCCGAACCGGGCACCATCGCCAAACGGCATGACGGTGTATTCTGTACCCGGCGTCAGATTGCGGCCCATGCCGATCCACTCGACCAGAAACGGCAAGTACCGATCGAACGGTACATACTCGCCGAACGGCACGAGATGTATCTTGTCGTACCAGTTGACGACATTGCCGCCGGCGTCATAGAGCAGCGCCGAGTTGTAATCGAACACCTCGCCCTCAGCCGGGTCATACGGCTGCCGGCGGTCGATAGTGCCGGCAAGCAGCGGTGTTTCCGTCTGCTCAAAAAGTTCCGCCATATAGTCGCGCATGCGGCCGCGCAACGTGACGGGCAGGGCCGTCTCCGGCCAGACAACGAGATCCGGCTTCTCACGTGCTACAATGTCGAGCGTCAGTTCGTCGTAGACCGCCGTGGCCTCGGCAAGTTGCGCCTTGGAAAACCTGCGAATCTGCGGGATGTTACCCTGCACGGCAGCAATACGCACCGTGCTCTGAGGCGCCGGCAGGTCGTACCTCGGTGCCAGCAATCCGGCCAGTACGATCAACAGCGCCGCCAGCAGCAATGGTGAAAATACCAGTCGCTTCGCGTCTACCAGCCGCCAGTAGTCGGCAAACCTCTCGGTGGGATCGCGCCCTGCGAACCAGGAAACGACTGCAATGTAGACAGCCACATTCGTCAACACGATCAGAAAGCTGATACCGTCGACCCCAGTCACCCGGGTCAACGGCAGCAACCAGCCATTCTGCCACTGGCTCACACCGATATTATTCCACGGGGCCAACAAGCCGCGAACCAGTTCGGAGCCGCACCAGCACAGCGCCAGAGCAACCACGAGCAAACAGGATCGGCCACGGAAACATCGTGGATGTACACGCACCAAGCCGTCCGTCTGCGGCTTGAGATCTTCCGCCGGCGACAGTCGCACATTGAGCCAAATCTGCTGCGCCAACTTCAGCCAGCAGGCCGGAATCCAGGCATATATCAACGCTACCCCGAAGAGTGCGGGCCACTGGAGTTCGCGCAACCAGGCCATCCCCGACATGCACGCAACCAGCCCGAAAACCAACCCGAGACGCCATGCCGCCCGCCGCGCCGGCAGCGCCACCACCAGCAACGGCACCAGCCCCACCCACGCGATCCACGACCACTCCGCCGGTGCGAAAGCCAGCGAGGACAACAACCCGCTGGCCGCCGCCACCGCCACCCTGCAAATCTGCGGAGTCCGTGACACACGGTCGATCTGATTGGACGGGCCAGTATTCATTTTACGGATAGATGGCAGCTACATTCTGTTGTATATTCGCCGGCTGAACTACAATGACCTATGGCGGTAATAGCTTAAAGCGGTAAAGCCGCAAACCAAATTCGTTAACCGACACCTCTTCCCTCGACACCGTGCTCCAACCCGGATTTGGGTTGATGAATTTTGTTTGGGCAAATGATCTTTGTTTCCAAACACTAAGCACAGCCGTTGAGCTGTTAAAACTCAATATGGAGACAATAAGATGAGAAAAATCGATGAGAGCCGTCTGACAGCCGCCTACGAGCAAGCCCGTGACCTCTACGCCGAATACGGTGTCGACACCGAAAAAGCCATGGGCGCACTGGTAAAAATCCCAATTTCACTGAATTGCTGGCAGGGTGACGACGTCGGCGGGTTCGAATCGGACGCCGGTCTCACCGGCGGCGGTATTTTGGCCACCGGCAACTATCCCGGCAAAGCCGGTAACGCCGACGAGCTCCGCGCCGATCTCGAGATGACTTTCCGCATGCTGCCGGGCAAGCACCGGCTTAATCTTCACGCGATGTACGGCGAGTACGATTCCTTTCCCGTCGACCGTTCCACCATCGAGCCGCGCCATTTCGCCGGCTGGGTCGACTGGGCCAGGGTTAATGGCGTCGGCATGGATTTTAATCCGACCGCATTCTCACATGAGCTGGCAGAAAGCGGTTTCACGCTGGCCAGCTACGACGAAAAGATTCGAGAGTTCTGGATCGATCACTGTATTGCCTGCCGCAAAATCGGTGAATACTTCGGCAAGGAACTGAACAACCCGTGTGTCACCAACATCTGGATTCCCGACGGCTTCAAGGACCTGACAATCGACCGGCACACGCCGCGAGCACAGCTGGTCGAATCGCTCGATCGCATCTTCGAGGAGAAGATCGATCTGCAACACAACCTCGATGCTATCGAGTGCAAGCTGTTTGGGATCGGCTCGGAAAGTTGCGTCATCGGCAGTCACGAATTTTATCTTGGCTACGCCGTCAGCCGCAACATGATGCTCTGCCTCGATGCCGGACACTTCCACCCGACCGAAGTGATCTCCGACAAGATTTCGTCGGTCCTGCAGTACGTCGATGAGCTGCTGCTGCATGTCAGCCGCGGTGTGCGCTGGGACAGCGATCACGTGGTCGTGCTTACGGACGAACTGCAGGCAATCAGCCAGGAGATCATTCGCAACAACTACACCGATCGCGTGCATATCGGCCTGGACTTCTTCGACGCCAGCATCAACCGGCTCGCAGCCTGGACCATCGGCACACGCTGCATGATCAAGTCACTGCTGATGGCACTGCTGGAACCCACGACTATGCTGCGTGATCTGGAAATCTCCGGTGACTACACCGCCCGCCTGGCGTTGCTCGAGGAGCTCAAAACGCTGCCGTACGGTGCCGTATGGGATTACTATTGCCAGCGCGAAAGCGTCCCCGTCGGATCGTCCTGGCTCGACGAAATCCGCCAGTACGAATCAGACGTGCTCTCGCAGCGCTGAGTTCCCCTGCCGTGCACCCATCGCTAACATGGCCAAGCACATCGCCTGCATGTACAGCATGCAACAGGTCGCGATGGCACTCAACCTCTACAAAATCAACCGTTGCTTGAAAGCAACAGCATGAGCACGCAAACTATTGCCCCATGCGAGATCTCCTCGACATCCTCGCTGCTGTCCGTGAATTCGATGACCGCGGCAAACCATACGCTGTAGCCACCGTAGTGAAGGTGGCCGGATCCACCTATCGCCGGCCCGGGGCACGCATGTTTCTGTCCGAGACCGACACGGTCGGTGCCGTCAGTGGCGGGTGCCTGGAAAACGATGTGCGCGAGCACGCCAGCCAGGTCATTGCCTCCGGGAAACCGAAGGTCGTGCGCTATGACACCAGCTTCGAGAACGACACGGTCATGGGCCTCGGTATCGGCTGTGACGGCATCATCAATGTCCTGATCGAGCGCCTGCCGGCGCTCGACGACGCGCCGGACTACACCGACTTCCTGGCCCACTGCCTGGCCCAGAACGACCACGGCGTGCTGGCGACAGTGTTCGCCAGCGACCTGCCGGATACACCCATCGGCAGCCGGCTGATCCTGCGTTCCGACGGCACGACGTCGTCGAATATCGGCGGTACCACTGCCCAAGCCGTTCTCGCCGATGCCGGCCAGGTCATTGATACCCACCAGTCGATTGTCACCGCCTATGCGGACGACCGAGTCGAGGTCTTGATCGAGGCTATCAACCCGCCCTTGCCGCTGCTTGTTTTTGGTGCCGGTCACGACGCCATGCCACTGGTTGCCCTGGCTGCCGCCCTCGGTTGGCACGTCACCGTCGTCGATCCGCGCGATGCCCTCGCAAATACAGCAAGATTCCCCGGCGCCGCTCGGATCATCATTTGTCATCCTGAGCAGTTGTCACAGCACCTCACCCTTTCATCGCCCGCCGTTGCCGTCGTGATGACTCATAATTACGAGTGGGACAGGATTCTGGCCTCCGCGTTACTTGCTTCGAGTATCGGTTACGTCGGCATGCTTGGTCCAAAGAAGCGCACCACCCGTCTGCTCAACGCGCTCGAAGATGCCGCAGCGATCCCTGCTGGCCGACGGGATATCCTGCGTTTCCCTGTCGGTCTTGACATCGGCGCGGAGACACCCGAGGAGGTTGCCCTGTCCATCATCGCCGAGATCCAGGCAGTGATCCGCGCCCGCTCCGCCGGCTTCCTCAAAGACCGCGAAGCCGCCATCCACTGAACCCTTTGAAAAATACGTTCCTTAAAACGCTATCACGGGCGGAATGCGCTGTGCCACGGGAGCAATTCGCCTCACTTGTACTCATAACCGCAATCGGCACAGAAGCGGCTACCGGCTGTTTGTCGAGTGCGGCCGCAGGACGGACATTGACCGACCGTGTGCCGGCGGACAACCAAAACACACGCAACCGCGACTGCAACACTACCGAGAACTTTGAGTAATTTCATTGAAAGCTCCTAAGGCGGCAGAGCCGCAAGTTGACAGGGTTAAAAGAGGTAAAAAGTAAAAAGCATGTGAATTGTACTCTTTCACTTTTCACCCCTTCCACTTATTCGCAGGCCGGCATCGTATACTTTTTGCACTTAAACAGCACGCGGATTTCGTTCCACCATTCGGGCTCCAGCCCGTGCAATTCGACGGTGCAGGTGTGACCAATTACCCACTGGGCATAGCGTTTCTATGTGTGGCTCTTGCCGCAACTCGACAGACCGCGCATCAGATGGACAATCTCCCCGGCAGCCCGCTGTCGAGCGCAGATTCGAACTCCGAAAAAGCCCTTGGAAGATCTTTTCAGTCATACGGATATACCGGTATCATCATCCGGTTTCGTTTGCACGTTGCGCGATTTTATAATAGGTTCTGCTGCGGCGAATCCAAGCCTCGGGAGCGGTTACCATGACAAAACACTGTATCGAATACCCGCAAATCTTTCGGGTGCGTCAACATTTTGACGCACCGCGGGTTGACGATGCTTCCAGCGCCGTCGAATCACAGCTGGCACACCTGGCACTTGGCGAGC
>CAJWLW010000195.1 GCA_913042885.1 uncultured Lentisphaeria bacterium | reverse complement strand
CGTTCACGCTCTACACCGTGCGCCTTGAGATCAACTACAACATCCTGCCGATGGGCTTAGCGTAAAGCCGATACGATCTTACCCACGGGAGAAGGTGACAACGTGAAACCATTTGCACCACAACAAGGCGCGGTTTCCCTGACGTTCGATGACGGTCGACCGACTCAGCTCGAGCATGCCGTGCCGATCATGGACCATTTCCGCCTGCGCGGAACGTTTTACCTTATCCCCAGTGGCGCTGACTGGCGCGAGCGCCTCGACCCCTGGTGCGAAGTTGCCCGCAGTGGCCACGAAATCGGCAACCACACCACGTTGCATCCGGCGACCGGTAATCTTTTCGCTACGTCTACGGCCTGCTACGACGACCTGACACTCGAGGCGATCGAAGATGATATCCGCGAAGCGCAGGTACGCCTTGAGCAGATCGCCCCGCATCAGGAAGCATGGTCGTTCTGCTATCCGTATTATCACACCGACGTCGGCACCGGTTCTCAGCGGCGGAGCTACATTCCGCTTGTCAACGGCATGTTCGCCGCCGGCCGTGGCCGGGAGGAATACGGCTTCGGCAACCTGCCTGAGCGTGTGGACATCGCCTGTGTTGGTGGGCAGGTTTGCGAGCGGATGACCGTTTTCGAGATGATCGGGCTGGTCGAAGAACTGGCAATCGGGCAGGGGCAATGGGTGGTTTTCGTTTTTCACGATATCAGCGGCAACCAATTGTCGACGGCAGAACGGGATCTTCGCCAGTTGTGCGAATACATCGCGGACCGCAAAGATTCGTTGTGGTGCGCGCCGCTCGTTGAAGTAGCGGGGAAGATTCGGGAGAGTCGCGAGCCCGGTTGAGAAAATTTTATTCTGCTTGTAGCCGACTGTAATGGGCCGCCAGGCTATGGGCCGTACACACCGTAATTGGTATCCCGAATGCTCGCTTACTACCTGAACGGTTTGCTGTGATACAGAAGAAGAAACTCAAGATCATTATTTTCAGCCTGCTGCCCGCGCTGTTGTTTTTCGGCAGTGCGGAGATATCTCTTCGCCTCGCCCGCCTGCCGCAAGAGAAATATCTGGCTGAGGAGAAGGCGTTCCCGCCGAAGGATCAACTGGGCAAGTCGTTTTTGCTGGACGACACCCTGTTTTGGCGCCTCAACCCTGGGTACGACGAACCGTGGACGTTGCTGAAGCTGGCCTACATCAATGAATCAATCACCGACGACGAGTTTGCACGGCGCCAGGCGGACTATCCGAACAAGTCCTACCACGATGCTGTGACCTGGCAGATCAACGACCGTGGATTTCGCGGTGAACCACCGGTCGAAGACAAGAAAACGATTCTGTTCCTGGGAACGTCGATAACCTTCGGCTGGGGTGTGCAGCATCGGGACTCATTCGCTGAGCAAGTCGTTGCGCAACTCAAAGCAGCGGGGCGGGGGGAGTGGCAATGCATCAACGCCTCGGTGCCGGGGTACTCGACATATCAGATCCGCAAGCGCGCCGAGCAACTCATCGCCGAGCTGCAGCCGGATGTGGTGATCGTCGAGGCCGGCCTGAACGATGGCACCTGGGCGGCGTCCGGTGTCGCAGACAGTATCCTCGCGGTAAAGCGTCAAGACTCGTTGGCAGCGATGCTGCTGAACAGATCGAATCTGGCGCTCTGGTGTTTTTACCTCTTTCATGCGGAGCAGCGGGTGGCACAGAGCCGGCAGCGGGACGTCGACGCTTTTTACCGTTCATCCCTCTATCTGCCGGGACACACACGGGTCGCGCCCGAGGAGTTCATCGATAATCTCGAGGCGATCAAAAAGATGTGTGATGCCCAAGGTGCGACCTTTTACACAATCTATCCGGCGTTGTTCAACGAGTGGGACAAGAACGCGGTGGTATCTGCAGTGATCGATGAGCGACCGGAGAACATCGATGTTACGTCAGCGCTCGCAATGTTGCCTGCCGCGGCTGTTGCCGAGTTCTTTCTGCCCTATGACGAGGGGCACCTGTCTCCGCGCGGCCACGAACATGTCGCGGAAAGAATTTGTGAGCGTCTGCGCGAAGACGGTATTCTGACCGGCGACTGAGCGGTAAAAAATCGCCTTGGCCCCTTGTCAATCCAGCCGCTTACGTCTTCCGTCCAGCCAGCCATGGCCGCAGGAACGCCCGTGGTATATCACCGTCCGGCACCAGCGCCTCGAGCAAGGGCAGGGCGTGTTCGATGCGGCGCAGCGACTCTTCGTACATCGCATTGCACCCGACGAAGTGAGATCCGTGGCCGCCGATGTTGATATCCACTTCGTGCGTAACCATCGTCCGATAGGCTTTGAGAATGCCATCGTTCTCATCGGGTACGCTGTGATTGGCGATGATGTACTCGACACTGACTGAGTCGCCGTGGGATTGAATGGTGTCCCCGGTGAGCGCGATCCGTTGCCCGCCGAAGGTCAGGAAATACGCTGCATGCGCGTAGCAGTGTCCCGGCAGATGGCATGACGAGATTTCGATATCATTCCAATAGTACGGCTGCTTCTCGGTCAGGATATGATCGACTTTGATGGCGTCGAAACCGACGTTGTACCACGGCATCCGGCAGGCATACGGATACTCGTGCGGCGCCTGGACAACGCGCGCGACGAGATCCCAGGCGGCGACGCGGCAGGTCGGGTAGCGCTCCCGCAGCAGCGGCATCATGTCGAAATGATCACCGTGGAAATGCGTCAGCAGTGCCACTTCGACATTGTGGAGCCCGCAATCGTTTTCGAAGCGTTCGAGATCGGCGATGAAATCCTGTTCAGCCGTCTTGGAGCCGAAGCCGCAGGGGCCGGGGTCGACCATCAGGCCGCGGCCCTGGTCGTCGATGAACATGATGCAGTTGCCGCCGCCGTTGGCGAGCTGGGAGACGCCTTCGGCTCGCCGGCAGTAACGCCCGATGGAGTCACCCTCGGGTTTCGGCGCCGGGTCGTAGGTACCGGACGTCCAGGTCAATGCTTTTTCGTAGGCATCGATCTTGTCGGCCAGCCGGTGCGCCTGGTCCGGGCCGTCGTGCATTACCGGGCCGGTTGCCGGCAGGTACAACTGCTCCGGCCGTGACGCCAGGTTTCTCAGCGTATTCGGGAGTTCCGGCAATGTGGTTGTGCTGTACGCGGATTCGAGGTCGTACACATTCACAACCAACGCACCGTCACAGAACAGGTCGCCGATAAACACACAAAGCGGATCACCTGCAGGCTGGTGCAGCACGAAACCGACATGGTGCCGGCTGTGCCCCGGCAGATCGATCACCTCGAACTCGTGCGACTGCCAGGCGATGCGGTCGCCGGCGGTGAAGGTGTCGGCGACTTTCAGCGGTTCCTCTGGCGGCATGACAGTGACGGCACCGCCGATCCCGTACTTTTCACGGCCCAACGTGACCGGCCAGGCCTGTGGGTTTTTCCAGGTCGTCTTCGTGGCGTCCTGGTAACCGATGTGGTCCGCTGCCAGTTCGCGCAGTTCCTTGTGCACCAGGATTCTGGCTTTTGGAAAGGTGGCGGCCTCGCGGCAATGTTCCGGCTGCACGTGTGTATGCAGGATGAGTTCCGGCATTGGAAGCTGCTGCCGGCGGATCCAGTCCTTGACGCGCGGCGAGTGACAGTCGATTAGCACGCTGGCGCCGTCGGCGACGATCAGGTGGCTGGACTGCTCGTCTGTCAGCGTGTGAATTTCGACACGGGACACTTTGGGTGCGAGCTCGTCAGTCATGCGGCACGAAACGTTTTTTCAATTCGTCGATCGTGAAGTCGTCACCGGCGAGGAAAGCGAACATCTCCTTCTCTGCGGCGATCACATCGACGGCGCGGTCGGCGATGGCTTCTGCCGAATCAAACGGCACGGAGATCAGGCCGTTGGCATCACCGTGGAGCAGGTCTCCGGGTGCAATCGTCAGGCCGGCGACGGTCACTTCGATGTTGAAGTCGAAAAACACCCCCCAGCCGTGCGAGGCGACGGTCCCGGCTGAAAATACCTGATATTCGGGCGTCCGCTTGGCGATGCCCGCCACGTCACGGACATTGGCGTCGGTTACGAAACCGACGGCGCCGAGCTTGCTGGTGACTGAGGAAAAAATGTCTCCGATGAAACAGCTCCGCGACCGGTCATGTCCCGTGTGCTGAACGACGATCACCGAAGGCTTGGGCGCGGCCTCGATGACCTCGACAAGTTTGTCGACGTTCGACGGTCGGGAGTCATTTGGACAGGAGGTATCGCCGGTACAGGTAATCGCGTAGCCGACCATCGGCTGGATATTCGGAAAGTGGCATTTTATCTCATTGTTGATGTAGCCCGTGGTCTGGTCGCGCAGTTTGAAGTGCTCGATGGCGTTGCTGACCGTTGCAGTGTCGAAGGACCGCAGGCGATCCAGGAGCTCGAGGGGTAGGGTAGGGGTTGCCATAGTATCGCAGGGACAGAGTTTCGGTTTATTGGAAGGGCTTTACACTACTGACTCAATCCCGAACCGCAACAGGTCAGGGACGACCTTTTGTGTCATCTGCTGTCGTGATGGCAAGGCAGCTACGGCTCGCCAGAACATTTCGTACCGGTTCGCCGTGTCAGGTATATGCTCAACAGTAAATACCTGAGACTCACATGCTGAACGTACACAATGTTGATTTTTCGCTCCTTTGCTCCAAATCCTTTTGCGTTATCTTACAAATGCTGCGTACAATAGCATTGACGAATATCTTGCTGCGACAGCATGGCCCCCGCACGCTGTACAATAGGAACCTGCCAATGACATCGTCTTCACTTGATGCGCTCGACGCACAACTGCTGACACCACAGTTCACGCAGAATCCCTATCCGACCTACGTCGACCTGCGCCAGACGGCTCCCGTGCACTGGTCGGAAGCGTGGCAGTGCTGGCTGCTGACGCGGTACGACGACGTGGCGGCGACGCTGCGTGACTTTGGATCGTTCTCGAGCGTCGGCACAACCACTCGATTCCTGGATCAGCTCGGCCCGGAGGCCCTGGCCAGGGTTCGGCCGCTGTGCGCACATTTCCGCAGTGGCCAGATACGGCTCGACCCGCCGGATCACACTCGCATCCGGGCTATTACGAGCAAGGCCTTCACGCCTGGGGTGATTAAGGCGATGCGCCCGCGTATCGAGCAGATTGTCGATGGGTTGATCGACGCGGTCATCGCGACTGGCCATATCGATCTCATTGCCGATTTCGGCAATCCGCTGCCGGCCATGGTGATCGCCGACATGTTCGGTTTCCCCCAGACGGATCGTGTCCAGTTCAAGATCTGGTCGGACGAGATTGCGGCATTTCACGGTACGGGCCTGGCTGATTTCGCAACCGTCGAGAAAAGCCAGGAAGCCCTGCTCGAGGCGCGCGCCTGGCTGGGCGGTCTCATCGAGCAACGCAGACGCGAGCCAACTGACGACCTGTTGTCGCGGCTGGCCAACGCGGAGGCGGAAGGGACGCGCCTGACAGAGGTCGAGTTGTTTTCGACCTGCCTTACCTTCATGATCGGCGGGCACGAGACCACGACCAACCTGATCGGCAACGGCATGCTGGCGCTGCTTCAGCGGCCCGAGCAGGTGCAACGCCTGGCGTCCGACCCGCAACTGATCAGCAGCGCCGTCGAAGAAATGCTGCGTTACGACGCACCCACACAACGCGCTCACCGTATCGCAACATCAGACATCGAACTTCGCGGTATGACGATCCGCAAGGGTGACTTCGTCCAGCAGGTGCTCGGCGCAACCAATCGCGACGGGGAGCGGTTTGAGGCGCCCGAAGAATTCAACATCGAGCGCAAGAACAACAAGCACTTGTCGTTCGGCGTCGGCCCGCACTATTGTCCCGGCGCGCCTCTGTCGCGGCTCGAAGCACAAATCGCTATCCCTACGCTGCTGCGACGTCTGCCCAATCTGCGACTGGTGGACAATGCCCACATCGAATTCGGCCCCAACAACTTCTTCCGTGGACTGACGGCGCTGCCGCTGCAATTCGACGTAACCTGAACGTCTTGTGGCCAGTGCGAATACAAAATGGGAAGGCAGGGGAATTCCTGGCAGGGCAATGGGAGAACGAACAGAAAGAACGGCGAACGCTGAACGCCGAAGTGACAACTGAGGAATTGTTGTCAATCGAGCGAGAGGCGCAGGGTGAGCAGGGCGTGAGCGGTGGCCCAGTTGGGGTCGCGCTCATCCGCGCCTTTGCGATGCTGCCACTGGCCGTCGCCGAGCTGCTGCGCCATCAGTACTTCGATCAACTCTTTGCGCCATTTCGGTGGGCGCTCGGTGAGCTTTCGATACTGGTCGTCCAGCAGGCTATGGGCACTGGCATAGGCGTGATAAAAGGTGTACAGCGCCTTCGAACGCGCGTCCGGGTATTCATCGAGCGTGAAAAAGGAGCGATTGAGAGATATCACCGCCGCAGCGACCTCCGGGTCTCTGCGATCGCCGCCGGTGCGGAACAGGCAGGCGATGCCGTAGGCCGTCCGCGTACCGGACAATCCATCCGGATCATCGCCGTCAGTGCTTTCGCAAAAAATTCGCCCATGTAGATCGGAAGAGGGATCGTGATGCTGACAGCGCTTGATCAGCTTGCCGACGTAGCCGGGCATCGCCAGTCGGTTTTCCTGATCGAGCATCTTCGCTACCAGCGCTGCTTCGGTCAGCCAGAACAACACCTGCATGTTGCCGGCATAGTCTGGTGCCGAGACTTTTTTCAGGGTGCTCTCGATGACTGCACCATGGGCTTCGGCATCGACGACCATCAGGGCGATGGCGCTTGTCACCGTCGACAGGGCGGCCGCATTGCCGGTCTGGCCGGCGCCGGCGATTGAACCGTCGGCCCGCGCCTGGGCAGCAATAAATCCTGTGCCGTGCTGCAGCGCCTCTTCCGGCGGTTTCTCGGCGCATTGCATCAGTGCCGTAATCACCAGCGCGGTGACTGCGGGGTCGTCAGACCAGGAGCCGTTGTGAGCCTGTTGGCTCACGAGAAAGTTGACGGCGCGATCGATTGCCGCATGCGCTTCCAGCTCTACGGACTCGTCGACCTCGACCTCGCGCGGTTCGAGGGCGGCGGCGACCGTGGCGAGTGCGAACACCGTGGTCAGCAGAGATTGTTTTAGGTTACCCGTCATATTCAACTGTGCCTTCGAATATGAACACGGCCGGTCCGGTGAGTGTGACGTCACGGGCGCCTTCTGCGTTCAGGTTGAAATCTACAGTCTGTTTGTCGCCACTGGCACAACACACGGCGACCGGCGGTGACACCCAGCCGCGTTGGGCAGCGATCAGTGCTGCCGCGACGACGCCGGTGCCGCAGGCCAGTGTTTCGTTCTCGACGCCGCGCTCATAGGTTCGCAGGCTCAGCGACTGCGGGCCGCTACAGGTGATGAAGTTGGCGTTGGTGCCGTCCGGCTGGAAATCCGCGTGATGGCGGATCGCCGTGCCGTATGCGAGTACGTCCAGATCCAGAGCATCCACTTTTATGACGACGTGCGGCACCCCGGTATTCACGAAATCGTAGACTTTCATCTGCTCGCTGATCTCGAAAGCGCGTTCGAGTCGCCAGTCGAAGGGATCGGTCATCTGCAGGCAAACCTGGTCATTCTCGAGCACCTCGGCATGCAATGTGCCGGCTGCGGTGTCGAACGACATCCTGGCCGCAGTGATGCCGCAGCGGGCGGCGAACCGGGCAACGCAGCGCGCGCCGTTGCCGCACATCGCGACTTCGCCGCCGTCGGAGTTGAGGAAACGCATGCGGAAATCCGCTGCATCCGAATTCTGCATGAGAATGAACCCGTCACAGCCGATGCCGGTGTTGCGATGCGCGACTGCCTGCAGCCAGTGTCGATCACCTGCCGGGAACGTCTCGTCACGGTCATCGACAACGATAAAGTCGTTGCCGGCCCCGTGCATTTTCCAGAACGCAATGGTCATATGACAAATTGATTTGTGGACCGAACGAATTCAAGATATAGGCGCAGCAACCATCGCAGGCTATTATGACGGTTCTGGTACTTGACTACGGATTGCGTCCAGAATCTGAGCATCCTGTTTTCACTCATTCAACCCAGGGCGTTGCCCTACGCTGAACATGGGTGAAGCCTTCTGCCTCGAAATGAATGGACGCAGAGATCCGTTCTATTTTGCCGTAGATTTCAGCCATCGCCGCGGAAGTAGGACTGGGTACCTTGTGATTCGATCGCGGCGCCGATGCGGTCGAGGGCGTGGGCATATGCCGCGGTGCGCATGCTGATGTCCTTCTCCATCGCCTTGTCGTAGATGGCGTTGAACTCCTTGGCCATGATCTCGTGCAGCCGATTCTGCACCTCTTCTTCCTCCCAGTAGTAGCCTGCCTTATTCTGGACCCATTCGAAATAGCTGACCGTTACGCCGCCGGCGTTGGCCAGGATGTCAGGCATGACCAGAATGCCGCGGCTGCGAAGAACTTCGTCGGCGGCACTTGTCGTTGGACCGTTGGCAACTTCGACGATGATTTTCGCGGTTATGCGATCGACGTTCTCGCTGGTGATCTGATTTTCGAGTGCCGCAGGGATCAGGATGTCGACATCGAGCTCGAGCAGTTCCTCGTTGGTGATAGGGTCCGCTTCGACCAGATTACAGACGGCCCCCTCGCAGTAGACGGCTTTGAGCTCACGGCTTTCGTTTTTCTGGCGAATCAGGCTGGGCACGTTGAATCCTTCGCGCCGCACAATGCCACCGCGCGAGTCACTGACTGCGATGATATGGTAGCCATCGGCGGCGAGCAGTTTCGCTACGGCCTGTCCAGCGTTGCCGAAGCCCTGGACAGCCACGGTAATGTCGTTGGGATTCCAGCCTTGGATACGCTCGTATTCCTTGATGCAGTAATAAGCGCCGCGACCGGTGGCATCATTACGGCCAAGGCTGCCGCCGAGCGGAATCGGTTTCCCGGTGATGACCGCCGGTGTCCGGTGGCCGTTGATCCGGGAGTACTCGTCCATCATCCAGCCCATGATCATCTGATT